>MEQV01000156.1:0-22211 GCA_001770355.1 Betaproteobacteria bacterium RIFCSPLOWO2_02_FULL_62_17
CACCAGCCGCAGGCCTACCGCGACAGCGTGCTGCCGCCAGCGGTCACGGCGCGAGTCTCGGTCGAACAGGCGTCCACCTTCGGCTGGGCGCGCTATGTCGGAGCGACCGGCGCCAGCATCGGCATGACGACCTTCGGCGCATCGGCGCCATTGAAGGAATTGCTGAAGAAATTCGGGTTTACGGTCGAGAATGTGGTTGCGGCCGCCAAGGAACAGATGAAAAAGGGGGAGAAAAAATGAGTGCGCAATTGCAAACTACGAATCCATTGGTCAAGCTCCGCGAATTTGGCCAGAGCCCTTGGTACGACTACATCCGCAAAGGACTGATCACCTCCGGCGAGCTGCAGGCTCTGATCGACAACGACAGCCTGATGGGCATCACCTCCAACCCGTCAATTTTCGAGAAGGCCATCGGCGGCAGCACCGATTACAACCAGGCGCTCATGCCGATCGCCTCCACCGTCACCGGCATCAAGGAGATCTACGAAGCCCTCGCCATTCGGGACATCCAGGACGCCGCGGACCTCATGTATCCGGTGTACCAGAAGTCCCAGACCCGCGACGGCTACGTCAGCCTCGAAGTGTCTCCGGACCTGGCGTTCAACACGCAAGGGACGATAGACGAGGCGGTGCGCCTGCACAAGGCCGTCGGGCGCGAGAACATCATGATCAAGGTCCCCGGCACGCCCGAAGGCTTGCCGGCCGTCGAGCACTTGTTGTCTCTGGGCATCAACGTCAACGTGACCCTGCTGTTCGGCGTCGACGTGTACGAGCAGGTGGCGTCGACCTACGTGTCGGGGCTCGAGAAACTAAGTGCCGCGGGCGGCGACGTGAGGAAAATCGCCTCCGTCGCCAGTTTCTTCATCAGCCGGATCGATACCCTGGTCGACAGCCTGCTCGAGGCGAAGCTGAAGGAAGCTTCCTCCCCCATGGACAAGGCGGCGCTGCAGAGCCTCATGGGCAAGGTGGCCATCGCCAATGCCAAGATCGCCTACGTGAAATTCCAGGAGATCTTCTCAAGCAGCCGCTTCCAGCCGCTCAAGGCAAAGGGCGCGAAAGTGCAGCGCCTGCTCTGGGCCAGCACCGGCACCAAGAATCCCAAGTATCCCGACACCTATTACGTGGACGAGCTGATCGGCCCGGACACGGTGAATACCATGCCGGCGGCCACCTACAACGCGTTTCGCGACCACGGCAAGCTGCGCAACACCCTGCTCGAAGGCGTCGCTGATGCCCGCGCGATCATGGACCGCCTGGCCGATTGCAAAATCGATATCAGTGAGGTCTCCAGGAAGCTGCTCGCGGACGGCGCCAAGCTGTTCCTCGAATCGTTCGATCAATTGATGGGGGTGATCAGCCAGAAGCGCAAGGAACTGCTTGGCGCCAAGCTGAGCCGGCAGACCTATGCGCTGGGTGCGTGTGATGCCGGCGTGCAGGCGAAGCTGAAGGAGCTGCGGCAGTCGGGCTTCGTGCGCCGGCTCTGGGCGAAGGATCCCGGCCTGTGGCACAAGGACCCCGCGCACCAGAAGATCATCGCCAACGCGCTGGGCTGGCTGCACGTCACCGAGCGGCAGGTGCACCACCTGACGCGAATCCGCAGCGTGGCCGAATCGGTGCGCGCGGCCGGCTTCAAGCATGCGCTGCTGCTCGGGATGGGCGGCAGCAGCCTGTGTCCCGAGGTCTTTCGCATGACCTTCGGTGTCGTAGAAGGCTTCCCGGAGCTGCATGTCCTGGACAGCACCGTGCCCGACCAGGTGCGCAACCTCGAGAAGCGCGTGGACCTTGCAACCACGCTGTGCATCGTGTCGAGTAAATCCGGATCGACCACCGAGCCGCTGGTGTTCTACCAGTATTTCTTCGAGCAGATGCGCAAGGTCAAGGGCGACAAGGCCGGCGAGAATTTCATCGCCATCACCGATCCGGGCTCATTGCTCGAGGGCCTGGCCAAGGAGAGCAAGTTCCGCGACATCCTGCCGGGCGTGCCGGACATCGGCGGACGCTATTCGGCGCTGTCCAACTTCGGCGTCGTTCCCGCCGCGATCATGGGCGTCAACGTCGAGCACCTGCTGTACCGGGCCGAGCGCATGCGCCATAGCTGCGACTCCTGTGTGCCGCCGGAAGATAACCCAGGCGTGAAGCTCGGCGTCGCGATGGGCGAGCTGGCCAGGCAGGGGCGCGACAAGATCACCTTCGTTACGTCCCCTGCGATCGGCGACCTGGGCGCCTGGATGGAGCAGCTCATCGCCGAGAGCACCGGCAAGGAAGGCAAGGGCATTGTTCCCATCGACGACGAGCCGCTGGGCGCGCCGGAGGCCTACGGAACCGATCGCTTCTTTGCTTACATCCGCTTTTCCGGCGGCGCCGACGCGGCGCAGGATGCGAAAGTCGCCGCGCTCGAGAAAGCGGGACATCCCGTGGTGCGCATCGAGCTCTCCGACCTGATCAATCTGGGCGAAGAGTTTTTCCTGTGGGAGATGGCGACCGCGGTGGCGGGCTCGCTCATGGGTATCAATGCGTTCGACCAGCCGAACGTGCAGGAGAGCAAGGACTTCACCAAGAGTTTTCTTGACGAATACAAGAAAAAAGGCAGCCTGCCCGAGGAAGCGCCGCTACTTGCCGCGGACGGAGTGAAGATATACGGCGACGCCGCCTGCCGCGCGGCGCTCAAGGGCGCCACCACCCTGGAGGCGGCGCTGAAGGCGCACCTGGCACGCGTCAAGCCGGGCGACTACGTCGCGCTGAACGCGTATGTGGAGCGCACGGAGGCCGCGCATCAGGCGCTGCAGGGCATGCGCGTGCGCGCGCGCGATCAGATGAAAGTGGCCACCACGCTCGGATACGGGCCGCGCTTTCTGCACTCGACCGGACAATTGCACAAGGGCGGGCCGAACTCGGGAGTGTTCCTGCAGATTACCTCGGACGATGCCCAGGACCTCGCCATCCCGGGCGAGCCTTATACCTTCGGCGTGCTCAAGGCGGCGCAGGCGCTCGGGGACTTCGTGTGCCTGGGCAAGCGCGACCGCCGCGCGATGCGCGTGCATCTGGGCGCCGACGTGAGCGCCGGTTTGGTGAAGCTGCGCGAAGCCTGGGGAAAGGCGCTGGGCTAGGAACTCTCCCAGCGCGATGTTGGCCACCTCCAGACTGATCGCCGATATCGGCGGCGCCAGCATGCGGCTCGGCCTGTGCGAGGAGTTCGGCGGCGCAATAGCCTGCTATTGCCAGATGCCATCGGGCCACGCCAAATCAGCGGCGGACAACTAATCGCGATGCAGGAATGCGTCGGTGAGCACCCAAGCGGCGGCATCGGGCTGACGCATGCCCGCGCGCTTCTCGACACGGCATTCGTGGGTTGACTCGATGCTGCCGGCCTCGTTCATGGTCTGCAGCCTGACCGTAAATCCCCACAGCGTCGCAAGGTAATTCATGACGTCCTTGTAGGTCTGTGCCAGCGGCCGCCGTTCCTGGCGGAAATGGCGCAGCGTCAGCGAGCGGTCGCCGGAGACATCCACGCCCACCACCTGGAGGTCGGGCTCGCGTTCCGCGAGCGCATACTGGCGCGCGAGTGTATCGCGAACCATGCGGTAACCGCCCTCGTCGTGAATCGCGCTGACCTTCAGTTTCTCGGAATGGCCATCGTCTGTGATGCAGAACAGGCGGAACCGGCGGATAAGGGCGGGTGAGAGGAACTGCGCAATGAAACTCTCGTCCTTGAAGTTGCGCATCGCGAACCTAAGTGTGTCGCGCCAGTCGGATCCGGCAATGTCCGGAAACCAGCGCCGATCCTCGTCGGTGGGTGATTCGCATATGCGCCGGATGTCGCGGTACATCGCGAAACCGAGCGCATAGGGGTTGATCCCGCCGAAAGTTTTGTCGTCGAAGCCGGGCTGGGCGATTACATTTGTGTGGGAATGCAGAATTTCCAGCATGATGTTATCCGGGAGCAGGCCTTCGTCGTACAGCGTCTGCGTGATGGTGTAATGCCAGAACGTCGCCCAACCCTCGTTCATGACCTGGGTCTGGCGCTGGGGATAGAAGTACTGGGCGAGTTTTCGAACAATCCGCACGATTTCGCGCTGCCAGGGCTCAAGCATGGGCGCGTGCTTCTCGACAAAATACAACACGTTTTCCTGCGGCTCGGGAGGAAATGGGCGTTCCGGCGCCTGCCCCGCGTCCTGCTTGCGTCGCGGCAGCGTGCGCCAGATCTGGTTAACCTGTATCTGCAGCAGCTGCTCGCGTTCCTGCTGTAACGCTTGCTCCTCGGCCAGCGAGCGCTTCGGCGGCCGTTTGTACCGGTCGACGCCGAGATTGGCGAGGGCGTGACAGGCATCGAGTACACGCTCGACCTCCATTACGCCATGACGCTGTTCGCACTCGGCGACGTAGCGGCGCGCGAACACCAGATAATCGATGATGGCATCCGGCTGCGTCCAGGTTCGGAACAGGTAGTTGCCCTTGAAGAACGAATTGTGGCCATAGCTGGCGTGCGCGATGACCAGCGCCTGCATCGCCAGCGTATTTTCCTCCATCAGATACGCGATGCATGGGTTGGAGTTGATCACGATTTCGTAAGCCAGGCCCATCTGGCCGCGCTTGTAGTTTTGCTCGGTGGCGAGGAAACGCTTGCCGAAGGACCAGTGGGTGTAGCCCAGCGGCAGGCCGTTGGAGGCATACGCATCCATCATCTGCTCGGCGCTGATTATCTCTATCTGGTTTGGGTAGGTGTCGAGCCGGTAGCGTTCGGCAACGCGCGCGATTTCATGGTCGTAGCGCTCCACTTCCTCGAAAGTCCACTCCGACCCGCCCGGCAATGGCGCGGTGGATCGGCGCGCAGGTACCGAGGGCATGGGCGCCGCATGCCGTGGTGCACCTGGGTTCGGCGTGAGGAATGGTTCGGACATGGCCTCACCGTCAGTCTTTCAGGCGCTTTTCTTGGCGAACAATTCGTGCAGCACCGGGTAGATATCGGCGCGCTCCCGCACCCGGCCCAGGGCGATATTGTCGTGCGCGGCCCGCGCCTTCTCGTAGTTTGCCCAAAGGTTCTGCGGTTCCGCGTTATTGATCTCGATGTAGGCGAAATACTGGACTTTGGGAAGCAACTCGTTCACCAGCAGGTCCCGGCAGCGCGACGAGTCGTTTTCCCAGTTTTCGCCGTCGGAGGCCTGGGCGACATAGATATTCCATTGCTCGACCGGAAAGTGTTCGCCGATCTCCTTCAAGGCAAGATCGAGCGCGCTCGATACCAGCGTCCCGCCAGACTCGGTCGATCGAAAAAACTCCTCCTCTTCGACCACCTTGGCGCTGGTGTGGTGGCGAAGGAAGACGATCGCAATGCGCTCGTAATGGCGCAATAGAAACAGATGCAGAAGGATGAAAAACCGTTTGGCCAGGTCCTTACGGTTCTCATCCATCGAGCCGGAGACGTCCATGATGCAGAACATCACCGCCTGCGCTATTTCGTGCGGTTGGACAACCCGGTTGCGGTAGCGCAGATCGAAGCTGTCGATGAACGGGATGCGCGCGATCCCGGCTATCATGGCCGCGCGTTCGGCCAGGAGTGGAACGGCGCGCGGGTCCTCGGGCTCCAATGCCGCAAGTTCCTCTTCGATTTCGCGAAGCCGGGCACGGTTCGACGCGGAAAGTACCAGTCGCCGCGCCAGCGAGCCGCGCAGCGTGCGGACAACCGCCAGGTTGGAAGGTGAGCCGTCAGTGCGGTAGCCGCCCCTGACGCGCTTCGACTGCGGAATCGAGGTCAGGTGGGTTTTCGCAATATTCGGCAGCGCCATGTCCTCGAAAAAGAAATCGAGGAACTCTTTGCGCGACAGGTGGAAGCGGAAAGCGTCCTCGCCCTCGCCGTCAGGGCTTGCCCGCCCGCCCGCGCCCTGCGCCGAGCCCCCTTGCGGGCGCGCCAGCTCGTCGCCGCAGACATACTCCCGATTACCCGGCAAAACAAATTCGCGCCGCCCGCCCGCGCCGTGTGAGAACACCGGCTCATGCAGGCCCCGTGCGGGGATGGAAATCGAGGCCTCGCGATCGGCCTCGGCGATTTTTCGACCGGTAATCGCGCGCGCGACCTCCTCGCGCACCAGCGCGCGGTAGCGGCGCAGGAAGCGCTGTTGGTTAACCGCGCTCTTGTGCCCGTCGTTCTGCCGCCGGTCTACGATTGCCGACATTTGCAGTATCCCGACCCACCATTCCCGCGGGAGAGCGCCCGCGTATCGCCGGCGAAAATTTGAGCATGGAAACTACACCCCCGTGCTGCTTCCCCGCTTCGGAGGTAGCGCCATTCGGGCCATGTGCCCCATCATGGCGGCCTCATGTGGATTTTCGCACCCGGAGGTACCACTCCACGAGCAGTCGTACCTGTTTGACCGTGTAGCCCTTTTCGACCATGCGGTCGACGAAATTCTGGTGTTTTTGCCGCTCCTCCGACGAGGCTTTGGCGTTAAACGAAATGACCGGGAGCAGATCCTCCGTACTGGAGAAGATTTTCTTCTCGATCACTGTGCGCAGCTTCTCATAGCTGGTCCAGGAGGCATTGCGCCCGCCGGTGGCCGCGCGCGCGCGCAGCACGAAGTTCACGATCTCGTGCCGGAAATCCTTGGCGTTGACGATTCCGGCGGGCTTTTCGATCTTCTCCAGTTCGTCGTTGAGCTGGCTGCGGTCAAGGATTTCGCCGGTATTCGGGTCGCGGAATTCCTGATCCTGGATCCACAGATCGGCGAAAGTGACATAGCGGTCGAAAATGTTCTGCCCGTATTCGGAATACGCCTCGAGGTAGGCGGTCTGAATCTCCTTGCCGATGAAATCGGCGTAGGGTGCCGACAGGTACTCCTTCAGGTAAGCGAGATACTTCTTCTCGGTATCCGCGGCGAATTGCTCGCGCTCGATTTGCTGTTCGAGCACATATAGCAGGTGCACCGGATTGGCGGCCACCTCGTTATGCTCGAAGTTGAAAACTTTCGACAGCACCTTGAAGGCGAATCGGGTGGAAAGCCCGTTCATGGCTTCGTCCACGCCGGCATAGTCGCGATACTCCTGGATGGATTTCGCCTTCGGATCGACGTCTTTCAGGTTCTCGCCGTCATAGATGCGCATCTTGGAGAAAATGCTGGAGTTTTCGGGCTCCTTCAGGCGCGTCAGCACCGCAAACTGCGCCATCATTTTGTGCGTGCCAGGGGCGCAAGGCGCTGCGCCCAGCGAACTGTTCTGGATCAGTTTTTCGTAAATCTTTATCTCCTCGGATACACGCAGGCAGTAGGGCACCTTGACAATGTAGATCCGGTCGAGAAACGCTTCGTTGTTGCGGTTGTTCTTGAACGCCAGCCATTCCGACTCGTTCGAGTGAGCAAGGATGATGCCGTCAAACGGAATCGCGCCGAAGCCCTCGGTACCCTTGTAATTGCCCTCCTGAGTCGCGGTGAGCAGAGGATGCAGCACCTTGATCGGCGCTTTGAACATTTCCACGAATTCGAGCAGCCCCTGGTTCGCGCGGCACAGTCCGCCCGAATAACTGTAGGCATCCGCGTCGTCCTGCGCGAACTGCTCGAGCTTGCGAATGTCGACCTTGCCGGTTAGCGCCGAGATATCCTGATTATTCTCGTCTCCGGGCTCTGTCTTGCAGATCGCGATCTGCGCCAGTACCGATGGATACCGCTTCAAAACACGAAATCGGGTGATATCACCCCCGTATTCGCGCAATCGCTTGAGCGCCCACGGCGACAGGACTGAATTGAGGTGGCGGCGCGGGATGCCGAATTCGTCCTCCAGCGCCGCGCCGTCCTCCTGCGTCGAAAATAGAGCAAGTGGCGTCTCATTCAACGGCGAGCCCTTCAGACAGTAGAAAGGCTTGCACTCCATCAGTTGTTTCAGTTTTTCGGCGAGCGAGCTTTTTCCGCCACCGGGCGGACCGAGCAGATATAGAATCTGTTTGCGCTCCTCGAGCGCCTGCGCGGCGTATTTGAAGAATGCCACGATCTGTTCGATCGTGTCCTCCATCCCGTAAAAGTCGCGGAAGGCGGGATAGATCCTGATGACCTTGTTGGAGAAAATGCGCGATAAGCGCGGGTCCTTGCGGGTGTCGAGCAGTTCGGGCTCGCCGATTGCCATCAACAGACGTTCGGCCGCGGTCGCGTAGGCGCCAGGATTGTGGCGGCACAGATCGAGATACTCATCCAGCGAGTATTCCTCTTCACGCTGGTCTTCGTAGCGCGCACGTGCCCTGGTCAAAACCACGCCGCGCTTGTCGCTGGCGAAACCCGCGCCATCCTCGCCTGTGCGGCGTGGCTGCGTTTCGTGAAGTGCAGAGATAACTTCCCCAGGTTTGGCTTCCATGTTCAGCCCTCCTGTCGCGTCATCTTATTATTCATTAACGCCGCTGTGATTACCGACGTTGACCGAGCCCTGCAATATTTCAACTAAGCTGACAAACGGGGCAGAACCATCTGTTGCGTCGCAACATCTGACACACCTCTAATACCTTAGTACAAATCGGGACCCATTTAGTTCCGGCGACGTGTTTGATAATGGGCAATGTGAATGGTAGTCCCTAATTTTTTGGGGAAATATTGAACAGGGGCGCCATGCCACCTGGTAATTCGCCACTTCAAGGGGGAACCGCTTATCGACCGTGCTTCCAATCAATACTTGTTCAGCAATTCCTTAGCAAACTTATGGTTTATTTGAGAGTCGTATCTGTTGTACCAGACTATAATTTTTCGGCGGGAAATAGAAGGAAGCGTCAATGGCAGCGCGTTGGGAAAACCCGATGGGAACCGACGGTTTTGAATTCGTCGAGTATGCCGCGCCGCATCCGAAAGCGCTGGCCACGCTATTCAGGCAGATGGGTTTTATCGCGGCGGCGAAGCACCGCCACAAGGACGTGACCCTGTACAAACAAGGCGACATCAATTTCATCATCAATGCCGAGCCCGGCAGCTTTGCACAGAGTTTCGCCCGCATCCACGGCCCATCGAGATCATTCAGAGGAAGGGCGACGAGGGTTTCGGCGAGGGCAACTTTAAGGCGCTGTTCGAGTCCCTGGAACTCGACCAGATGCGCCGTGGCGTGCTCAAGCCCGTGGCCTGAGCCTGACCTTCGATGTTGACGCAGGCACCGCGGCTTTATCCCTCCCCCCTTGAGGCGGTCAAGCTTGCGAAGGCGGCGGCGACATGTCCACGCTCCGATTCGTTCCGGCAAGCCAAGGAAAGCGGGAAGCTGCGCGGCAATTACAGCCGCGCTGGCACGGATTTCGTTGTCGAGCAGAACTGGTCTGCGTACACGACTGATGAGCACACGCTCTATAAGCACTTGTACCAACGGCAGTCGCGGCAGGTGCCGAAGTATGCATGCACGCAGTTCCTGGATAGCCTGACGCAGCTGGATGCCGGTGGCGCCATTCCTCTCTTCAATCAGATCTCCGCCAGGCTCAGACGTGCCACGCGCTGGGAATTGGTGGCGGTGCCTGGATTAATCCCGGACGACGTGTTTTTCAAGCATCTCGCCAAGCGTCGCTTGCCGGTGACCGTGTGGCTGCGCAAACCCGAAGAGGCTGACTACATCGTCGAGCCCGACGTGTTTCACGATATCTTCGGCCACGTGCCACTGCTGTTTGACCCGGTCTATGCCGACTATCTGCAGGAGTACGGGATTGGCGGTCTGAAGGCGCTGCAGCTGGATGCGCTGGGTTTCCTCGCCCGGCTGTACTGGTACAGCATCGAATTCGGCCTGATACGCGCCGGGGAGAACCTGCGCGCCTATGGAGCGGGCCTGCTTTCCTCCAGCGGCGAACTCGCATACAGCGTGGATAGCAAACTGCCACACCGCATCCGCTTTGACCTTATACGCATCATGCGCACCGAATACAACATAGACAGCTATCAGGCGAATTACTTCGTCATTGACAGCTTTGAGCAGCTGCTGCGGGAGACTCGGTCCGATTTCACCCCCTTATATGCGAAGCTCAATATGCTGCCCGCAATTCCTCCAGATGCCGAAGTCCCCGGCGATGTACTGGTTTGAACCCCAACGCCAAATGGTGCCGCGGCGAAGCCGTCCGCCACAACTGACTGGCTGGGCGTGATGTGCGGAAAGGACAGAAATGAGACAGTGGATCGCAGTTGATCTTGACGGAACGCTGGCCAAATACAACGGGTGCGTAGACGAACTCCGCATAGGAGAACCTGTAGAACCGATGGTAGCGCGGGTGAGGGAATGGCTGAAACGGGGAATTGAGGTTCGCATTTTCACAGCTCGCGTTGCTGAAGGTGCTTGGAATATCGACGCGACTCGGCGTGATGTGACGCGCGCGCGCCGGGAAGTTGAAGATTGGTGCGAACGGCACATTGGCGTGCGGCTGGCGGTGACCAACATGAAGGACTACGGCATGGTTGAACTATGGGATGACCGCGCAGTTCAGGTGGTACCGAACACCGGACTGCGCGCCGACGGTGGCATATGACACCTATCCCCGCGCTCGCCCAGGGCGGCAAGCCGCCGCCGCGGCCGATGACAGGGTGCAGGTAATCACACCGATCAGCAGAACTCGCATGAAAGTAAAGGAACGCGCCAGACCAGCCGAACGCCTGTCAATCTCCGCGGCGGCGCTCCCATACCAGTCCGCGTTCGGCAACGAATTTGCCACCGAGGCCCTGCCCGGCGCACTGGAGACGAGCGTGCTGCAGCCCGATTACTACCTGTGCTGGCAGGAATTGAAAAAGAATTTCGATCCGGACCGGCCATGAACCCGGGGATCTCCCACCCGATTTCTCACAACGCTTATTGACCCTGAGGACAACCGTGAATATCAGCAACGGCTTCAGCGGCGCGATCGGCAATACGCCGCTCATCCGCCTGCGCCGGGCGTCGGAGCTGACCGGCTGCACCATCCTCGGCAAGGCGGAATTTCTCAATCCGGGCGGCTCGGTGAAAGACCGCGCAGCGCTTTACATCATTCGGGACGCCGAGCAGCGCGGCGCGCTCCGGCCCGGCGGGCTTATCGTCGAGGGCACGGCCGGCAACACGGGTATCGGCCTCGCGTTGGTGGGAAACTCGCGCGGCTATCGCACCCTGATCGTAATTCCCGAGACGCAAAGCAAGGAAAAGAAGGACATGCTGCGGCTGTGCGGCGCCGAACTGATGGAGGTGCACGCGGTGCCCTACCAGGATCCAAACAACTATGTGCGCGTCTCGGAGCGTCTGGCGCGGGAACGCGCCGCGCAGGAGCCGCGGGGCGTGCTCTGGGCCAACCAGTGGGACAACACCGCTAACCGTAACGCTCACTATCGCGGCACCGGTCCCGAAATCTGGGAGCAGACCAACGGCACAGTGGACGGGTTCGTATGCGCGATCGGCACTGGGGGCACGCTCGCCGGCGTCAGTCAATTTCTGAAGGAGCGCCGCGGCGCCATCCGCACCGCCGCGGCCGACCCCATGGGCGCGGCCATGTACCACTGGATCAAGCACGGCGAACTGAAGAGTGAAGGCACCTCGATCACGGAGGGTATAGGCCTCTCCAGAGTCACACGCAATATCGAGGGCGCGCCGGTGGACGACGCCTACCAGATCCCGGACGCAGAGGCGCTCCCGGTGATTTTTGGGTTGCTTCGCGACGAAGGTCTATGCCTCGGCGGCTCCAGCGGGATTAATGTTGCCGGCGCAATCCGTCTGGCCGGCGATCTCGGGCCGGGACACACCGTAGTGACCATCCTGGCGGATTCGGGCGCGCGCTACAGCTCGAAACTGTTCAACGCCGGCTTTCTGCGCGATCGGGGCCTGCCCGTCCCCGACTGGCTCTAAAGAGGGCAGCCGAACCAAATCCGGCAGCGGCTGTCCAACCGGGTAAGTGCATTGAACGCATGCGCAGAGGAGGAATGACCACGTTTGCATCGATGATATGGCAGGACTGGACCAACTTTCTGCTTGGTCTTTGGCTTTGGTCGTCTCCCTGGACGCTCGGCTACTCTGAGCACGGGGCCGCGACCCTGAACGCGGTGGCGTTTGGACTCGCGCTGATGGTGTTCTCGCTGATGGAGCTGCAGGTCCGCGCCATTTGGGAAGAATGGGTCAACATGCTCTGCGGCCTGTGGCTGGTACTGGCGCCGTTCGCCCTGGGGTTCACCACGCAATTTCACGCCGCGGCGAACAGCATGCTGATTGGAGCTCTTGCGGCGATGCTGGCCGCCTGGGCGATGTCCCTGGACAAGGAGATCGACAGGTGGTGGCATGACCACGTTGCCGGCCACTGAGCAAGGAACCGGTCAAGCGGCCGACGGCTTCGCGGTGGCCGCGCGCTGAACGGCGCGATCCACGCAGATGCGCGAGCCGCGTGCGGCGCGATATCGTCTCTCGATGAGCGCGAAGATATGGGGTGGCGGCGCAATCGGCAGCGATATCGGTTGCTGGGTGGCACCGAATGCAGCAGGCGATGGCCCATCGCCGTCAGATCATTCGCATCGCTGTTTCCAAACGGTTGACCAGTTCGTACCAGAGGTCCTGCGTCGACTTGCGAAGCACAATGTCGGCGCGCGGTTCTAGTACGTACCAGTAGCCGCCCGCGATTTCCGCGGCGAGCTGCCCGGACCGCCATGTGCAAATGCCGAAATAAAAGCGCGCGTGCGCGGACTCGTGCTCGATGATGCGGTCCAGCGTGGGGGCATCGAACACCGCAAACAACCGGTCGGTGAGCGCAATGGAAAGGCCGCCAGGGTTCTTCTCGCGTTCGACGATCGCGAAGAGCTGGTTTGTGGCGAAGGTCCCCCCAAAATAGACCGGTTCGGCGATCTGCTTCGATGGCTCGTGCCCGGGGAAAATCTCACTCAGCGTCGTGCGGGTGGGAAAGTTGACGATGAATCCAATGTGCCCGCGATTCTCGATCGGCCGAACGACGAGGACTGTCGCGGCAAACAAGCTGCCTCTGAGTTCGCGCTTCGCGACCAGTATCACCGGCTGCGAGATATCCGGCGCGTCGCTTCCCATCACCACTCGCACTGGGAACAGCAACAGCGCGGCGACGAGCAGAATGCGCAGTGTGCGTCGAAGGAACATCGCTTACTCCTATCATTTAGTTTAGACCGCGACGAACGCCTTTTCGTTCCGGGTGGCCGCGACGCCGATACCCTTGCAGCGAAACGGTTTTGCGCGCGCTTCGAGTGCCATGCACACGGGCTGGACTGTGTCGCTGCGATGCTCCCATGCCCCTGACGATGTCACGGGTATCCGGCTTGCATCCTCCACTGCAGGGTCGTGAACACGGCTGCCATGAGCCGGAACGCGACATTTACCGCTGCCGGCGAGAAATTTTTTGCCGCTTGTCCGGTCAAACGTGTGGATGTCTGGTTTCCGCCCAGGAGGGGCGGTCCGCATGGATACCCGCAGTAGGCGCACCGGCGATCGGCCCGGGAAGCGCACAGGAGCAAGCATTCGCGCTTGGCGCCACGCCGGCACCTGGCGCGTGGCGGGCGCTGTGCTCGCTGCCGCCGCGGTCTGGGCGTGGACTGAAATGTATTACTCGGAACTACAGGCGCGCCTGTTCGCGGGCGTAGCCCAGGGCCTGTCGTTTCGCGTCGAGCCCGGCGCCAATCCAGATCTTTGGCTGCCGCAATCGGGACCCTATGACATCCGCATGGGCTACAGCCGGATGAACGATGCGCTGCCGCGCCTGGCTTCCTCCGGTTATCGCATCCAGGGCCAGGCACGCCAGTCCTTGCTTTTTAATGGGCTCGCCCGCCTCGGGCTGAACCCCATCTACCGCGAAAAGTCGCAGGCTGGCCTGAGACTGCTCGATCGCCGCGGCGAGCCGCTATACCAGCGTCGCTACCCTGAGCGGCACTACGCGGCGTTCGAATCAATCCCGCCGGTGCTGGTATCGACACTGCTCTACGTGGAGAATCGCGAGTTGCTCGACGACGGGCGCCCCCTGCGCAACCCGGCCGTGGAGTGGGACCGGTTGGCGCGGGCCCTGATGGGTCAGGCGGCGCGCAGCCTCGACAGCGCCGCGCCCCGACCCGGGGGCAGCACGCTCGCCACCCAGATCGAAAAATACCGGCACTCCCCCGAGGGCCGTACGCGCGACGCCGCCGAGAAGCTGCGCCAGATGCTGTCCGCGTCGCTGCGTTCCTACCTCGACGGCGAGCAGACCCTGGCGGCGCGCCGGCGCATTGTTGTCGATTTTGTCAACTCGGTGCCGCTGGGCAGCGTGCCCGGCCACGGCGAAGTCATCGGTTTGGGCGACGGCCTGTGGGCCTGGTACGGCCGCGACTTCGACGGGGCGAACCGGCTCCTCGCCGGCGGCGACGCGGATCCGGCGTCGTTCGCCCAGGCCTTCAAGGAAACGCTTTCGCTCATCATCGCGCAGCGCCGCCCCTCGGAGCTTCTCGGCGAAAAGCGCGATCGGCTTGCCGCCCTCACCGAAAGTTACCTGCGCATCCTCGCGCGCGACGGTGTGATCTCGCCCCTGCTGAGGGATGCAGCGCTGGCAGCGCCGCTCGATCTGCGCTCGACGCCTGCGAGTCCGCCGCCGGCCTCCTTCGTTCTGAAGAAGGGGGTGAACGCCGCACGCGTGTCGCTGGCCGGACTGCTCGGCCTCGACAATCTCTATACCCTCGACCACCATGATCTTGATGCCCACTCGACACTGGACGGTCCGGCTCAGTCCGCTGTCACCGCCTTCCTCTCCGGCCTGGCCGACGAATCGACCTTACGCCGAGGCGGGTTCACGGCATCACGCCTGCTTGCGCGCGGGGATCCCCGGCAGGTGCGCTTCAGCTTCACGCTGTACGAGGCCTCTCCCATGGGCAACCTGCTGCGCGTGCAGGCCGACAACCTCGACCAGCCCTTCGATATCAACGTCGGTGTGAAACTCGATCTGGGCTCCAGCGCGAAGCTCAGAACCCTCGTCACCTACCTGGAGGCGGTCGCGGAGTTGCACGCCCGCTATGCCGGGTTGCCGCGCGAAGCACTCGCCGGCATGGCGCTGCACAGCGAAGACCGTCTCAGCCGCTGGGCGGTCTCCCATTTGGCGGCCAGCGCTGAGCGCAGCTTGCCGCGCATGCTGGATGCGGCCCTGCAGCGGCGCTATTCGGCCAGTCCTGCCGAGACCTTCTTTACCGGCGGCGGCGAGCACCGTTTCGCGAATTTCAGGCGCGAGGACGATGCGCGCGTGCCAACGGTCGCCGAAGCGCTCGAGCAGTCGATCAATCTCGCGTTCATCCGGCTGATGCGAGATCTGGTCCACTACCATGCTTACGAAGCGGCCGACGCACCCGGCCTCGGGTTGCGGGAAGGTGATGCGGGCGCGCGGCGCCACTGGCTTCTGCGCTTCGCCGACCTGGAGAGCCAGCAATTCCTGCGGCAGTTCTGGCACAAATACCGCGGCCGCGCTCCGGACGAGCTGCTACCGGCGCTGGCCGCGTCGGTGCGGCCAGAACCGCGCCGGCTGGCCATCGTTTTTCATATTGTCGAGCCGGAGGGCGATTACGCCGCGTTTGCCGCTTTCATGCGCGGCGCCCTGTTCCTGCGCGTAGGCGACGAGGCGAGTCTGAAGCGCCTGTATGCCGCCTCTGCCGCTGATCGCTTCGACCTTGCCGACCGCGCCTATCTGGCGCGCGTGCATCCGCTCGAATTGTGGCTGGTGGCTTACCGGAAAACCCGCCCGCAAGCGGACTTCGCCGAGGCGGTGGCGGCGAGCGCCGCCGAACGCCAGGCGGCATATCGGTGGTTGTTCAACAGCAAGTTGCATCAGGCGCAGGATCTGCGCATCGGTATCGCCCTGGAAGCAGCGGCATTCGAACGCATCGCTGCGAGCTGGCGGCGGCTGGGCTATCCCTTCGAGCGTTTGGTGCCGTCGTTGGCCAGTGCGATTGGCGCATCCGCGGACCGGCCATCGAGTCTGGCCGCGCTCGTCGGGATCGTGGTGAACGGCGGCGTGCGCCGGCCGCAGGTGCGCATAGCGGCGCTTCACTTCGCCGCCGATACGCCGTTCGAGACGCTGCTCGCGCGGGAAGCCGGCGACGGGGTGCGCGTGATGCAAGCCGAAGTCGCCGAGGTGTTGCGCCGGGCGCTGCTGCGGGTGGTCGAGGGCGGCACGGCGCGGCGCTTGAAGGGCGTCTACCGGAGTGCATCGGGCGATCCTCTGCCCCTGGGGGGCAAGACCGGCACCGGCGATCATCGCTACGAGGTATACAACCGGGGCGGGCAGTTAATGTCTTCGCGGGTCGTCAATCGGGCGGCGACCTTCGCGTTCTTCATCGGCGAGCGCTACTTCGGCACCGTCACCGCATACGTCGCCGGCGAACTGGCGGCCGGGTACGATTTCACCTCGGCCCTGCCGGTGCAGATGCTGCGGCAACTGGAGCCAATCCTGCGGCCGCTACTGGCCGAGCCGCCCGCGACGGCGCCGGGCACGAGGGCCGATGCGGATGCGGCAGGCAGGGATCGAGCCTCCGCGGCGTTGCATCCCCTGCTTTAGTTCTCGCCCAGGCTGAGCAGCGCGGCGTTTCCCCCGACCGCCGCGGTATTGACCGTGAGGGTGCGTTCCAGCAGGGCGCATTAAGGACTAGGTCGTTGCGGTCTTCAGTGTAGCGGCGATGCATCGGGTCATGCCGCTCAGTCTTACCTTCGACCACTGCGCGGTGACCGGCGGCGAGGCGGGACGCTTCCTCGCCGGCGTGATCGCCGATCGGGTACTGGCGGTTTGAGAGACGCGACTTCGGACCATCCCGGAACCGGCAACGCGGCGTGCAGTGGCAGTACCAGCATATTCGCGCGCGCGTGAGCCGAATGTGGGCGCCCAGGTTCTCAGGCCGTGCGCCGGACGGGCCAATTCCGGCCACAGCCGGTCGGTATCCCTGCGGAAAAGCGTGGTGGTGTCAGCCGGATGCAGCGTCCAGAAGCCGCGGTCGATTTCGACGCGAAGCTCGCCGGGCAGCCAGATCACCAGGCCCGTAAAATAGCGCGCATCATTCGGCGTTTGTTCGATGATGCGGTCGATCAGCTTCGCCCCATAAGCGAGGTACAGCCGCACGCCGAGCAGCACGCCTCCAGCGCCAGGCGCCTCGACCCGCGGCAGAAGCGCGACAATCACTCCGGCGGAGACGGGTCCGCCGAAGTAGATCCGATCATGCACTAGCTTCGACAGGTCGTGCTGCGGGAAAACAGCCGAGAGCGAAAAGCGTGTGGGCCGGTTGAGGATCAGTCCCACGTGCCCGCCAAAAGACATCGGGGCGGCGAGCAGCACGGTGCGTGCCCAGAGCGGATCGTCGAACTCGGGGACGGCGGCAAGCACAACGGGCTCGCCTTCGAAGTTCGGCTGCGCGAGCGCGCAAGGGGCGGCGAACAGGGCGAGCGCCAGCCCTGCCACCATCGTGGCGCTTCCAGCCATGCGACTGATGCCAACCCATGCGCGGTTCATTTGTGCCTCGTTGTCCCATATTGTTAAGACTCCCCCCTTGAACCAAGGTTCGGAGGGCAGGGTCACGGAACAAGAGACGAGGCGCGCTGTCTAATATTCACCTGTATGCGTTGCATACGCAATGGAGGAAAGACCATGATTGCTTCAATGAAATGGCAGGACTGGACCAACGTCGCGCTCGGCATTTGGCTTGCCGTGTCCCCGTGGGCGCTTGGCTTTGCGGAGCAGCAGCCGGCGATGATGAATGCGGTCATCTTCGGATTGGTATTGGCCGTCTTTTCGCTGCTCGTTCTGGGCGGAACCGTAAGCGCGAAGGAGTGGATCAACATGATCTCGGGCCTGTGGCTCGTGCTCTCGCCATTCGTGCTCGGTTTCACGTCTAATTTCCACGCGGCGGTGAACACAATGCTGATCGGAGTACTGGCTGCGGTGTTCGCAGCTTGGGCATTGTCGCTTGACAAGGAAATCGGCAATTGGTGGCATGACCACGTCACCGGCCATTGAATCCGAACCCGGCCGCCGGCTGGGGGCACTTGGAGCGCATATGCGGGGCGAAGGCGCCGCGCATGGGGGACTTGATCGGGCTGCAGCCTGTGCTGGACCTTTCCTGATTGCGCGCCTATGATGGGTCTTGCACTCATTTCACCGTCCAGGAGGTTGATATGGGCATGGCAATGAAGCTTGCTAACTATCTCACCGCGCACCCGGTTCCCTTCGACCTCGTGGCGCACCCCCATACCAGGAGCAGCCTGCAGTCCGCCCGGTCGATGGAACTGGCGCCCGGCTGCCTCGTGAAGGCGGTCGTTCTTGAGGACGAGAATGACCGATACCTGATGGCGGTGCTGCCTGCGTCCCGCAGGGTGAATCTCGGCGAGTTGCGCAATTGCATCGGGCGCATGTTGCGGCTCGCGGATGAAGTGGAACTGCGCGAGCGCTTCGGCGACTGCGACCTCGGTGCCGTCCCGCCGATCGGCAATGCCTACGGCATGGAAACCATCTGGGACGATAGTCTGATGACTCGACCCGATCTCTATTTCGAGGCGGGCGACCATGAGACGCACGTGTACCTGAAGACGCGCGATTTCGTCGGCCTGCTTGAAGGCGCGCGGCACATGGAGTTCAGCGCACCCATGTAGCGCGCTGGTACGACGATGACGCCGTGAAACGGTTTCCCGGACATTAGCTCGCCGCAAGCCCCTTGCTCTTGAGCCACTCGGGATTGAAAAGCCGTGCCTGGTAGAGCGAGCCGCGGTCGCACAGCAACGTCACAATCCGGTGACCCGACCCCATCTCGAGTGCCAACTGCACCGCCGCGGCGACGTTGATGCCGCTGGAACCGCCGACGAACAGCCCCTCTTCGCGCAGCAGGCGGTAGACCATTGAAACGCAGGTCTGATCGTCGATGCTTAGCGCATCGTCGATCGGCGTGCCTTCCAGGTTGGCGGTCACGCGGCTGGAGCCGATCCCCTCAGGGATTGAGCTGCCCCGCACCTGAATTTCGCCGGTTTTCACGTAGCTGTAGAGCCCGCTGCCGTGCGGATCGGCAAGTACGATCCGTACCGTCGGATTGCGTTCCTTGAGGAAACGCGCCACACCGGCGAGGGTGCCGCCGGTGCCGGTGGAGCAAACAAACGCGTCTACCTATCCGTCAGTCTGCCGCCAGATCTCCGTCCCGGTTGTCGCATAGTGCGCATGGCGATTGACCACGTTGTCGAACTGGTTAGCCCAGACCGCGTTCGGCAGTTCCTGGGCGAGACGACCGGCGAGCTTGACGTCGTTGTTGGGGTCGCGGTACGGCACCGCCGGCACGGTGCGCAGGTCCGCGCCCAGCGTGCGCAACAGATCCATCTTCTCCGGTGACTGGGTCTCGGGAATGACTATCACGCAGCGGTAGCCGCGGCTCCAGTGACATGTTGATGTGTACAACACCGGAGCATTTGTGCTAACTTTTACCTTGCGGCCCGCCCGGGTATGTTTCCCGGCCTCGTCATCGGTCGAGAAAGCCGCCCGCGCTTGTCCGGCCGGTGCACAGGAGGATCCTCGTGACTGCTGGCTCTTTCCTTCAGGAACTGGACGCGTTCAAGGCCGAGCGCCTTGCTCCCATCGTCGGAGCGGGTCAGACCTCACTGCTGGGCCCTGCGTCGGGCGATGCGATTGCGCTGCTTCGGGTCGCGCTCGCCAATGAGATCAACGTAGCCGAGCTGGCTGCGGCGTGGACGCCGACCACGCCCGAGGTGGACGTGAAAATCGCCTTCGCCCGACAGGCCGGGGACGAGGCCGGGCATTTCCAGCTCGTGGCCGACCGGCTCGTGGCTCTCGGCGTCGACCTTGGAGGATTTCAGCCGCCGGGGGCAAATCCGCTCTTCGACTACCTGCGCGGCCTTTCGACCACCGTCGAGCGGGTGGCCGGCGGGCTTTATACACTGGAGTCCATCGCCTATGCGGTCAACGAGAACTTCATGGCGTTCTGCAGCCAGCGTGGCGACGCCGAAACCGTACGCATCTACCGCGAATACATTCAGCCCGACGAGCAGCGGCACCAAAGGCTCGGTCGGCAGCTTCTCGAGAAGTACGCGACCGGTCCGGAGTCACAGGCGCGGTCCAGGGAAGTCGTGGGAAGAGTTCTTGAGATCGCCACTGCCGCGCGGGCCAAGGCCGCGGAGAGGCTGGGCATCGACTGTCTGCCGGGGTGCTGAGCACCGTTGAACCCGGACCGACTTCCAGGAGGAACGCGTATGAGCCTTGCCGATCAAAAATGCGTCCCGTGCCGCGGTGGAGTTCCACCCATGGCGAAAAACCGCGCGGAAGATCTGCTGCGGCAGCTGGACGAGGGGTGGCGCCTGAACGCGGACGGCCACCTCGAGCGCACGTATGCCTTCAAGAACTTCGCTCAGGCCATGGCTTTTGCCAACAAGGTGGCCGAAGTCGCCGAAGGCGAGGGCCACCACCCGGATCTCCACATCGCCTGGGGCAGGTGCAGCGTGGAAATCTGGACGCACAAGATCAGCGGATTGACCGAAAGCGACTTCTACTTCGGCGCCAAGGCAGATCGCGCCTTCAAGGCGTCGAAAGAAGCTTGACGCGAACGCCCGGGCAATGTGAAGGATGCCTGCCTAAAGCACCCCATCGAGCATCTCGCGCATGCGCTGCCAGTGCGAGCCCTCCCAATACACGCGGTCGCAGCCGCGGCACCAATGGAAGCGCCGGTAAGTCGCGGCCACGTTGGGGGGCAGGCGATGCACGACAGCCTCCTTCCCGACGCCTGCGAGCGGCAGGTTGCAATGCAGGCACAAGCTGAACGGCCGCGCGCTCGATGCGAGCTGCAGCCGCTCGACCACCTCGCGCAGCTGTTCGCGCGGCACCAGCGCATGCACATAGCAGCCGTGGGTGATAGAGCGGCACTTGAGCAGCTCGCGGTCGCGCGTGAGCACCACCCGCCGCTCGCCCGAGCTCAAGGCGAGGATCTCGGCATCGGCGATGTCGTTTCGAAACAGGGTATCGAAACCGAGCATGCGCAAAAACCGCGCCAGCCCTCCCAGGTGGGCGTCGGCAACGAAGCGCAACTCGCGTAGCGGCCGCTCGCGCAAGCGCACCAGCGGCGCGATGTCGAAGGCCTCGAACTTCGGGTAGACGCTGATGCGATCGCCCTCGCGCACCAGGTAGGAGAAGTCCACCGGCTCGCCATTCGCAAGGATCAGCTCGACCTCGGTGTGCGGGACGCCCAGCGCCTCGACCGCGTTCTTCACCGTGGCCGCCCGCGCGCAGCGGTACTCGAACTCGCGCTTGCGCCGTTCCTGCGGCAGGAAGTCGTTCAGCTCCTCGTAGAAGCGGAAGCTCGCGAGTGCGCCCCGGCTCGCGTCGGTTCTGCTTGCGGTGTGCCCCACGGATTTCATCGGCACATCGGCGAGATTCTGGGCTAGCCCAGGATCTCGCGTTATCGCTTCGCTCCGGCGGCTAACGGCTGCCGCGATCTCGTCATACCAGCCGATAGCACTTGACGAGCGGCGGTCCCTTGATCCTCAGCCCGCCGGCGTGCTGCTTGATCAGCGCGTGGTCTGCGCTGGCGCGATAACGGTCGATGCTCGCTTGGCTGTCCCACTCGGCGTACGAGATGAATTCGCCGGGCACTTCGGTCGACTTGAGCAGTTCCTCGGACAGGCAGCCCTTTTGTTTGATCATCAGCGGCGCGCAGTCCTCTTTCCAGATGCGCTCCGCGGCGGATGCGTCTTCGGATTTGACCTTCACGAAAATGAGCCGGACGATGGACATGTGCAATCTCCTATGGGGAATGTTTCGCCGTTGGTTCGATAGGGTCGGGCGACGATTCGCATTCTAGCCAATCAGGGCCTGCCGAACTTCCCGGCGCGCAAGTCCTCGTCGAAACCGCTGACCCAGCTCGTCCCGCGGCCGACCGGGTACTGCTGAACCGCGTGTGTGCGCACGCACACCACGATCACTTCGCCCACTTTCGCCTCCACTTCCGCGGTGGCCGGGTCGAGCACGTCTTCCGAGACCGTGAAATCCTCGGAGCGCCAGCCGTTTCGTCCCAGGATTGCTCCGAATTCGTCCAACTCCGCCGTGCGAACAAGCTTGAATTCGCACACCGGCCGCCCCCTCGGTGGAATGTCAGGACTCTGCAGAAAGCCCGCCAACGCCTCGCGCGTGCCGAACAACCAGGCCCCGCCGAGCGCCGCGGGAAGGAGGCTGCCCCAGACGCCGCCGCAGATCTGGCGCACCGTGCCGCCGAGCGCCTCGAGTCGTGCGCGGAGCAAAGCAGGATCGTCGCACGCGAGTGCATAGCCGGCGA
>MEQV01000156.1:22221-26358 GCA_001770355.1 Betaproteobacteria bacterium RIFCSPLOWO2_02_FULL_62_17
CGCCCCGCCTGCAGGCGCACGAATGGGCCCGCGGCGAGCGGCGACAAGCCGCTGAAGCGCGCCCAGCGCGCTGAAACCGCCGGCAGGTCGTCGCCGACGACGAACAGCGCCGCCAGTCCCGTGACGCCGTTCGCGTGCGCGAGCCAGCGCGATTGCCACAGGAGCTCCGGCGTGAGGTGCTCGACATATTCGATACGGGCCTCGGGCATCATGCCGTGTCTGACGTGGGCCACCCGGTAGCGCGCAACCCCCGCCTTGCCGTTCAGATCGACCTCGCGCGCGTGCTCGACGAGGGGCAGCGGATCGAAGCCCTGCCGCGCGAGCCGCTCGTGCTCCGCGTTCGCCGCCGCCGTCCCGAAGCAGGCGAGGTGGACACCCGCGTACTGCGCCATTCGTTCCCGCATCCGGCGCGTGCGGCTGGTGTCCGCGACCGGGGCGATGACTTCAAGAAAGCCTTCGTCGAGCATCACGCTGCGGAAAGCCGTGCCTGCAGAAACCAGGGCGCCGTCCGGCGCGTGAGTGGTCTGCACCGAGGGCGGCGTGACGCTGAAGCCGAGCGACTCGAGCGCGCGAGCGGCCTCGTCCACGTTCTGCACGTAATGCGCGACGTGATCGAGGGCCAGGCTCCCGGCAGGCAGCTTTCGGCGGTCAGAGACAGACGGGCTCATGGTAAGGGTCGATCGGGGCTCATCGAGCTTATCCGACTCCCGTCATTCTGGCTATCCCCGGAGCTTGCTTGTCGGAGCTCGTTTGTCGGAGCTCGCTATCCTGACACCATCGGGAGGAATTCCGTCACATCGGCCGCAAGCGCGGATTGGCGACAAATCAAAAAAGAACAGGCATGGCAAGCAAATCCAGGGGCGTCCTCAGGCGCTTGGATGCGGTGGTCGATGGCTTCGTCAACCGTTGCCGGTTCTTCAACGAACCGATGACGGTGGGCCGCGCGGAAATGTTCGCGATGCCGCACCGCCTCAACGCCCGCCAGCGCGATTCGGTGCCTAAACTCAGCAAGGCATGGCACCCTTTGAGGGTCTCTTCTCTTGGCAGATAACCGAGCGCACCAATGTGCCGGGCTGCGGCAAGGGTCTGACCCGCAAGGCGGGCTGGTTCGGCCTGGAGCGCAGGCGCTGGCGCCGGCTGTTCAAGCTTTTGGACCAGGATCTCAAGTTTTTTCGAATGCTGTACCGGATTGATCGTGAGCTGGCGCGCAAACGCGCGCTGGCTGATGTTTTTCCGTGACGGCGTTCTCCACGGGGTGCTGCTACAAAGGGCTGGGGGCAGCGAGCAGCGGCTAAGCCAAGTTCCGAAGCTCACGCAGTGCCACCGACAGCATTGCGAGATCGGGCGCCGGGCTGCTGCGAAGCTCGCCAAGAATATGTCGCGCACGCTCAAGCGCGATGCCGTTCGCGCTTTGCCACAAGGCGATCAGCGCGTTCGGTGTCGCTTCGGTATCCGCCTGCGTCAGCACTTCTGAAGTGAGCGTGCGTTGCAGGCTGGCGAGGTCATCGCGCATTGCGTTTTTCGCCAAGGTCTGCCAGTGCTCCTCGGACGCGAGCTGGCCGATGCGCTCGCGCAGCCACGGGATACCGAGCGACGCAGCAAGATCGAAGTACACGCGCGCGACCGTTTCGACTGCTTTGCCATGGCCAGCAGCGAGCTCGACGATATCGAGCGCGGCAAACAGAATATCGGAGGATGCGACGCGGTCTGCGATTTCCCTTGGAATGCCTTGCCCGATGTAGTGCGCTGAACGCGCTTCGCACTGGCTTTTCACATGTTCGTCCAGCAGTGCCGGTAGTTTCGCGGCAAGCGCCTGCACCGCGGTTGCGAAGTAAGTGATCGTCGCGGCCGTGTCATCAGCGAGTCGTTTCGAACGCAGGAACCAAGTGGTCGCGTGCACAGTGATCGTCGAGCACCGTGAGGCCCATTCGCTCGAGCATTGGCAGGCTGTCGGAGAGTGTCACCGGCGCACTGCGGTGGAAGAGCTTGAAGCGGAGCGCGCCCGGCGCCGCTTCAAGCGGCCGAGAGAGCGCAAGCCCAAGCGGGCGCGCGTCGCTCAAGCTCGCCATCATTTCGATATCGGCAACCGCGCTGCGGGGGACGAAATCTTCGCGATAGGACACGGGAAAAGCGGCGGCGTACTCACGCAGGAGCGAGTTGCCGCGCGCTTCGCCGAGCGCCGCTACGAGCGCGTCCTGCAGGTCGTCCTCCCAGCGCCGGGCCGCTTGCGTCAGCCGGCGCTCGATGTCGCGCACGTCATAAGCGGAAAGCGCGCCGGGTACCGTGCGCACGGTAATGAGGATGCGCGCGAGCATCGACTCGGACAGGAAGACGTTGAACTCCGAGGAATCGCCGTTGAAGGCGTCCGCGAGGATCCTCTGCCACTTGCGGCGAATTGCGGTGTTGTAATGCTCGCGCGGCGCGTAGAGGAGGCAGGAGACAAAACGCTCGAAGGGATCACGCCGGACAAAGAGCCGGAAGCGTTGCCGTTCGCCGAGATGCAGGATCCCGAGCGCGTTATCGAAGAGTTCCTCCGTGCCGATCTGGAACAACTCGTCGCGCGGATACGTGTCGAGTATGTTGGCGAGTGCCTTGCCGGCATGGCTCTGGGGCGGAAGCTGCGCGCGCTCCCTCACAGTCGCGACTTTGCGGCGAAGAAGCGGAATGTCGCGCGGCACTGCCATGTACGCAGCCGAGGTGTAGAGACCGAGAAAGCGGTGCTCGCCGCACACTTCGCCGCGCGCGTCGAAACGCCTGATGCCGATGGAGTCGAGATAAGCCGGGCGATGCACCGTCGAGCGCGCGTTCGCCTTCGTGACAAACAGAAGCTCCGGCAGTCGAGCACGCTCCCGCAACTTCGGCGGCAGTGCGGCGAAGCTCGCCGACATCTTCTCGTCGGTTTCCCTCAAGATTCCGAGCCCAGAGCCGGGAACGACCCTCAATCCGTCCTCGCCGTTCACTCTCACCAAGTCGTAACTGCGGTAGCCGAAAAAAGTGAAATGATTGTCGGCGAGCCATTCGAGAATCGCGCGCGCCTCCGCGAGCTCATCGGCGGGAATCGGCGCCGGACGACGATCTGTCTCATCCAAGATTTCGCGGACTTTCGCGAGCATCGCATTCCAGTCTGCGACGGCCAAGCGCACGTCGTGGAGCGCGCCGTTGATTTCGGCGCCAAGCCGCTCCAATTGAGTTGCTTCCGTGATGCGGTCCGCCTCGACGTGCATGAACGACTCGCGCTCGCCCTCGTCGTCTGCGACCAGCTCGATCAGATGCCCGCTCGAATCGCGCTTGGTTGTGACGATCGGATGAATGATGAGATGAAGTGTCAGGCCGCAGCGGTTCACGGCCATCGCCACCGAGTCGACCAGGAACGGCATGTCGTCGTTGATGATCTGGACGACCGTATGCGTCGACTGCCAGCCGTGCTCTTCGATCGTCGGATTAACGACGCGGAGCTTTGCAGTACCGGGCGGACGGCGTCGCGCGAAGCCCCAATGCGAGAGCGCTACACCGTACAGGTCCTCCGGCAAGCGCTCGGCGAGGTCCTCCGGATCGACTTGGCGAAAGTACTCGCGCACGAAGCGCTCGAGCGCCGCCTGCTCGCTCCCCGCTACCTTCGTGCGCATCAGCGTCACCACCTGTTCGATCCGCTCATGCGGCGTCGCGTGCGCGTCTCTCCTCATGATTCCCTATCCCGCTATTTCCCATTAACGCCGATGTGATTGCCGACATTGACCGCGCGCTGCTATTGTCGCGCTCATACCGGACAACCCATGCGGACCCCTCTGACGGTTTTGCAGCACCTACCGGTTAGTACGAGGCGGGAGCTGTTTAGTTCCCAGCGCGGTGATTGGCCGAGTCCACCTATTGATCGTTTCAAATCCTCGACATGTACGCGCAGGAGGTAATCGAGGTTGCCGCTCATAGAATAGCGGGCCATCACCTCGGGCCAGTGCTGTAACGAGCACGCAAAACCCTCGACTGCGGACTTGCCGCGCTTCTCCAGCTTGACACTGACGGCTGCATCAGTCCTCGCCCAGGCTGAGCAGCGAGGCGTTTCCCCCGACTGCCGCGGCATTGACCGTGAGGGTGCGTTCCACCGCGTAGCGGTAGAGGTAATGCGGCCCGCCGGCCTTG
>MEQV01000156.1:26375-31080 GCA_001770355.1 Betaproteobacteria bacterium RIFCSPLOWO2_02_FULL_62_17
TCTGGTTGCGATTGACGTAGACATTGCCCACCCGCGCGCGCTGCTGGATGCGGCGCACGGTAGCGTCGATGCGCGAGTGGATGCCGAGCGTGAGGCCGTAGCCGGAGTGGTTAATTGCATCGATAACGCCATCGAGCCGATCGCCGGCATAGCGCACCACATGCAGGATCGGACCGAAAACTTCATGATCCAGCATATCCATGCCCGCGATTTCGAACGCATGCGGCGCGAAGAAGCTGCCGTTTTCGGTGCCCGGCGCGAGCGGCGCGCGACAAAGCAACTTGCCACGATCCGCCATGCGTGCGGCGTGCGCTTCGAGCGCGGATCGGGCTGCCTCGTCGATCACCGGACCGACATCCGTTGCGAGCAGCGCCGGATCGCCCACCACCAGCTCCGCCATTGCCCCTTCCAAGAGCCGCAGCACGCGCGGCGCGATTTCCTCCTGGAGAAACAACACGCGCAACGCCGAGCAGCGTTGTCCGGCGCTGTTGAATGCGGAGCGCAGCGCGTCGCCTGCCGCTTGCTCGGGCAGCGCCGAACTGTCCACGATCATCGCGTTGATTCCCCCGGTTTCGGCGATCAGTGGAACGATGGGCCCGCAGCGCCCGGCAAGCCGCCGGTTGATCGCCTGCGCCGTATCGGTAGCACCGGTGATCGCCACGCCGCCGAGCCGCGGATCGGCAAGCAGGCGCGTGCCCAGGCGCGCGCCCGGCCCGGGCAGGAAATGCAATACCTCGCGCGGGATGCCCGCCTGATGCAGCAGTTGTACAGCGCGGTGCGCGACCAGCGGCGTCTGGCGCGCCGGCTTGGCAAGCACGCTATTGCCTGATGCCAACGCAGCGGCGACCTGTCCGGTAAAAATGGCAAGCGGAAAGTTCCACGGGCTTATGCAGGCGAATACGCCGCGGCCGCGCCAGTGAAGCTCGTTGTGCTCGCCGGCCGGTCCCGGGAGTACCTTAGGGCGCCCCAGGTCGTCACGCGCAAGCCGCGCATAGTAACGGCAATAGTCGGCGGCCTCGCGCACTTCGGCGTCGGCGTCGGGAATGCATTTACCGCCCTCGCGTACCAGTAGCGCCATCAAACTGGCGCGTTCGCGCTCGATCAGATCGGCCGCGCACTCAAGCATAGCGGCGCGCGCTTTGGCGGCCACCGCATCCCAGTCCGGTTGCGCCTTGGCGGCGATTTCCAGTGCCCGCTCGACTGCATCCGGGCCGGCCTCGATCACCTGTCCGACCGTTCTGCGCCTGTCGGCCGGATCGCAAACAGCGCGCGGCGGACCGTCGGACACCTCGCCGGCGACGAGCGGCACGGCACGGTGCGCAAGCGCAAGCTTGGTTTCCATGTCGCGCATTAACGGCACCAGCGCCTCGATATCGCAGAGATTCACGCCGAACGAGTTTTTCCGGTCCGGATAGAGGTCGACCGGCAACGGGATGCGCGGATCCGGTCCCGAGCCTGCGCGGCGCAGCTTCTCGACCGGGTCCGCCACCAACGACTCGATCGGCGTATCGTCGTGCGCATGGCGAAGAAACGAGGTGTTGGCGCCGTTCTCCAGCAGTCGGCGCACCAAGTAAGGTAGCAAATCCTCGTGTGATCCAACCGGCGCATAGATGCGGCAGGCAATGTTGGTTTTCGCCAGCGCCGCGTAAAGCGCTTCGCCCATGCCATGCAGTCGCTGGAATTCGAATTCCCACGCATTGCCCATTATCTCCAGCAGCGCCGCAACCGTATGCGCATTATGCGTCGCGAACTGCGGGTAGATGACATCGGGCGCTTGCGCCATGCGGCGTGCGCAAGCCAGATAGGAAACATCGGTCGCGCTCTTTCGCGTGAATACCGGGTAGCCGCTCAAGCCGCGCTCCTGAGCATGTTTGATCTCGCTGTCCCAGTAAGCGCCCTTGACGAGCCGCAAAGGAATCCGTCGCCCGCCGGCGTGGCCCAGATCAATTAACCATTCGACCACCGAGACGGCACGTTTCTGGTATGCCTGCACGGCAACGCCGAATCCCTCATAGTCGCGCAGGGAGCGATAGACAACCTCGAAAACCTCGAGGAGGGGTTCCAGCCGCTCGCTTTCCTCCGCATCCAGCGTCAGGCTGAGCCCGCTTTCGCGCGCCGCTTCGGCAAGCGATCGCACGCGCGGCACCAACTCATTCATGAGTCGCGCGCTCTGCGCGTACTCGAACCGCGGGTGCAGCGCCGAGAGCTTCACCGAGATACCAGGGTTATCGAACAGCGTGTATACCGCCCCCGCTTCTGCCACAGCTTGCGTGCCGAGCACGGCAATGGCGCCGAGATAGGATTCGAGATAGCGCTCCGCGTCCGCTGCGGTGAGCGCCGCCTCGCCGAGCATGTCGAACGAGTATCGATAGTGCCCAAGCACGGGTGCATGTGCACGCTGCAATGCTTCCTCGATGGTGCGACCAATAACGAACTGGTGAGCAAGTATCGCCATCGCTTGCTTGAGTGCCACGCGTACGGTGGGCTCGCCCAGGCGCGCGACAAGCTTCTCGACCAGCATCCGCGGGCCATGCGTCACATCGGCGTCGAACCGCACCAGCTTTCCCGACAGCATCAGGCCCCATGTCGATGCGTTGACCAGCAGAGAACCGCTTTGTCCGAGATGCTTTTCCCAATTCGCGGTCGCGAGCTTGTCCTGGATAAGAAGGTTGGCGGTAGCGGCGTCTGGAATGCGTACCAGCGCTTCAGCCAAGCACAGAAGCACTACGCCTTCCTCCGAGTCCAGCCCGTATTCGCGGAGAAATACTTCGATGCCGGCGCCACGACCGGCGCGCACGCCCATCGCGAGCTCACGCGCCTTCGCTTCGACCCGTGCGCGCGTGTCCGGTTCAGTGCGCGCCGCATCCATCAGACGTCCGATGGCCAGTGATTCGTCGGCAAGATAGGACTTGCGGATCGCCGCGCGCAACGGACTGACCTGGAGTGATGGCGTGGCAAAGAGTATGTTATTGCGCACGGACGGAACCCCTATCCCGGGTCGAAGCGCACGCCCTGCGCCAGTGGCAGGGCCGTTCCCCAATTGAGCGTGACAGTCTGGCGCCGCATGTAGGCCTTCCAGGCGTCAGAGCCCGCCTCGCGTCCGCCGCCGCTGTCTTTTTCACCTCCGAACGCACCCCCGATCTCGGCGCCCGAGGTACCCACGTTCACATTGGCGATACCGCAATCGCTGCCCGCGGCGGACAGAAAGCGCTCGGCGTGCCGCAATTGGAGCGTGAACAGCGCGGACGAGAGCCCCTGGGGCACATCATTCTGGATCCCGATCGCCTCGTCCAGATCGCGGCAGGACAGGACATAGAGAATCGGCGTGAAGGTTTCGCGTCGCAAAATGGCCATGCCCGGTTGTGCGCGCACGATCACCGGCTCCACAAAATAGCCCTGGCGGTCCAAGATGCGGCCGCCGTAAACAATCTCGCCGCCGGACGCCTTGATCTCCTCTAGCGCAGCCGCATGGCGTTCGACCGCGCCGCTGTCGATCAGCGGACCCATGAGCGTGTCGGGCGAAAGCGGATCGCCGATGCGGACTTGGCGGTAGGCGTCGGTGAGCCGCGCGAGAACTTCATCGAAGCGCGACGCGTGCACAATCACCCTTCGCGTCGAGGTGCAACGCTGCCCCGCGGTTCCCACTGAGCCGAAGACGATCGCAGGTATTGCGAGCGCCAGGTCCGCGCTCTCATCGACGATAACGGCATTGTTGCCGCCCAGTTCGAGCAGGGTGCGCCCCAGCCGCTGGGCGACTGCTACGGCCACGTGCCGGCCCACGGCAGTTGATCCTGTAAACGACACCAGCGGTACGCGCGTATCCGCGACGAAGCGCTCGGCGAGCGTATTGTCATCGGTCACGAATAGTGAGAAGACACCGGGGTAATCGAGATCGTTCATCGCGCGCTGACACAAATGCTGTACGGCAAGCGCGCACAGCGGCGCCTTTGGCGAGGGCTTCCATACAATCGTATCGCCGCAGATCGCGGCTATGAACGCGTTCCAGGCCCAGACCGCGACCGGAAAATTGAAGGCGGTAATGACGCCGGCAATACCCAGCGGATGCCATTGCTCGTAAAGGCAGTGGGCGGGGCGCTCCGAGTGCATGCAAAGGCCATGGAGCATGCGCGACTGGCCAACGGCAAGCTCGGCGATGTCGATCATCTCCTGGACTTCGCCGTCGCCTTCGGATTTGATCTTGCCGTTCTCCAGGGATACCAGCGTGCCAAGCGCGTCCTTGTTGGCGCGCAGCAAGTCGGCCACGCGCCGCACCAACTCGCCGCGCCTGGGGGCGGGCACAATACGCCAGGTGTGGAACGCGTCGGCGGCGGTGGCGATCACTGCCTCGTAATCTTCTGCCGTGCTCGCGCATACCTCCGCAAGCACGGCGCCAGTGGCTGGATTCTGTGAAGGAACTCTGCGCGCCCCGACGGCGGAACGCCACGCACCCGCAAAGGTGCCCGGATTAAGCTTTGCAAGGCCGAGCGAATCGAGGGTGTTCATAACAAACCCCTTCGTACCAAGGGCTTTTCAGACTAGGACAACAGCAACCGGAATGCAACCGCCTGCAGCACGCGGATCGATGGAATTTTCCGGCGCGGGCGCGGTCAAACAGCATATTGCTGCCCAGGCGATGGCCAATGAAGAAAGACGACCGGATTAACCCCGACGGCGTCCCTGGCATGACGCCTGTGCGGGAGTCGGT
>MEQV01000156.1:31090-31720 GCA_001770355.1 Betaproteobacteria bacterium RIFCSPLOWO2_02_FULL_62_17
CGCCGACCGGCGGTTCGCGCCGTGCCTGCGCTGCGTCTGATCGGGGCGGCCTGCGGTCTGGGGGCGCCGGGTGCGAGTTGCGCCGAGGCGCCGGCGCAATTGCGAACCCGCTTGGCATCATCCCCCGGTTTGCGCGGCCGGTTCGTCTGGCATCGCATGCTGGCCGCCCGCGCGACACCGATGCGCGAGCGGTTTCCGCCGCGCGGTCTGGGCCCATTCTGCCGCAGGCTGGCAAAAGCGGTTGACGATTGCGTCGCCGCGCACGCGCGCTTCATCGTGCTCGGCGGTGACCACACCTGCGCCATCGGAACCTGGAACGGCGCGCGCACCGGATTGCGCCGCAGGGGGCCACTGGGGCTGGTCTGGATAGACGCGCACATGGACGCGCATACGTGGCAGACGAGCCCGAGCGGGAGGGCGCACGGCATGCCATTGGCGAGCCTTCTGGGTGCAGGCGACTCCAGTCTCGAATTTTTCGGCGGAAAAAGCAGGGCCTGCATTTTGCCGCAACATGTATGCCTTGTTGGAGTGCGCCGTTTTGAGCCCGAAGAGGAAGCTCTCCTAAAGCGTCTGGGCGTGCGGATATACCTGATGGAAGAAGTCCGCCTGCGTGGCCTGGCGGCGGTCATG
>MEQV01000156.1:31758-47447 GCA_001770355.1 Betaproteobacteria bacterium RIFCSPLOWO2_02_FULL_62_17
GTTCGGCGTAAGCATAGACTTGGACGCCGTCGACCTTGCCGATGCGCCCGCCGTGGCTATGCCGGAACCGGACGGTATCCGCGCCGATGAGTTGCTTGGCGCGCTGCGCGTCGCCAGCGAGTCACCGCAGTTTATCGGGATGGAAATCGCCGAATTCAATCCTCCGCGGGATACGGATGAGCGCACCGCGGAATTGGTCGAGCGGATGATCGAATCTGTGGCACAGGTGCCGCATTCCACCAGCGTGAAGGAACTGGAACGACGTTACCTTGCGCGCAATTACGAACCGCTGCCCGTCGTGCTGACACGCGGCAAGGGCGTCTACGTCTGGGATGCCGCGGGGCGCCGCTTCCTGGATATGATGTCCGCGTACTCGGCGGTAAGTTTCGGGCATGCCCATCCGCGGCTGGTGCGCGCGTTGGCCGCCCAGGCGCGCCGCCTCTGCATCGTATCGCGGGCTTATCATACCGACAGGCTGGGTCCATTGGCCAAGCGACTATGCGACCTGACCGGCGCGGAACGTATGTTGCCGATGAACACCGGTGTCGAGGCGGTCGAAACCGCGCTCAAAGCCGCCCGCAAGTGGGCTTACCGGGTAAAAGGCGTTCGCGCCGACCACGCAAGCATCGTGGTCTGCGATGGCAACTTTCACGGCCGCACCATAACTGTCGTCGGTATGTCAGGCGAGCCGCAATACCGCGATGGATTCGGGCCCTTTGCGCCCGGCTTTGTGCGCATTCCCTACGGCGACGCGGCGGCGCTCGAAACGGTTATTACCGAGGACACGGCGGCCTTTCTGGTCGAGCCGATTCAGTGCGAAAGCGGCATCATCGTGCCGCAGGAAGGTTATCTCTCCGCGTGCGCGGCGATCTGCCGCAAGCACAATGTGCTGTTGATCTGCGACGAAGTGCAGACGGGTCTCGGCCGGACCGGTCGGCTGCTTGCCAGCGAGCACGACCGCGTCAAACCGGACGGGATCATTCTCGGCAAAGCGCTGGGTGGCGGTCTGCTGCCGGTCTCGGCGTTTCTGGCGCGGGGAGAGGTGATGGACGTATTTACACCCGGCGATCATGGATCGACTTTCGGTGGCAACCCGCTGGCCTGCGCCGTTGCGCTCGAGGCGCTCGACCTCCTGGAGGAGGAGCAGTTGGTGGAACAGGCAGCCAGGCTGGGAGAACATCTGCTTGCCGGGCTGCGGGCGTTGCGCAGCCCCCTGATACGTGCGGTGAGGGGAAAGGGTCTCTTGGCCGGCATCGAACTCAACATTTCCCTCGCCGGCGCCCGCCAGGTTTGCGAAGCCATGCTACGGCGCGGTATCGTGACCAAGGACACGCACCACACCGTGCTGCGCTTTGCGCCGCCACTCATCATTACCCCGGCGCAATTGGACGACGCGATGGTCCGCATCGGCCGCGCGCTCGATGACGTGATGCGGCTGATCGAGCGGAGATAGCGTGGCGCAAGTGTGTCCCGGCAGTCCATTGGTGGAGGATGTGACGTGACGAAGGCCCTTATTGAAGGAATCCGGCGTCCCAATATATAAGCCGGCTGTGCGCGTGGTGTGTCATCGGGCCAGATCGTCACCGTCGAACGAAGGAAGGCCATACCTGGGTCAAAGGACGTAGCCTTGCGCCGAGTGGACGTGATCCCACGACATTGGAGCGGGCATACACCATGGATGGCAGGTCGTCGGTGCGCCCTTGATCGCACAGAACCGTCTCATTCCTCGGAACCGCCTCGGGCATCGCCCCACAAGGGCTTACTCAGGGATTCCGTGAACTGGGAAAACATCAGATTAAAGCTCACGCTGACGCGAATCTGGCTGCCGGCGTTGGCATCTACGGAGTGCTGCAGATACGCAGGGAATACCAGCAGCATGCCGTTTTTCACCTGCACCACGACCTGATCGGTATTGGCGGCAGTGAGTTCGGTGACCGGTGGCCGGATGACGCCGGTCTGGCTGCGCGGGTCATGAAAGTTGATGCTATCGGCGCCGGGCCAAGCGCGAACGTAGTACACCGCACTAAGGTAGTTGTTGGGATGGCTATGCGCGCGGTGTGAGGCGCCTGGGGCATACTGGTTTGCCCAGCATTCAGTAATTTCGATCTCCTCGCTGCCGATTTTCAGGGACTGCAGCACTTTGGCTGCCGCATCGAGGACGAAATCGCAAAGCTCGCGCAGTTCACGACGCAGATGAAGCGCATGCCCCGACTTCCACGCTTCCCCTGCGTTCAGCGCCGGCAGCCCGTGGCGCAAGGCAGACAGCAGCGCGAGGAGGTGAGCGTTAATCGGCTCCTGCACCTCGGCGCGAAGTTGGATTTTCCATACCAAAGTGGGAAACAGCGAGAAGACATCTGAATGTTCAATCCACGATCGCTTGTTCAAATTCTCCTTGGAATCCTCCATGCACGGATTAATTGGCGTGGGCCACGCAACCGCTGATGGCGGGCGAAACGCGCTTTAGCCCGAGCCACAACCTCGGCCGGATTGTTCAGGAACTCAGACGGCGAGTATTTCGATATCGGGTTCTATAGAACGCACCAGATTCTCGATGGCGACCAGCGTTCCCGACAGCGAACTCGGGCAACTGCCGCACGCACCCTGGTAATGCACGGTCAGTCGCTTAGCCTCGAGGCCAAGCACGAGAAGATTGCCACCGTCGCCTTGCAGGTAAGGGCGAATCTCCCGGTCGAGCAATGCATTGATATCGTCGAGCCGTTGCTGGTCCGCGGGACTCAAGTCCGCGGCCGTGGCGCCGGCCGCAACTGCGGCCAGTTGCGCGGATTGCACGACAGCGGCCGGCGCGGCGCGGATAGGCCCGGCAAGCGCACGCAGCAACGCCCGCCAGTCGGCGCGGCCGTCCTGCGTGACCGTAATCCAGCGGTCGAGGTAGAACACGTTGGTGACATGCTCGATGTCGAACAGCGCCGCGGCCAGGGCGTCGTCCTCGGCCTGGGCAGCATTTTCGTAGGAGTGGGCTATGCCCCAGGTAAGCGGCTCCTCGAGGACGAACTTTTTCGCGTTCGGATTCGGCGTGTCTTCGATATCGGCAAACTTGGGCATGCTCTATGCTCCGCCGATCGGTGCGTCCAAGGGATCGTCCTGCGCCTCGGTTGAAATACTCGCTAGCGAATTGAATGCCGCATGCAGCGTGTGCCACGGCAGGATCGCGCATTTGCCGCGCACGGCTGACCGCTTACGGATCGGTTTTGCCGAATTTTCAGTCGCTGCATTTGCCATTTTGCCGCCCCGGTAACAGTTGGACCGCAAACTCACTCAAGCGCGTCGAGTCTCCGCTCACAACCCGCGGGAAACTCTGCGCCCCGATCGTCAGGGAGAAATCCCCGTGCGCGGGCGCGCGGAAAGTGCCTCGCGCATATCGGACAACTGCGCGGAAACCTGCGCTACGCCGGTCTGCCTGATTTTCTGTTCCTCAACCAGTTGCTTGAGTGTCACCGCGCCGAGGTAGTCGAAGATGTGCCGGTTGAGGTTGGCCCACAGATCGTGCGTGATGCACTTGTGCTCATCGTGGCAGTTTTCCTTGCCGCCGCACTGGGTCGCATCGATAGGCTCGTCAACCGCGTAAATGATGTCGGCGACTGAGACGGCTGCGGGGTCGCGGGCAACGATATAGCCCCCGCCGGGACCCCTGACCGAATCGACCAGCGTATGGTGGCGCAGTTTGCTGAACAACTGTTCGAGATAGGAAAGCGAGATGTTTTGCCGTAGGCCGATGCTCGAAAGCGTTACTGGACGCTTGCCACCTTGCATCGCCAGGTCGAGCATGGCTGTTACTGCAAACCGCCCTTTAGTGGTCAATCTCATGGTTGCACCTGTAATACCTGAGTAAGTTGTTCAAGTATAGGATACCTGACAAAATTAATCAACTAAGTGGTAAATAGCGCAAACTTCTTCCCGTCTATATACCGACCCATACGGCATAGCCAGGGAAAAGCCATGGAGGCGCCAAACCGCCAGTTTGGGATCAAATCCGGAGATTTAGAGTCAAACCACCGGGTACAGAGAGAGAAAATAGTCTAGGTATTATTACTCTTGAGGGGCGAATGGACCGGCCCATGAACGCTGACACAGACTCGCAAAACGTCGGTAGCCGGTTCCTGAGCCCGGCGGGGCAGGTTCTCCAGCGGCTGCCGGCGTTCGCGCAGGATCCTGCCGCGCTGGCCCCGCTCTATCGGGCCATGGTGCTGACGCGTGCATTCGACACCAGGGCGATGGCGCTGCAGCGCACCGGCAAACTGGGCACGTTCGCCTCGTCGCTCGGACAGGAAGCGATAGGCGTGGGCGTGGCGAGCGCCATGTTGTTTAACGATGTGCTGCTGCCCTACTACCGCGACCATGGCGCGCAACTCCTGCGCGGCGTGACCATGGTGGAAATTCTGCTGTACTGGGGCGGTGATGAGCGCGGCAACGATTTTTCGGCAGCACGTCGCGATTTTCCCCTTTGTGTTCCCATAGCCTCGCAGGTCTGCCATGCGCTGGGCGTGGCATACGCCATGAAGCTGCGGCGCGAGCGGCGCGTGGCGGTTTGCCTGTTGGGTGACGGCGCCACCTCGAAAGGCGATTTTTACGAAAGCATGAACATGGCCGGCGCCTGGCGGGTGCCGCTGCTGCTGTTGATCAACAACAATCAATGGGCGATCTCGGCGCCACGCAGCGCGCAAAGCGCCGCGCGCACGCTTGCGCAGAAAGCGCTCGCCGCGGGGTTTGAAGGAATCCAGGTGGACGGCAACGACGTCATCGCGGTGCGCGCGGCGGTGCAGAACGCGCTCGACACCCTGCGCGGCGGAGGCGGCCCGGCGCTGATCGAGGCCATGACTTACCGGCTGGGCGACCACACCACCGCCGACGACGCGACCCGTTATCGTGCCGCCGAAGAGGTCAGCCGGCAATGGCAATTCGAGCCGATTGCACGGCTGCGCAATTACTTGGTGAACACCGGCGCGTGGGGCAAGGAACGCGACGAGCATCTGCAGCGCGAGTGTGCCGAGCAAATCGATCGGGCCGTCGATGCCTATCTGGCGACGCCGCCGCCGGCGCCCGCGGCCATGTTCGATCATCTTTACGCCGCGCTGCCCGCTGCGCTGGCGCCGCAGCGGGATAGCGCGCTGCGCTTCGCCTCTCCCGAGGACAAACGCGATGGCTGAACTCAATCTGGTCGAAGCGGTCAACGCGGCGCTCGCCTATGAACTCGCGCACGACGCTTGCGTCGTGCTGCTGGGCGAAGACATCGGCGTGAACGGCGGCGTGTTTCGCGCAACCCTTGGCCTGCAGGCGCGTTTCGGCGCGGAACGCGTGCTCGATACCCCGCTCGCGGAAACGGCCATCGCCGGCGCGGCGATCGGCATGGCGGCGGAGGGCTTGAAGCCGGTGGCCGAGATCCAGTTCACCGGCTTTATCTACCCGGCGCTCGATCAAATCGTCAATCACGCCTCGCGCCTGCGCCACCGCACCCGTGGCAGGCTCACCTGCCCGATGGTGCTGCGCTCGCCCTACGGCGCCGGCATCCACGCGCCGGAGCACCACTCGGAAAGCCCCGAAGCGCTGTTCGCGCACGTGCCCGGACTGCGCATGGTTATTCCCTCTTCGCCATCGCGCGCCTATGGCCTCCTGCTGGCGGCGATCCGCGATCCGGACCCGGTTATTTTTTTTGAACCGACCCGCCTCTATCGCCTGTTCAGACAGGAGGTCGATGACAACGGCGCGGCACTGCCGCTGGACGCCTGTTTCGTCGTGCGCGAAGGCGGCGATATGACTTTCGTTAGCTGGGGCGCGATGCTGCGCGAAACGCTGGACGCCGCCGACATTCTCGCCGGCGAGGGCGTGACGGCGGACGTCATCGATGTGGCGACGCTCAAGCCCCTGGACATGGCGACGATACTCGAGTCGGTGGCGAAAACCGGACGCTGCGTGATCGTGCACGAAGCGGCGCGCAGCGGCGGGTTCGGCGCAGAAATCGCTGCCGGGCTGGTCGAACACGGATTGTCATCGCTGCTCGCGCCGGTGCAGCGCGTCACCGGCTATGACGTGGTGGTGCCGCTGGCCCGGCTTGAATACCAGTATCTGCCCAGCGTGGAGCGAATTCTCGCTGCCGCGCGCGCGGCATTGGAGTTCAAATGAAAACGCAGCGATGCCCCCGGATAACGGTGCCATATCGCGTTTGCGCGAGGCTGATGATATGAAAATTTTCAAACTGCCTGATCTGGGCGAGGGCCTGCAGGAAGCGGAAATCGTCGCCTGGCATGTCAAGGACGGCGACCAGGTCCGCGCAGGGGAACCGCTGGTTTCGGTCGAAACCGCCAAGGCCATTGTCGAGATTCCTTCTCCCTGCACCGGCCGGATAGCGAAACTGTTCGGCAAGCCCGGCGACATGATTCACCTGGACGCACCGCTGGCCGGATTCGAAGGCGCGGGCGAAGAAGACAACGCGGGCACCGTCGTTGGCAGAATGCAGGTGGGCACGCAGGTGATGGTGGAAGCGCCGGTCGGCGGTGGCCGCGGCGTGTCTGGCGTCAAGGCGATGCCGGCCGCACGCGCGCTCGCGCGCCGGCTCAATCTGGACCTGGCGACGGTGGCCCCCACCGGTCCTGAGGGCACGATCACCGCTGCCGACGTGCAGCACGCGGCGGCGCAAACCATCGAGTGGCCCCCCCTCGAACCGCTGCGTGGAGTGCGGCGTGCGATGGCGCAGAACATGACGATCGCGCGTGCAGAAGTGCCTTCGGCAACCATCATCGACGATGCCGATATCCACTCCTGGCCGCCGCAGGCCGACGTCTCCATCCGCCTGGTGCGCGCGATCGTGGCGGGATGCAGGGCCGAGCCCTCGCTCAATGCCTGGTACGAGAGCAGCGCCATGGCGCGGCGCTTGTTCAAAAAAATCGACCTCGGGATCGCGGTCGATACGCCCGATGGATTGTTTGTGCCGGTGCTGCGCGATGTGGGAAACCGCGATGCCGCCGATCTGCGTCGCGGATTGGACCGTATGCGCGCAGATGTGACGGCGCGCAAGATTCCGCCTGAAGAATTGCGCGGCTACACCATCACATTGTCCAATTTCGGCATGATTGCCGGCAAATATGCGGCGCCCGTGGTGTTGCCGCCGACGGTCACCATACTCGGAGCAGGGAAGATTTCCGACCGGGTGGTCGCGCTCAACGGCGTGCCGGCGGTGCACCGCGTCCTGCCGCTGTCGCTGACTTTCGATCATCGCGCGGTAAGCGGAGGCGAGGCCGGCCGTTTCCTGGCGGCGGTGATTGCCGATTTGGAGTCGGGAGTTTAACGCGCGAGGAATTAAGCCCATGACCCGGATTCCCTCCCTGCGATTTGCTCATGGCGAAACCCTGGACAGCCTGCGCGACTCCGTGTACAGCTTCGCCTCCAGGGAAATCGCCCCGCGGGCGGCGGCGATCGACCGGGAGAACGAGTTTCCCCATGAGCTGTGGCGCAAGCTTGGCAATCTGGGCGTGCTCGGTATTACCGTCGAAGAGCGCTATGGCGGCGCCCAATTAGGCTACCTCGCCCACATTGTCGCCATGGAGGAAATCAGCCGCGCCTCCGCCGCGGTAGGGCTTTCCTACGGCGCGCACTCGAATCTGTGCGTCAACCAGATTCACAGGATCGGTTCGCCGCGGCAACAACAGAAATATCTGCCCAAGCTTGTCTCAGGAGAACAGGTGGGCGCCCTCGCCATGTCCGAATCCGGCGCGGGTTCCGATGTGGCGAGCATGAAACTGCGTGCGGACAGGAAAGGAGATTGCTACATCCTCAACGGCAGCAAAATGTGGATCACCAACGGACCCGATGCCGCCACTGTGGTGGTGTACGCCAGGACCGATGCAGGCGCCGGCCCCAAGGGAATCACGGCCTTTATCGTTGAAAAAGAATTTCCCGGGTTCACGACCGGCCGCAAGCTCGACAAACTCGGCATGCGCGGCTCGAACACCTGCGAGCTTGTTTTTCAGGATTGCGAAGTGCCCGAGGAAAACATATTGGGCAAACTCAACCAGGGCATGAAGGTGCTGATGAGCGGGCTCGATTTCGAGCGCGCGGTGCTGGCCGCCGGCCCGCTCGGGATCATGCAGGCGTGCATGGACGTGGTTGTTCCCTACCTGCACCAGCGCGTGCAATTCGGCCAGCCGGTCGGAGAATTCGAACTGATGCAGGGAAAGCTTGCGGACATGTACACCACGTTGAGCGCCTGCAGGTCCTACGTGTACGCAGTGGGGCAGGCCCTGGACCGCGGTGAGGCCACCCGCAAGGACGCCGCCGGCGCAATCCTGCACGCCGCGGAAAGCGCGACCTGGATGGCACTGCAGTCGATCCAGTGCCTTGGCGGCAACGGTTACATGAATGACTTCCCCACCGGCCGACTGCTGCGGGATGCGAAACTCTATGAGATCGGCGCCGGCACCAGCGAAATCCGTCGCATGCTCATCGGCCGCGAGCTGTTCGATGAAACCCGGTAGATCCCATGCCATCAAAAACACGAACGCCTGTGTACGGAGGCCTGCATGAACGATCCAATTGTCATTGTTGCAGCGGTAAGAACGCCGATAGGGGCGTTTCAGGGCAATCTGCGGTCCGCCTCGGCGCCCGAGCTCGGGGCCGCCGCCATTAGGGCCGCCGTGGAACGCGCGCAACTCCAACCCGCCGACATTGAGGAAGTCATCATGGGTAACGTGTTGCCCGCGGGATTGGGCCAGGCGCCTGCCCGTCAGGCCGCTTTGGGCGCCGGCCTGCCGCTTGCTGCCGGATGCACCACCATCAACAAAGTGTGCGGTTCGGGCATGAAGGCGGCAATGCTGGCCCACGACATGCTGCTCGCGGGGGCCAACCGCGTCATGGTGGCCGGCGGCATGGAAAGCATGAGCAATGCGCCCTACCTTCTGGCAAAAGCCCGCGGCGGCATGCGCATGGGTCATGGGGAAATCAAGGATCACATGTTTATGGACGGCCTGGAGGATGCCTATGAGCGCGGCAGGCTGATGGGCAGCTTCGCCGAGCTGTGCGCGGACAAGTACCGGTTATCGCGCGAGGAACAGGACCGCTACGCCGTTACTTCGCTGACCCGGGCGCAAGCGGCCATCAAAGATGGCAGTTTCGCCAAAGAGGTGGTCCCGTTCGTGGTGACTACACCCAAGGGCGGCGTGACGATCGCAACGGACGAGCACCCGCAGAAAGCCGATATCGGGAAGATCCCCTCTCTGAAACCCGCGTTCCGTGCTGACGGCAGCGTGACCGCGGCCAACTCGAGCGCCATCGCGGACGGTGCCGCCGCGCTGGTGCTGATGCGGCGATCGGACGCGGAAAGCAGGGGCATCCGGCCGCTCGCCCTGATCAAGGCGCACGCCACCCACGCGCAGGATCCCTCGTGGTTTTCGACTGCGCCGGTGATGGCGATGAACAAACTATTCGAGAAAACCGGCTGGTCCGCGAATGACGTCGACCTGTATGAAATCAACGAAGCCTTCGCCGTGGTCGCATTGGCAGCAATGCATGATCTCGGCCTGCCCCATGAAAAGGTCAACATTCATGGCGGCGCGTGCGCGCTGGGCCATCCCATCGGGGCTTCCGGCGCGCGCATCGTGGTCACGCTGCTGGCGGCCCTGGAAAAATATGGTTTTAGGCGCGGCATCGCGTCGCTTTGCATCGGTGGTGGCGAAGCGACCGCCCTGGCCGTAGAACGAATTGACGGGAGGTAAACATCATGCGACCCGTATATTTGGTCTCAGGCGGGGTAAGCAAGTTTGCCAAGGCGCGGCCGGACGTCACATTCCAGCCGATGGTGAAGGAGGCGTACGATTACGCGCTTAAAGACCTAGGCCTCGAGCACAGGAAGGCCGCCGAAATCGTCGACGGGACCATCGCGTCGTACTTTTCGGATCACTTCACCCGCCAATTGAAGGCCGGAAGCATGGTCCAGGACTACCTGGGTCTGTGCCCCAAGCCCAGCAAGCGGGTCGAGGGCGGCGGTGCGACCGGTGGGCTCGCGTTCCAGTCGGGTTGGGAGTCGGTGGCCTCCGGGCGCTATGACATCTGCGTCGTCTATGGTTGGGAGACGATGTCGCGTGTGAACACCTGGAAGGGAAATGAATTCATCGCTCTGGCCTCGGATGTGAGTTTCGACTATCCGGTTGGCGGTTTTTACTCCGGCTATTACGCCATGATGGTGGTGCGCCACATGAAACAGTTCGGCACCTCGGTCGAGCAAATGGCGCTGGTGTCGGTGAAAAATCACCACAATGCGCTACACAATCCGTATGCCCAGAAACGGATGAAGATCCGAATCGAAGACGTGCGCCGCGCCGAGATGGTGGCTTGGCCGCTTACCATGCTGGATATCTGCGTGATGAGCGATGGCGCCGCGGTCACGATTCTGGCAAGCGCTGAAGGGGTGGACAAGCTGGACAAGGCGACCGGCCGCCGGCCGCGGCCTGCAAGGGTGACTGGGGTGGGCGGCGGCATCGATGCCATGCGCATGGCGGACCGGCCTCATGCCGAGGTGATCCTGCTCCCGCATGAAAAAGCCGAGGACTATGAAGGATTGAAGTACCCAGGGGTGCATTCGTTTCGGGCAGGGCGCATGGCCTCGAAAACGGCCTACCAGATGGCCGGTATCACCGATCCCGCTCGCGAATTGGATTTCATCGAACTGCACGACGCTTACACGTCTTCGGAACTCCAGACCTACGAGGACATGGGCCTGTGCCGATACGGGGAAGGCGGAAAATTCGTGGAGGCAGGCAAGCCTTTCATGCCGGGGCTGGATTACGGCTACCGCTTCCCTGCGCAGGGAACGATACCGATCAATCCCTCCGGCGGCCTCTTGGCCTGCGGGCATCCGGTGGGCGCCACCGGCCTCATGCAGGCGGTGTTCGCGCTGTGGCAACTCCAGGGAAGCATCGCGCGGCACTTTGGCAACGACCGGCTCCAGGTGAAAAACGCGCGGCGCGGCGCCATTCACAGCCATGCCGGTACCGGAACCTATGTTTCCGTCTCGATTCTGGAAAGAGCGTTTTAGATCCTGTTGCGCGGCGTGACCGTTGAAAAAGGAGATCCGCCATGAATGAGCAAGACTCGAAGCGGCGCATTAAATTGACGGAGACCGAGGACGGAAACGTCCTGTTCAATGTTCCGTTCCCGAAGGACCTTAAAGACTTAAAGGGGATGGCGCCGATCGTCATCAAACAGCCCTACCACATCGATTACATTCACAGCTATGGGCAGGATTCGCCGTTCTTTGCCGGGCTTGCCAACGGCAAACTGCTGGGAACCAGATGCGGGCCGTGCCGCTACACGTACGGCACCCCGCGGCTGCACTGTATGGTTTGCGGGGAACCGTGCGCCTGGGTCGAATTGCCACGGGAGGGCGCGGTGCACACTTTTACCGTCTGCCATTTCGGCGGCGAGGAATTTTTGGGTGAGACACCGTTTATCCTCATCCTGGTCGAATGGCCCGGCGTGGACACCTTGTTTCTTTCGCGCCTGGTGGGCGTGGAGCCCGAAGCAGCTTCGCTTGCATGGATCGGGATGAAAGTGTGCGCGCAGTTCAAGCGCCTCTCCAAATTCAAACCCACCGACGTCTATTTCGTCCCCGGTTAGCCGGCTTAGGGGATTAGCGGCATACGAAGTTGCCAAGTGATTGATTTGTCATTAAGTGACCAGCAAGACTCCGCACTACATGGCGTTACCCAAGCGAGCTCGGCAGCGGTTATTATCGGCGGCGCCTTGGCTCGCATGGTTAAACATCGATCGTCTGCACTGCGGCGGATTTGCCTGAGCTTGTTGCGACCGAGCCGGTAAGTGAAGCTTGCGCTTTAAGCGCGGTAAATTCGACCTCGATCAACCGCCACGCGGCGGGTGCCCTGGTTTGCGGTCCACCGCCCGCATCGGGTTGCTGGTAAAAAATGGGGCATTCCATGCCCGCCCTCGGAATCGAATCGGCCGCAAGGCGCCGGAGTATCATTGCCTCCCGCCCCAATCCGACATCCGGAGGCCATCATGAACAAGGACGAGTACGTCGAGAAACTGAAATCGCAGCTCGATCAGTGGAATGCCGAGACCAGCCGCTGGGAAGAAAAAGCCCGCGTGGCGACGACAGAGATGAAAGCGGAATACGAAAAGCAGCTGGCGACGCTGGCTGCGCGGCGCGAGGAGGCCATGTATCAGATGAAACTGCTGCAGGGCGCCTCCACAGAGGCCTGGAAAGACATGATGCAGGGTGCCGACGCTGCCTGGGGGCAGATGCAGGACGCTTTCACCAAGGCGCGCAGTCATTTCGAGAGGAAATGAGCCGGAGTGTTGACCACTCCCTGGCTGGTCGCCGATGTCGGTGGCACCCACATGCGGCTCGGCCTGTGCAAGGAGCCGCGGGCGCCCTGGCGTGACGCGCGCACACTTGCCTGCTCCGACTATCCGGATATCGATGCGGCATTGGCCGCCTATCTCGGCACCACTTCGATAAGACCGCGCGCTGCATGCTTCGCGGTAGCGGGTCCGGTCCGCGGGGACGAATTTCGTTTTACCAATAGTCCGTGGGCATTCTCGGCGGCGACCGTCAAAGGCCGATTCGGTCTCGAACGCCTGCTGGTGCTGAACGATTTCGAGGCGCTTGCGCTCGCGCTGCCGGCGCTGGGGCCGGCTGATCTGGCACCGATTGGTGGCGGAACCGCGTTGCCGAACGCGACCATGGCGCTGCTGGGTCCAGGTACCGGCTTGGGTGTCGCAGCTTTAATTGCTGCCGATGAAATTGACGGGCGCAGGGTGGCTCTTCCTGGTGAAGGCGGCCACATCGGTTTCTCGCCACAGGACGTGTTGGAGATCGAAGTCCTGCGCGTGCTTGGGTCGCCGCGCGTAAGCAACGAAATGATCCTCTCCGGCCCCGGGCTCGCAAACCTCTACGGCGCGCTTGCGGCGATCGAGGGGGTGAGTGCACCAAGGCTGTCCCCGGACCAGGTCACCGCGCGCGGCATGGACGGCAGCGATCCGCTGGCGCGGCGCGCGCTCGAGGTGTTCTGTGCCGTGCTCGGATCAGTCGCGGGCGATGTCGCCCTGATCTACGGCGCAACCGGAGGCGTTTTCATCGGCGGCGGCATTGCACCGAGGTTATTGCCTATGCTGCCGGCGAGCCGCTTTCGCGAGCGTTTCGAGGACAAACATGCTCAGCATGATTACGTCGCCGCGATGCCAACCAGCGTCATCGTGGCGCCGACGCCGGCTCTGCTTGGCTGCATCGAGAAATTGCGCCAGGCGGGGACGTGATCGCAGCCGCGTTTGGTTCCCGGCGGATGTCAATGGAAACGCTGAACAAGTGGCCACAGCCGCCTGGGCGCTCTATTCGGGGTCTTTGTCGATCTTATCGTGCAAGCCAATGCGCCGCATTATTGCCACCCCGTTGACGATTTTGAAACTGGCCTTGTACTTGTCGTCGCTGGTGACGTGTATCGTCCAGGAATCAAAGCCGCTGAGCTTATGAAAATGCAACTTTCCAGGCATACGATCCACCTGCATTAGCATCAAGCCAAACGCTTTGCGCGCCTCGGCCTGGATCTGCGGGCTAAGTTTTTTCCAGTCTGACTGAAAGCAAGCAGCGCTCGTGTTTATCCCCGTGAGTATGTACGTTTCACTCACGGGAATGCTGGCTACTTAAGGCTATTGGATATTTCTTCTTCGGAGGATAGGACCGCTGATTCGTCAATCTCGCACAGATCAGCATCGTGCTCTCCTATCGCCCAGCGAAGATCATTTAAGGCGTCGTGCAGGTTAGATACGATTTGTATGAGGCGTTGGTATTCTTCCGCCACACCATCATCGCGGGTCAGTCGCTTGTCCGCGACGGCAGCTTTGTGCCGTGGGACCAAGTCATCGTATAACTCCCTTGCTGCAACTTGGGCTATTTGAAGGGAGTCGGCGGCCTTTCCATCTTGGTCAATGACTTTCGCCATCTTCACGGCCTTGACCCTGTCGAGCATCTCATGGGCAACTGCGGCGAATGTTGAATAAATTCGCTGGTCATAGCAAAGACGATCAACGGTGTCCTCGATGGCCTTCAGCAGCTTAAGGCTGCGCTGCGCCACGTCCCGGACATCGTCCGCAAGAGTAGTAATCGTCTCTCTGCTCGTTTGGTATTGTGGATTCACGTCACGGATCCTATTGAATCATTGGCCAAACATCATAGTACCCTGACGACGCCAGATGCAATTATCCTAAATCCAGCTTTGGGTGCTTAACATCACGCTATTGTTATGATTTTGAAGCGATTTTTTCACGTGATCTCAGTTGCGCGAATGAGACCCCATGGTTCAGCACATACCCATTCACACGCCGCTCAAGCCCGCCCGGCATTGCGCATGATCTCGGCCAGCCGCGCCAGGCGCGGGTCGCCTTCAATCTCCTCGATGCTGCGCGACAATTTACGGCGCCAGTTCGGATACTCGAGGTAGGTGCCCGGGATGTTCACCGGCTCGACTTCGCCGAGCAGGTCGTCCAGTTGCACCACCGCGAGCATTGAATTCGTTTTCGCAATGGCTGTGTGCAGCGCCTCGGTGATCTGGCCGGTGTCGGAGGTGTCGGCGGGCGACAGGCCGAGTTCCCCCAGCAAGGCGAGGATTCCCGGCCGTTCCGCCGCGCGCCGCGCTTCCTCCTGCTCGCGCATGCCGGGCTCGGGATAAAGTCCAAGCGCGGCGCGGCGCCCGATGTCGCCGCCGCGCCAGTACTCGGCGATGGTCGGCATGTCGTGGGTGGCAACGGTGGCGAGCGCTTGCGCGGGATACTCCCAGGGCCGTTTGAAGCTGCCATCGCCCTGCCAGTGGCGCTCGAAAATCTGCACCCGATAGGAAAGAAAACCCAGCTCATGCAGGCGCTCGCGCAGGCCGTCGGGCACCGCTCCCAGGTCTTCGCCGATCACCATGCAACGGTTGCGCTCGCTCTCCAGCGCGACGATGCCGGCGAGGGACTCGAGCGGGTTGCGCACGTAGTCGCCATCGGCACCCTTCATGCCGGCCGGAATCCAGAACAGGCGCGTCAACGCCATGACGTGATCGATGCGCAAGGCGCCGGCGCACTGCATATTGGCGGCAAGCAGCGCGGCGAACGGCCGGAACTCGCGTCGCTCGAGCACGCGCGGATTCCATGGCGGCGTGCCCCAGTTCTGCCCCTGGCGATTGAGCATGTCGGGCGGCGCGCCTACGCTGACGCCGGAGGCGATCAGTTCCTGGTCGCTCCAGGTCGCGGCGCCGTCGTCGGCCGGGCCGACCGCCAGGTCGCGGTACAGTCCGATCGCCATGCCGGCGTTGCGCGCCGCAACGGCCGCGAATTCGAGTTGCAGCGCCGCCTGCCACTGCAGATAGTTGAGGAAACCGATGCGCTCTGCGGCGCCCTCTAACAGGCGGGCCAATGCCGGATTCGCCGGGTCGCGCAGTTCAGGCGGCCACTCGCGCCAGCCGGGCAGAGATCCGGTGCTCTCCTGTAAAGTGAGGCTCACCGCGTCGAATTCGACGCAACGCGCCAGTGCCTCGCCGCCGCGCTCGATAAAAGCGCGGAAACTGCGCCCGCGCTGATCTTCCGCGTGGGCCGGGTCGGCCAGAAAAACGCGGAAGCGGCGGTACATCAATTCGAGTATCGGCAGCTTGAGTCTGGCCACCGCGGCGTAGTTGACCAGCGGCGCCTCG
>MEQV01000157.1:0-8254 GCA_001770355.1 Betaproteobacteria bacterium RIFCSPLOWO2_02_FULL_62_17
GCCATGATGCGTTTCATCTCGGCGTGGAGCCGGTTGACGACCGGCTGTGGGGTGCCAGCGCGGGTGAGCAGCACGTGCCATGACACCGCCTCGAAATCGGGCGCATTGGCCGCTTCAGCCAGCGGCGGCACATCCGGCAGCGAGGTCAGGCGGGTCAGCGACGAGACCGCGAGCGCGCGTATGCGGCCGTCCCGGATAAGCGCTTGCGATGCGCCTGCTTCGGCAAATGCCATCTGCACCGTGCCCGAGGAAATGTCCGCGATCGACTGCGCCGTATCCTTATAGGGAATATTCACGGCGTCCAGGCCAAACTTGGCATTCATGATTTCCATTGACAGGCGGGGGAGCCCGGCGGCACCCGGCGAGCTGAAGCTGAGTTTTCCAGGCCGCTCTTTCACGTACTGGATGAACTCCAGCGCCGTTTTCGCGGGTATCTTCGGATTGACCACCAGGATGAAGGGCGATTTCAAATAAAGGGAAATCGGGACCATGTCTTTCAGCGGATGGTAAGGCAGCGCCTTGAACATGGTCGAATTGATCGCCATGGCGGCGCTGGTGGCGACCAGCAGCGTATGTCCGTCGGCAGGCGCGGCCAGCAGCGCGCTGACGCCGACAACTTGCGAGCCGCCGGGCTTGTTCTCGATGATCACCGGGCGGCCCAGGCTTTGCGAAAGCTTCTCCCCATAGGCGCGCGCGATGATGTCCAAGCCGCTGCCCGGCACCAGCACCGCAATGATGGTTATTTGCCTGGTGGGATAGGTTTGCGAAACTGCGGACAGCGACCACAAAGATAACAACAGGGTCAAGGCACTGCGCACGGTCACGCTGAGCATGGCGACATCCTCGTTGGGTTGGCTGAGTTGGATTGTGGCACGGCGCGCGGAGTTCCGCAGCGGACACCGCGTGAAGGGGCTGATAGACTTCGCAGCCCCAGAAAATGTCCGCTTTGACGTGACCCGGCCCCAGACCATGCCGCGATTTACACCGGTGGAAATCGAAGCGCGCCGCGCCGCGCTGCCGCGGCCGCAGTTTCCCATGGAACTGCCGGTCAGCGCGCGGCGAGAGGAGATTGCGCGGGCCATCGGTGATAACCAGATAGTGATTGTCTGCGGCGAAACCGGCTCGGGCAAGACCACGCAATTGCCCAAGATCTGCCTCGAGCTTGGGCGCGGCGTGACCGGCCTCATCGGCCACACGCAGCCGCGGCGCATCGCGGCGCGCGCCACCGCTTCGCGCATCGCACAGGAGTTGAAAACCGAACTGGGCGGCGTAGTGGGATACAAGATCCGCTTCACCGACCAGGTCGGCCCGCGCACCTACCTCAAGTTGATGACCGACGGCATCCTGCTCGCCGAAACCCAGGGCGATCCGCGCCTTACACAGTACGACACCATCATTCTGGATGAGGCGCATGAGCGCAGCCTCAACATCGACTTTCTGCTGGGCTACCTGAAGCAACTGATTCTGGGCGGGGCGCGACCCGATCTGAAGCTCATCATCACCTCCGCCACCATTGACGCTGCGCGCTTCTCCAGGCATTTCAACGACGCACCGGTCATCGAAGTTTCCGGGCGGATGTACCCGGTGGAAGTCCGCTACCGGCCCTTCGACGAGGAAGAGGACGCGGATTTTGATCTCAACCAGGCCATCGCCGCTGCCGTGGACGAAGCGGCACGCGCGGGACCCGGCGATGTGCTGGTGTTCCTGCCCGGTGAGCGCGAGATTCGCGAAGCGGCGGAAACCCTGCGCAAGCATCACCCTCCGCATACGGAAATATTGCCGCTGTTTGCCCGGCTTTCGGCGGCGGAGCAGGAGCGCGTATTCAAAGCGCATGGTGGAACGCGCATCGTGCTTGCCACCAACGTCGCCGAGACTTCGCTCACGGTTCCCGGTATTCGCTATGTGATCGATTCCGGCCTGGCGCGCGTCAAGCGCTACAGCTACCGCAACAAGGTCGAACAACTGCGCGTGGAGAAGATCTCGCAGGCCGCGGCGCGGCAGCGCGCCGGCCGCTGCGGCCGGGTGGCAAGCGGCATCTGTATCCGCCTCTACGACGAAGAAGGGTTCAAGCGCCGCTCCGACTTCACCGACCCGGAGGTGCTGCGCTCCTCGCTCGCCGCGGTGATCCTGCGCATGAAATCGCTGGGCCTTGCCGAGATCGAGGCGTTTCCCTTTATCGATCCGCCCGCGCCCAAGGCCATCGCCGACGGCTACGCGCTGCTGCAGGAACTGGGCGCGCTGGACGAACACCAGTTTCTCACCGACCTCGGGCGGCAACTGGCGCGCCTGCCGCTCGACCCGCGCATCGGCCGCATGGTGCTGGCCGCGAAAACCGAAGGCAGCCTGGCCGAAGTGCTGGTAATTGCCGCGGCGCTTTCGGTGCAGGATCCGCGCGAGCGTCCCATGGAGCGCGCCCAGGCCGCCGACATGGCGCAAAAGCGCTTCGGCCACGAGAAGTCGGATTTTATTTCCTACCTGAAATTGTGGAAGTTCTTCGAGGAAGCGCTTGCGCACAAGAAATCCAACCGCAAGCTGCGCGACGACTGCCAGGCGCATTTTCTTTCGCATCTGCGCATGCGCGAATGGCGCGACGTGCATTCGCAATTGAAGGAGCTGGTCGCCGAGATGGGGTGGAAAGTCGGAGAAGTTGCGGCCGACACCGCGCAGACCTATGTGCCCTTGCACCGCGCCCTGCTGACCGGGCTGCTGGGCAACGTGGGCATGAAGACCGATGAAGGCAGCTTTCTCGGCGCGCGCGCCATCAAGTTCTGGGTGCATCCGGGGTCGGGAGTGGCGAAGAAGGCCGGGCGCTGGATCATGGCCGCGGAGTTGGCGGAGACCACGCGACTGTATGCGCGCTGCGTGGCCACCATCGAACCGCAGTGGCTGGAGGCGATCGGCGCGCACCTCATCAAGCGCGCGCAGACCGACCCGCATTGGGAGAAAAAGCCCGCTCACGTGGCCGCCTTCGAGCGCGGCACGCTGTATGGCCTGCCGGTGTACCTGAACCGCCGCGTCCATTACGGGCCGATCGACCCGAAGCTGTCGCGCGAAATCTTCATCCGCCAGGCGCTGGTGGAGGGGGACTTTGAGACCCGCGCGCCCTTCTTCCTGCATAATCAGAAACTCGCCAAGGATATCGAGGCGCTGGAGCACAAATCGCGCCGCCCCGATGTGCTGGTCGACGACCACCTGGTGTATGCCTTCTACGACAGCCAGGTGCCCGAGGGCATCACCAACGGGCCGGCCTTCGACGAGTGGCGGCGCGAAGCCGAGGCTAAAGACGCGAAGCTTCTCTTTCTCAAGCGCGAAGACCTGATGCGCCACGAGGCGGCGGGCATCACCACCGAGCAGTTTCCGCATTCCATGGAGATGGCCGGCCGCAGCTTCGCCCTGGAATACCTGCACCAGCCGGGCTCGCCGCGCGACGGGGTTACGCTCACCGTGCCGCTGGTGGCGCTTAACCAGATCAATGCCGCGTTCGCCGACTGGCTGGTGCCGGGCATGCGCCGCGAGAAAGTGATGCAGCTCGCGAAATCGCTGCCGCAGCGCCTGCGTCACAAGCTGGGCACCCTGCCTGAGTTCGCTGAAGCCTTTGTCGCCGCCGAGCAACCGGCGCAAGCCGCGGGCAGCGGCGCCGTGGCCACGCTTGCCGAGGCCATCGCCCGCTATGCGCGCAGCGAACTGAACCTGGTCATCCCCGGCGACGCGTTTCGCTATGAGGCGCTGCCCGCGCACCTTTCCATGAATTACCGCGTGGTGGACGAACACGGGCGCCAGCTTGGCATGGGACGCAACCTCGCGCAGTTGCGCGCGGAACTCGGCGGCCAGGCGGAGCAACAGTTTTCCGACTTGGCCGCGAGCGAAGTGGCGCAGGTGGGCCTCACCGGCTGGAGCATCGGCGATCTCGACGAGGTGATGGAAATACGCCGCGGAGCGCAGACGCTGATCGGTTATCCGGCGCTGGTGGACCGCGGCGCGAACGTCGATCTGGAGGTGCTCGATTCGGCCGAGCGCGCCAAAGCACTGCATCGCGCGGGCCTCAGGCGCTTATTCATGCTGCAATTGAAGGAACAGGCGAAATTCATCGAGAAGAATCTGTCGGGACTGCAGGCGCTGGCATTGCAATACGCGCCGCTCGGCGATGCCGCGCACCTCAAGGCGCAGCTGCTCGAAGCCGCCTTCGACCGCGCCTGCCTGGCCGAACCCTGGCCGCGCACGCGCGCGGAGTTCGAGCGCCGCCGCGACGAGGGCCGCTCGCGCGTGACGCTGATCGCGCAGGAAATTGCGCGGCTCGCCGCTGTCATGCTTGCCGAATACCAGTCGCTGCAGAAGAAGCTTGCCGCGGCCGCCAGAGCTTATCCGGCCGCGTGCCGCGACATCGAGGAGTCGGTTGGGCGCCTCCTGGCGAAGGGATTCATTTCTTCGACGCCCTACGAACGGCTGCAGCATTTTCCGCGCTACCTGAAGGCGGCCGCGCAACGGCTCGAGAAGATGCGCGCCGCCGGACAGGAAGGCGCGGCTCGCGACGGGCGCGCCATGTACGAACTCGCCAGCGTGCAGACCCCCTGGCAGCGCGAAACCTTGAAGCAGCAGAAGGCGGGCGCCGCCCCCGACGCCCAGCTCGATCAGTTCCGCTGGCTGCTGGAGGAACTGCGCGTGCAGCTTTTCGCGCAGGAACTGAAGACGCCGGTGCCGGTGTCGGTGAAGCGGCTGCAGAAAATGTGGCAGGCGATGCAGCGCTGATTAATTGGCTTGAGCGGTGATGTATGCGAGTTGTCGAAGACTTCAGACTAGACTAAACTAGACTAACTTCATAAGGGCAAGCCATGCACACTGTAAATATCCACGAAGCTAAAACGCACCTCTCCAGACTGGTGGAGGAGGTCAGCAAGGGGCAGGAAATTCTCATCGCAAAATCCGGGAAACCGATGGCGAAATTAACCGGCATCAAAACCGTCAAGCCCAAACGCCAGCCCGGCTTCCTGAAGGGGAAGATCAAAATCGCCGACGACTTCGATGCGCCACTGCCGGATGACCTGCTGGACGCCTTTGAAGGCAAGGCCTGATGCGTTTGCTGCTGGATACGCACATTTACCTTTGGTATCTTGCCGCGTCGCGCAAGCTACCCAAGTCCGTTCTTGATCGGATCGAAATCGCCGAGGTCGTGTACATCAGTGCCGCGTCGATTTGGGAAGCCGGTATCAAAATCAAACAAGGCAGATTGCAGGCGAATAGCAGGGATCTGGTTGCCGGGATCGCCTCCAGCGGATTCAAGGAATTGCCAATGACCGCGACCCATAGTGCACTGGCCGCCAGCCTGCCGGAACATCACCGCGACCCTTTCGACCGGATGCTCATCGCGCAGGCAATGTCGGAACCGCTGAAATTGCTGACGTCTGATGAAATATTGCGCCGATATTCTGATCTGGTTGAAGTTATTTGAACTTTGCAAGTTCGACTGAACTGCCGGGCTTTGGTGACTATTATCCCTGCTACGGCCGCGGCAGCTCGTCGATCTGGCGCTTTGCGGCATCGAACGCGTCGCGCAAGGCAACGTAGACATCCTCGTCATGCGCCCGGTTTACCACGATCTCCTTCCCCGGCACCCTGACGTCGATGCCAACCTGGAACTCGCGCCCCTGCTGCTGGTGTTTGTTTATCTCCTCGATGGTCACGCGGCAACTGGTGATGCGCGGATGAAATTCCTCGAGTTTCCCGGCTTTTTCGCGAATGCGGAGATCGAGCGCGTCGGAGTGCGGAATCCCGCGAATGGTTATCTGGAGTGGAGTCTGCATGATTTGAAACCTCCTTTGGATCACTTGCCGTTGCTGCGCGCGTAAGAAACCTACGGAATTCAATTTACCGGTCCTGGCGGCGCCAGGCTTGACCGATGTCAAGCATCGCGGCGATTGACGCCACGGTCGATGCAGCGATGAATCTTGGCCAGATCATCCGTTCGCTGTGGCGCGATGGCCGGCGCGCCACCCTGCGTACCGGCGGCAAGGTCGTTCCAGGCTCGGTGCCCGCCGAGGAGTATCGCAAGGCGCTCGCCAAGGCGCGTTTCATCATCGAAAGCGTGGACCTGGCGGAGCAGGAATCGCGCTCCCGGGGGGCGATAACTCAGCAGAAAGTTATTGATTCCGATAACTACATATCTGTGTCAGGAGCGCCAAACATGGATATGTAGAAATGAATGTTTAAGATTCTGATTGCCGATCCGATCGTTGAACCAGCACTCCGGCGCCGTCCCACGGGCGCGGAATGCCCCGCGATTTTCCGGGACATTGATAAGCAAAGCAGAATTTCTTGATTCCGGTGAAGCGCCAGCACCGCTACAGTCCCGTCCACGAAATTTTCTACGGGACACCCACCATGAAATTCAGCATCAATCGCCGCCGCTTCGCGGCCTTCACTGTTTCCGCCGCCCTCGCGGTATCGCCGATCGCCGCCCTGGCGCAGTCCAAGGTCACGCTGCTCAATGTTTCCTACGACCCGACCCGGGAGCTATATCAGGATTTCAATGCGGCGTTTGCCAGGCAATGGAAAGCCAAGACTGGCGAGGAGGTCACCGTTCGCCAGTCGCACGGCGGCTCCGGCTCTCAGGCACGCGCGGTCATCGACGGCCTGGATGCCGATGTGGTGACGCTCGCGTTGGCCTTCGACGTTGATGAATGAACTCGCAGCGTCGATGCCGGGATTTGTCTCCTATAAGGATTTTTCTTCGACGGACGGTGAAAGGGTATCGATAGTGGAGTTCGAATCAGAAGAGGCGCTTAAAGCCTGGCGGGAACATCCTCAACATGTCATGGCCCAGCAACTCGGGCGCGACAAATTCTTCGCCGAGTACCACATTCAGGTATGCACGCCGGTTAGAGACTATTCATACCAGCACAAAGGATAGTACGAATAAGATTTAGGCATTGTTCAGAGTTACCTAGTGGGCTGTCAGGTGTATACGGACGAGTGCTTACAAGGTAATCGATCAATCCCCCAGCGCTACCCCCTCGCGCCGCGGATCCGCCGCACCAATCAACCCGCGCGGCGTGACGGAAATCAGGTGCAATCCGCTGCCCGCCCCCCCCATGCGCACTTCATGTCCGCGTGCGCCAAGCGCCTTGGCAAGCTCATCCATGCCTTCCATGCGTTCCAGGTCGGTGGCGCGCGTCCGCCCGCCATAGCGCGGCAGGTCGAGCGCTTCCTGTTCGCCGAGCTTCCAGTCGAGCAGAGCCACCAGCGTCAGCGCCACGTAATTGATGATCTGCAGGCCCCCGGGGGAGCCCAGAACATGGCGCACTTTTCCCTGGGCGTCGAACACAATTGTGGGCGCCATCGAACTGCGCGGGCGCTTGCCGCCTTCGACACGGTTGGCGGCGGGCAGGCCCTCGAGGTCGGGCAGCCAGGAAAAATCGGTGAGCTGGTTGTTGAGCAGGAAGCCGCGCACCATGATGCGGCTGCCGAACGCGGATTCCACCGACGTGGTGAATGCCACCGCGTTGCCCTCGGCATCCACCGCCGACAGATGCGAGGTGGCCGGCATTTCAAGCGTCTGGTCTTCGCCGTGGCGCGCCATGCGGGCGATCTTCAGTTCGCCATGCCGCGGGCGGGTGTTGGCGGCATCCATGCGGATGGTGCTGCTGCGCGTGCGCAGGTAATTGCGGTCCAACAAGTGCGCCAGCGGCTGCGGCACGAAGTCGGGATCGGCCAGATAGTAGTCGCGGTCGGCATAGGCGAGTTTTCCCGCTTCGGAAAAAAGATGCACGGCATCGGGCGACAAGGGTTTGAGCTTGTCCATGGGAAAGCGTTCCAGCAGACCGAGCAGCATGCCCACCGAGGCGGCGCCGGAGGAGGGCGGGGCGATGCCGCATACCTTGTAGGCCCGGTAGGGCGCGCACAGCGCGGGGCGCTCCCGGGCTCGATAAGCGCTCACGTCGGCAAGCGTCATGTCGCCGGGGGCGCGATGCCCGGTGACCGCGGCCACCATGTCGCGCGCGATCTCGCCTTCATAGAAAGCCTGCGGTCCCTCGAAGGCAATGCGCCTGAACACCGCGGCGAGTTCGGGATTGCGCAGCACATTGCCCGCCGGCTTGGGTGAGCCGTCAACCTGAAAGAAAAGCGCGCGCGCCGCGTTATTGGTCTTGAGGAGCGGATCCTGTGCGGTCAACTGGGCCAGGCGCGGTGAGATCGCGAAGCCTTCTTCGGCGACGCGGATGGCGGCTGTGAACAGTCGCGGCCAGGCAATGCGACCGTGGCG
>MEQV01000157.1:8329-8534 GCA_001770355.1 Betaproteobacteria bacterium RIFCSPLOWO2_02_FULL_62_17
GGGAGCGGTTTCGCGGCCGTCAAACGACGTCAGGCGGCGCGAAGCGGCATCGTAGTGCAGAAGAAACGCCCCGCCGCCTATTCCGGAGGACTGCGGCTCGACCACGTTGAGCACCAGTTGCGTGGCGATCGCCGCATCGACCGCGCTGCCGCCTGCGCGCAGGATCTCGATGCCGGCCTGCGCCGCCAGCGGGTGCGCGGCCACC
>MEQV01000157.1:8601-10736 GCA_001770355.1 Betaproteobacteria bacterium RIFCSPLOWO2_02_FULL_62_17
CCTGCGCAAGCGAGGCGCCCGCCAGCAGCGCGCCGGCTGTGAGCGCATAAAGCCATCGCATCGCCAGTGAGTGAATCACTGTTGTCCTGCCGCCGTTGTCCGGGACATCAATGGTGCAGGATCTTCGAGAGGAACTGCTGCGCGCGCTCCGAGCGCGGCTTGCCGAAGAAATCCTCCTTCGGCGCATCTTCGACGATTTCACCCTGGTCCATGAAGATGACGCGCTTGGCCACCTTGCGCGCGAAGCCCATCTCGTGGGAGACGCACATCATGGTCATGCCCTCGAGCGCGAGTTCCACCATCACATCGAGCACTTCGTTGATCATCTCCGGGTCGAGCGCCGAGGTGGGCTCGTCGAACAGCATGCACAGCGGGTCCATCGCCAGCGCCCGGGCTATCGCCACGCGCTGCTGCTGGCCGCCCGAGAGCTGCCCGGGAAACTTCTGCGCCTGTTCTTTCAGGCCGACGCGCTCGAGCAGTTTCACGCCTTTATCGCGCGCCTCTTCCTCGGAGCGGCGGAGAACGCGGATCTGCCCGAGGGTGAGGTTCTCCATGATCGACAGATGCGGAAACAGCTCGAAGTGCTGAAACACCATGCCCACGCGCGCGCGCAGCTTGGGCAGATCGGTGCCGGGCGCGCCCACGGAAATGCCATCGATCACCACTTCGCCCTGCTGGAAGGGCTCCAGCGCGTTCACGCATTTGATCAGCGTCGATTTGCCCGAACCCGATGGGCCGCATACCACCACAACCTCGCCCTTGTCGACGCGGGTCGAGCAATCCTTCAGCACCTGGAAGCTGCCGTACCACTTGCTGACGTTTTTCATTTCAATCATCGCCATGCATGTCCCCCGCGGAATTCACAAGGGGGCGATTCCCCCTGGTTCGAATCGATCAGCGCACGATCGCGATCTTAGCCTGCAATTGTTTCACGACCGACGAGAGCGAATAACAGATCACGAAATACACCGCCGCGGCCAGCAGATAGGCCTCGACCGGGCGGTTGAAATTCTTGCCCGCGGTCTCAAAACCTTTGAGCAGATCATAAGCGCCAATCGCATACACCAGCGAGGTGTCCTGGAACAGGATGATGGTTTGCGTGAGCAGCACCGGCAGCATGTTGCGGAACGCCTGCGGCAGGATGATGAGCCGCATGGTCTGCGCATAGCTGAGGCCCAGCGCATTGCCCGCATGCACCTGGCCGCGGGACACCGACTGGATGCCGGCACGCATGATCTCCGAGTAATAGGCCGCTTCGAACAGAGTGAAGGTGATGATCGCCGACCACTCGGCCCCGAGCGGCCGGCCGGTGACAAACGGAATGAGCAGGAAGAACCACAGGATCACCATCACCAGCGGCACCGAGCGCATGGTGTTGACATAGGCGGCGGCCGGCAGCGCCAGCCAGGCGCGCCCCGACAGGCGCATCAGCGCGAGCAGCGTGCCGATAAGAATACCGCCGGCCATCGCCACCAGCGTGAGCTGGATGCTGAACACGAATCCGTTCCACAGGAACTTGCTCACCAGGTCCGCGTTGAAGAACGAAATATCGAGCGCGCCCATCAATGCTCGCTTCCCACGGTGCCGGGCACGCGCACGCGCTGCTCGATAAATGCCATCACCCGGTTCACCGCGAAGGCGGTCAGCATATACAGGCCGGTGACCGCCAGATACACCTCGATGCCGCGCGACGTTTCCTCCTGCGCCTGCAGCGCGAACAGCGTCAGCTCGGAGATGCTGACCGCGAAGGCCACCGAGGAATTCTTGATGATGTTCATCGACTCCGAGGTGAGCGGCGGGACGACAATGCGCAAGGCCATCGGCAGCAGCACGAATCGGTAGGTCTGCGGCAGGGTAAGGCCCATGGCGAGCCCGGCGTAGCGCTGCCCGCCCGGCAGCGACTGGATGCCGGCGCGCACCTGCTCGGCCACGCGCGCCGAGGTGAAAAATCCCAGCGCAAACACCACCAGGATGAAGCTCGGCACCTCCTGCAGCGGTTTGTACAGCGACGGGATGACGTGGTACCAGATGAAAATCTGCACCAGCAGCGGAATATTGCGGAACAGCTCGACCCAGGCGTTGGAGAGGCGCGTGAACCAGCGCGAAGGCGTGGTGCGCAGCGTGCCGATCACCGA
>MEQV01000157.1:10784-16778 GCA_001770355.1 Betaproteobacteria bacterium RIFCSPLOWO2_02_FULL_62_17
CCAGCCCCAGGCCGAGATCATCCAGTGAAAATAGGTCTCGCCGCCGCCGGTATCGCGCAGAAAAACGTCCCATTCCCAGCGGAAATTCATTTATCCCCCCGTCCGCCAGTTTAAGGCGTAGGCGCGGAGCCGGTGCCGGCGCTCACCCATTGCTTGAGCGACGCGAGCAGCGTTGCACGCCGCACCGGCTTGCTGAGGTAGTCGTCCATGCCGGCTTGCAGGCACTGTTCCCGCGTATCCGCCATGATGTTCGCGGTCAGGCCGATAATGGGCACCCTGCCGCCATGTTGCTTTTCATATTCCCGGATGGCGCGGGTGACCTCAAAACCGTCCATGACGGGCATGTGCAGATCCATGAGAATGGCGTCAAAGCGCGACGCCAGGATACTGTCCATCGCCTCCTTGCCGGTTTCCGCCACGCTTACCGAGTAACCGGCGTGCCCGAGCACGAATTTGACCAGTTCCTGGCTGTCCGGATCGTCATCGACAAGCAGCACCGCACCCTGCACAGGCGATGCCTCGCCGGATTGGATTGCCGGGACTTCGGTAGCATGCTGCTCTGGCGTGTTCACCGGCGCGAATTCGAGTTCGAAGCGGAACTCGCTGCCTTTGCCTTCTTCACTCTTGAACGAGAGTTCCCCTCCCATCAGCGCGACCAGCTTGCTCGCAATGCTCAATGCCAGGCCGATGCCGCCGAAGCGGCGTGTGCTGGATCCGTCCACCTGCGAAAATGGTTTGAACACCTTGTCATGCTGATGCTTCGCGATGCCGATCCCGGTATCGCGGATTGCAAATCGAAGCCGGCTGCGCAGTTCCTCGGCGGGATTCCCGCTCGAGAGTTCTCTGGCCACCGAAATGACGACCTCGCCGGCATCTGTGAACTTCACCGCGTTGCCCGCCACAACTCCAAGTATTTGCCGCAAGCGGCCAGAGTCGCCCATCATCCGTCGCGGAACGCCGGGGGCGATGTCAAGGCGCAGCGACAGGCCCTTTCGCTGCGCCTCCGTGCGCAGTTTGCCGGCAACCTCTTCCACGATTTCGCGCAGTTCGAACGCGACCGACTCCAGCCGCAGGGTTCCGTTGTCTATCCTCGATGAATCGCGGATGTCGTTCAAAATATCCAACATTGATCGCGAGGCCCGATCGATGACCTCAATGTAATGGCGCTGGTCCGCGCTGAGTTGGGTGTCCCGCGTGATTTCCGTCATGCCGATGATCGCGCTCAAGGGGGTGCGGACTTCGTGGTTCATGTTGGCGAGGAATTCGCCTTTTGCCTTGTTCGCCGCTTCGGCCGCGTTTTTTGCCTTGAGCATTTCAGCTTCAGCGCTGCGTCTTTCGTCGATTTCAATCAGCAACTGCCGGTTGCTTTGCGCGGCCAACGCATTGGCCTGCTCGAGGCTGGCCGCGAGTCGCGCCCGTTCCGCGCTCAGGATCAGGGTTTCCAGCAAGGTCTGGTGAAGATAGCGCGCGCTTTGCAGCAGGCCCACCACCATGATCAGGGCCATCAGGCCGAGGATGTTCGATACGACATCACCGGCAAGGAAAAAATGGATGCTCGCCGGTACCAGCGTGAGCGCGAGAAACAGGTAGTAGGCACTGATGACCGCCGAGAGGATCGGTACCGCGCCCGCCGCCATGCCGCCAAGCACCAGCGCCGTGGCGAATTGCAGCAAGATATCGCCGGCAGGCATGAAAATGAAAACCGTCGCCGTCCATCCGGCGCCCGCCAGCAGAACGCCAACCATGAACGCATTGCGCCACAACGCAGCCTGCTTCGGCAACCGCGCCAGGTGCCGGTACAGGATCGCCAGCGTCAGGCGCAAGATACATACGACAAGCACGCAAATAAGCCAGGGGAGCGCCGCCGCCGAAAGTGAACCCTGCGCCTGCAACCAGACCAGCAGGGACGCGGTTGCGGCGGTAACCGAGGGACCGGTCAGGGCGTTCCGGTAAAGAAGCCTTACCTGTGCACTGGCAACCTCATCGGCCAGGTCGGAGGGTATCGGTGCCTGCATCGGGGAAACGGCGATATTCCGGGTGCGGAATTACTGCGGTTTCAGTCCTGCCGCTTTCACCACGGCGGCGACATTGGCATCGAAGGATTTCAGCACGCTGGTGAATACCTGCGGCGAGTTGGTCTGGGGTTCGGTATCCAGGCCTTCGAGCTTGGCGGCGATGTCGGCATCGCGGAAGCCTTTCTGGATTTCGTCGGAAAGGCGCGTGACGATGGGCGCGGGCGTTGCGGCCGGCGCGAAAAATCCCCAGAAGCCCAGCGTAAATTTGTAATCCGGTATCGCTTCGGTGAGCGCCGGCACATCGGGCAAGCGCCGATAGCGCGAATCACTGAGCACCGCGACTATTTTTACCTGTTTCGCCTCCACTGCCTGGCGGACGCTGCTGTAGGGAATCAGCGTGGCGGTGATGCGGCCGGTGAGGAAATCGTTGTTGCGCAGGCCCTCGTTGCCGCTGCCGTAGGGGATGTGCAGCATGTCGGTGCCGCTGGATTGCATGAAGCCGATCCATTGCAGGTGAAGCGAGGAGCCGATGCCGTTGCTGGAGACCGATATCTTGCCGGGATTGCGTTTCGCATAGTCGATGAACTCGCGCAGGTTGTTTACCGGCACCGAGTTGTGCACCGCCACGAGATTGGTGACGCGCGCGGCCATGCTCACCGGCGCGAAATCGCGCAGCACGTCCATGGTGACGCTTTTCAGCAGGTACTTGCTGGTGACGATCATGCTGGAGCTGTACATGAGCGAGTAGCCGTCGGGGCTCGCGCGCAGCACGTCCTGCGCGGCGATCTGGCCGCCGCCGCCCGCCTTGGTCTCGACCACCACCGGCTGGCCGATGCTGGCGCTCACGCGCGGCGTCACCAGGCGCAGCGCCACGTCGCCGGGGCTGCCCGCGGCGGCGTTGCTCACCACGCGTATGGGTTTGGTGGGGAAGGCCTGCGAAGCGGACTGGAGCGGCAGGCTCAGGGCGGCCAGGGCAAGCAGATGGCACAGGGTTCTTGGCAATGAATTCATGATGGGCCGGTTCCTTCGCGCTGGTTGGGTTGAATGGTTTCCCGAGTGATTGCGGCAATTGTAGAAGAAATCGCCGCCGGCTTAGCTGCTGTCCGTTGCCGCTGTTCCGCGCTACGCCCCTCCTGGTTGCGCGGCAACGATTGCGCTATGATCGCCGCGACATTTTCCCAGTTTCCGGAGATTCCATGAAGCGATTCCCGCGCAGCCTTGCCCGCATTTTCGCCGTCTTCCTGTGCGCCGCCCCCCTCGCGCTGCTGGCGCAGGCCTATCCCTCCAAGGCGATACGCGCCACCATCGGCACGCCCGCGGGCGGGCCCGGGGACGTGGTGCTGCGCGGAGCCGCGCAGGTGATCGGCGAATCGCTGGGCCAGGCCATGGTGGTCGAGAACCGGGTCGGCGTCGGCGGAGTCGCCTCCGCCGATGCCTGCGCGAAAGCCGCACCCGACGGCCACCAGTTGTGCTCCTGCGACCAGCAGACGATGGCGATCAATCCCTACACGCGCTCCTCGCTGCCCTACAGCGTCGCCGACATGACGCCGGTGGTGCTTTATGGCTTTCTCGCGGCCGGCATCCATGTGCATCCCTCGGTGCCTGCGAACACGCTGCAGGAGCTGATCGCCATGGCCAAGGCCAAGCCCGGCAGCGTGACTTTCGGGACATTCGGGCAGACCAGCGCCGCGCACTTGTACGTCGAGTGGTTCAAAAAGGTACGCGGCATCGAGTTTCTCAATGTTCCCTACAAGGCGGCTTCGCTCGCGTGGCCGGCGATGCTCGGCGGCGAAGTGCAGGCAACCTATTTCGCGCTCACCAGCGCGGCGGTGAGCATGGTCAAGGCCGGCAAGGCAAAGACCCTGATGGTCGCCCTCGACCAGCGTTTTGCCGACATGCCCAACGTGCCCACCTGGAAGGAAGCGGGACTGGAGTTTCCGCTGGTGACCTGGTTCGGGCTGTGCGCGCCCGCAAAGATCCCGCGCGATATCGTTACGCGTCTCAACACGGTGGTGGTGAAGGGGCTGTTGGGCGATGCGAATCTGAAAGCGAAATTCGTCACTTCGCAGGGCATACAGACGAATGCTCCCGCCGGCGGTTCGCCCGAGAGTTTCGCGCAGTGGATCTCAGCCGAGCAGAAACGCTACCAGCAATTGGTCAAGGTCACCGGCGTGAAGGAAGACTGAGGTATTGCGAGCGGCAGAGCGCGCCCGCGGCGCGCTGTTTTCAGCGCCGTCTATTTCACCGTGTAGGATTCCATCGGCTTGTCGTTGGGATTGGCGAACAGGCCTTTCAGCGTGCCGCCCATGGGCAGATTGACATTGGCGTTCTTGGGCGGGATCGGCGAGGTGAACCACTTGCTGTAGAGCTTGGCGAGCGCGCCCGAGCTCATCATATTGCTGATGGTGAGATCCACCAGGCGCTTCATGCCCGGATCGTCACGGCGGATCATCACGGCGATCGGTTCCACCGACAATACTTCGCCCACGATCTTGAAGTCCTTGGGCGCCTTGGCGTTGGCGATCAGGCCCGCCAGGATGTTGTCGTCCATCACGAAGGCGTCTGCGCGCCCGGTCTCCAGCAGCAGAAAGGAATCGGCGTGATCCTTGCCGAATAATTCCTTGAAACTGACTTTCTGCGCGCGCTGGTGCTTGCGCAGGGTTTGCACCGAGGTCGTGCCGGTGGTGGTGGCCACTGTCTTGTTGCCCAGTTGCGCGATCGAGGCGATGCCGGATTTCGCCTTCACCGCTGTGCGCACCTCGGTGACGTAGGTGGTCAGGCCAAAGGCCACGTCTTTCTGGCGCGCCGCGTTATTGGTGGTGGAGCCGCACTCGATGTCCACCGTGCCGTTCTGCACCAGCGGGATGCGATTCTGCGAGGTCACCGGCGTGTACTTGATGTTGACGGGCTTGCCCACGGTCTTGCTGATCTGGTCGACGATCGCGCGGCACAGATCCACATGGTAGCCGGCGAACTGGTTGTTACCCAGGGTAAATGACAATGGCGACGACGATTCGCGCACGCCCATCACGATTTCCCCGGAGTCTTGAACTTTTTTCAGCGTGGTCGCCTGGGCATGGAGCACCCCTGCCAGGCTTGCGCTTGCCAGCGCGATGGCGGTCAGCAATATTTTCATCGGTATCTCCCGGTTGGCGAACATGAGTGATGCGCGGCCTTGTCCGCACGGCTGGCGCGACGCGGTGGATTCTACGCAGCACCTGCGGGTTTGTCCAAGCAGGCGCGCGGGATCCGGCAGAGCAAGACGCGGCAGCAACATGCCGCGGCAGCCGGGCATCAAATCCGCAGAAACACCATCCCCTGTTCGATCTTGACGGAAAATTTCGCGCTGCAACCCTCGTCGGGCGCGCTGGCGCGGCCGTCTTCAAGGCCGATGTTCCAGTTATGCAGGGGACAGGTGACGTGCCTGCCGTGAACGATCCCTTGCGAAAGCGGCCCGCCCTTGTGAGGGCAGCGGTCACTCAGGGCAAAGACCTCGTCCTCCGCATCGCGGAATACCGCTATGTCGCCTTGGGCGCTTCTGACGATCCGCGCGCCCAGGCGAGGTATGTCATCGAGCGCGCAGATTCTGGTCCAGGGGCATAGATCGTTGACTGAATTCGTCGGGTTCATGATCGCGCTCATACCGTCAAAGCCTCGAATTCCCTGCGCTCAGCGCCGGCGGCGCGATCTTCCCAGGGGTCTTTCTCGCCTTGCAGGGCGTACAGCAGCCGCTGGTAAAGCGCCTTGCGTCCCGCGGTATCCTCAAGAACGCGTTTCTTGACGTAATCCAGGCCGACGCGCGCCACCCAGTGGACGGTGCGGTCGAGGTAGCGCGCTTCCTCGCGGTAAAGCTGTAGGAAGGCGCCCGCGTATTCAAGCACCTCGGCGGAGGTTTTTACCTTGCAGAGAAACTGCGCCACTTCGGTCTTGATGCCGCCGTTGCCCGCCACGTAAATCTCCCAGCCGGAATCGACGCCGA
>MEQV01000158.1:0-626 GCA_001770355.1 Betaproteobacteria bacterium RIFCSPLOWO2_02_FULL_62_17
GGCAATGCCCCAGATGAAGGAAACGATCTTGTTATGTGTGGCTTGATCCATCGGAAGAGTTTGCGCTGCCCATGATGGTCGAATGGTAACAGGCCGGACTTGATACCGTATATTTCAAGTTTGCGGCTTATCCCTACTCGTCGGCGCGTCGCTGGACGTCATGGAGCGCGATGCGAAAAAAATGCGCGGTGCGCGGCCCTTCGTGTTCTCCAACATGAAGAGCGGCCAGGGCCTGGCGGAAATCATCCGCTTCGTCGTCGACCGGGGCATGCTGCCCGCGCGCTGAGCTGCAACGGCTGGCATTGCTAGCCTTGGACCCGGGATGATTCTTGTAAAATGGCCGGGCAGTCCTGGTGGAATCATCGGGCGGCCGCGGGGGCGTGAATGCCGTATCCGGTGGGCTGTCGCCGAAAACCCTGAGGGATGCGACCAGATGCATTCGCTCTGCCACTTGTCACGAGGAACAACATGGTTCAAATCGGCCACCAGGAACGCCTGAAAGCTCTCGATACCTTGCTCAATGCCAGACGCTCGCATACCCTGTGGGTATCCGAGGTCACGCATCAGCAGGCGCCTTGCGTCGTCGAGGACCACACCCTTTGCGATTTCGGCAAATGGCTGATCGA
>MEQV01000158.1:665-1559 GCA_001770355.1 Betaproteobacteria bacterium RIFCSPLOWO2_02_FULL_62_17
CCTGGGCGAGCCGCACAAGCAGCTGCACGATACCTACGTAAGCCTCAAAGCCGAGCAGGATCACGCATTGCGCAGCAGCAGGATCAGGGACATATCCAGGACGCTGATCGACAGGATCGACAGCCTGGAGAAGTACCTGAACCGTCCGCGCAGCGACTGATAGGCCAAGGCCTGCGCGCGGGGACCCGCCCCGAACGATTTGAATAGGTGGCTGTCGAATCCGCTTCGGATTCAAACCGGAGAGAAATCATGGCCTTCTTCTTCGTTTCCGCCGCCGTCCCGGCCTTCGCCGTTGCCCTCCTGACCGCGACCGGCGCTGCGCTGGCCGGTGGTTCCAACTACGGAGTCGTGCCCGGCGCGCTGCCGCAGATTGGCGGGCAGGTCCGCGAATGGGCAGTGCCGACGCCGCGCTTCGCGCGCGATCCGGCGCCTGGGCCGGACGGCAACATCTACATCGCCGTAATGAACGGCAACCGCATCGCCCGCTTCGAGCCGGCGAGCGAGCGATTCACCGAGTGGGAAGTGCCGGCCGGCGCGCGGCCGCACGGGCTGGTCGTCGATGAGGCCGGCATGGTCTGGTACACCGGCAACGGCAACGGCACCATCGGCCGCCTTGATCCGAAAAGCGGCAAGGTGACCGAGTACCGCGTGCCCGGCGGCGGCGACCCGCATACCATCGTGCTCGATACCGGCGGCAAGCTGTGGTTTACGGTGCAGGGCGGCCAGCGCGTCGGGCGGCTGGATCGCGCCAGCGGACGCATCGACGAATTCCCGATGAGCGGCAATCCCTACGGGCTGGCGATCGACCGTCAGGGCGTGGTCTGGGTCTGCCGTCTCGGTGCCGATGCGCTGGGATGGATCGATCCGGCCAGCGGCAAGAGCGGCGAACTCCCG
>MEQV01000158.1:1673-1845 GCA_001770355.1 Betaproteobacteria bacterium RIFCSPLOWO2_02_FULL_62_17
CCCCTATGCCGTCACCGCAGATGCCGCGGGCCGCGTCTGGATCAACGGCATCGATACCGACACGGTGTCGGTGTTCGATCCGGCGCGCGAGCAGTTTCGCGTCGTCGCGCTGCCCTCGCAGAACGTCGGCATCCGCAAGGCGATCGTCGATGCGGCGGGGCGCTACTGGTAC
>MEQV01000158.1:1872-2204 GCA_001770355.1 Betaproteobacteria bacterium RIFCSPLOWO2_02_FULL_62_17
GTGGTGCAGTAGCTTCGCCCGTCCCCAAAGCGTCGTGCCGCTGGCATGGCCCTGCCCGCAGCAAAATCAGTGGCGCGAAACCGGTTGGTCGAGGATGGCCTCGTAGGAATCAATGAAGTCTTCGAATTCTTCCTGATCGTGTTCCTGCCTCAGGAACTGCGTGAATTCGCCGCGCATGCGGTCGGCCGTCGCGCCGCGCAACAAACCCATCCGTCCATTGCGCTTGTCCAGAATCTCCAGCGCGTCATGCCCCGGATAATCGATCACATAAAGCAGCGGGTTGTTGAACAGGACATTCATGGCGATACCTCCAGCGTCGGCTGTTACTGTAG
>MEQV01000158.1:2219-6897 GCA_001770355.1 Betaproteobacteria bacterium RIFCSPLOWO2_02_FULL_62_17
CCGGATTCAAGTCCCGCGCCGGGGCCGCGATCAGGAAACAGGCTCCGCGTTCCGCCGGCGGTTTGCCCCGTTACCGGCGGAGCCCGCTCAGTAGGTCTTGTAGGGCAGGAACTTGCCCGACATGACGATGTTCACCCGATCGCCGGCCGGGTTGGGTTCGCGCTTCAAGTCCATCTTGAAGTCGATCGCGCTCATGATGCCGTCGCCGAATTCCTCGTGGATCAGTTCCTTGAAGGTTGTGCCGTAGACGTTCACCAGTTCGTAGAAGCGGTAGATCAGCGGATCGGTCGGCACGGCGCTTGGCAGCGAGCCTTTGTAGGGCACCACTTGCAGTAGCGCCACGGCCTCCGGCGGCAGGCCGAATATTTTGCCCAGCGTCGTCGCCTGCTTCTTGTCGAAGGTCATCTGGCCGAGGCAGCCGGCGGTGACCCATTCCTTCGAGAGGCCGATTTTCCTGGCCACGTCTTCCCACTTGAGGCCTTTCTTGATCTTGGCTTCGATGATCAGTTCGGTGACGTCGTTGCGGTTCATGTTTGTCTCCTGTCAGTGATTGATGACTTGCTTGAGTATGGGTGTGCGCTCTTCTTCGAGGCCGGGACGCACCACGGGCGGGTTCTTCGCGTCGTGGAACATTTCGGCCTCGACGCCGGCATAGGTCTTCGAGCGATTGACCAGGAAATCCACCAGATGATTGCGGATCAGGTAGTACTGCGGATCGTGGTGGATGCCGGCGCGGGTGCGGTCGCGCGGCATGGTGACTTCGACGATCTCGGCGATCTTGGCGTGCGGGCCGTTACTCATCAGCAGGATCTTGTCGGCGAGCAGGATCGCTTCGTCGACGTCGTGAGTGATCATGAACACGGTCTGGTGCGTGGCCTGCACAATTTTCAGCAACTCGTCCTGGATGGTGCCCCGCGTCAGTGCATCGAGCGCGCCGAAGGGTTCGTCGAGCAGCAGCATCTTGGGCTGGATGGCGAAGGCGCGGGCGATGCCGACGCGCTGCTTCATGCCGCCGGAGAGCTCGGCCGGTTGCTTGTGGATCGCGGCGCCGAGGCCGACCATCTCCAGATATTTTTTGCAGTGCCCGGTAACCTTGTCCTTCGGCCAGTCCGGCCACTTCGACTTGACGGCGAAGACGACATTGCCGAGCACGCTCATCCAGGGCATCAGCGCATGGCTCTGGAACACCACGCCGCGGTCGAGGCTGGGGCCGCGCACTTCGCGGCCGTCCATGAAGGCGTCACCCGCGGTGGCCTCTTCGAGTCCGGCCAGCACGTTGAGGATGGTGGTCTTGCCGCAGCCCGAGTGGCCGATGATGCAGACGAACTCGCCGCGGTCGATGTGGAAGTGGATGTCCTCGAACACCGGCGCGTTGGTCCCGCCGCCTTGCGCCGGATAGATTTTCTGCAGCGCTTCGACTTGGAGAAAATGACCGCTCATGCTGTCGCCTATTCCCTGTAAGTGACCAGCTTCTGCAGCCGGCCGAAGATCATGTCGAGCAGCATGCCCACCACGCCGATCATGGTGATCGCAAAAATCACGTTGGGCAGCGCCAGGTTGTTCCACTCGTTCCAGACGAAGTAGCCGATGCCGGTGCCGCCCACCAGCATCTCGGCGGCGACGATGACCAGCCAGGCGATGCCCATCGAGATGCGCATGCCGGTGAGGATGGTCGGCGCCGCGGCGGGCAGGATCACCAGAAAAGCCTTGCGCAGCGGATTGACTTCCAGGGTGCGCGCGACGTTGATCCAGTCGCGCCGCACCGAGGCCACGCCGAAGGCGGTGTTGATCAACATCGGCCAGATCGAGCAGATGAAAATGACGAAGATGCCGGAGACATTGGAGTCCTTCAGCGTGTACAACGCCAGCGGCATCCAGGCCAGCGGCGAGATCGGCTTCAGCACCTGGATGAAGGGATCGAAGGCCCGGTACAGCAGCGGCGACATGCCGATCGCAAAGCCCAGCGGCACGGCGACCAGCACGGCGAGGAAGAAGCCGAGGCCGACCCGCGCCAGCGAATGGCCGAGCTGGATGGCAATGCCCTTGTCGTTGGGGCCGCGGTCGTAGAACGGGTCCGACAGGTAGGTGACGAAGGCCTTGCCGACTTCCAGCGGCGGCGGAAAACCGCCCGACTTCTCCGCACCCTTGCCCATCAGCGCCGCGTACTCGGCGTCGGCGCCCGTCGCCCCGGCCGATTCCTTCGGCAGCGTGGCCATGTGCCAGGCGCCGATGAAAATCAGGAACAGCAGCACCGAGATGAAGCCGGCCTTGAGGGTGAGGGAGCGCATATTGTTAACGTGAAAGATTATGCTCAGTGCGCTTGGTGATAGTTGAGCGCAGCGAGCAAACTAGAAGCCTCCCCGTGAGGGGAGGATGGGAGGGGCGGGCCCATTTGCCAGCTTGAGGCATTGCGACGCCGAGGTATTTCATGATGCGAGGTGGTTCGTCGAAGTCATGAGCGTTAGCCTGGAGTTCAGCTGCGCTTGATGGCGAAGCTGTTGATATAGGCGTCGGGCTTGTTGAAGTCGAACTCCTTGCCCATCACCTTGAACTTCTGGTAGTCCGCCTTCGGCGCCGCCATGCCGATCTCGGCCATGCGCTTTCTGGCGTCGGTCAGCAGATATACCTTCTCGGCGATGTCCTTGTAGCGCACCTCGCCCTTGACGTAGCCCCAGCGCTTCATCTGGCTCAGGATCCACACCGCCATCGAGTACCAGGGGAAGGGATCGAAGTCGGCGCGGTCGGGAACGTTTTTGACATTGCCCAGGCCGTCGGCATACTTGCCGGTCAGCACCTGCTCCAGCACGGTCTTCGGCTGGTTCAGGTAGTTGGCGGGCGACAGCACTTCGGCCATCAGCGAGCGGTTTTTCGGGTCGCGTGCCATTGCCGCGGCAGTCAGGATGGCGCGGTAGAGCGCAGCGAAGGTGTTCGGGTTCTGCTTGATGAATTCCGCCGGCACGCCGAAGGAACAGCAGGGATGGCCGTCCCACAACTCCTTGGAAAGGATGTGCAGGAAGCCGACCTCGTCATACACCGCGCGCTGGTTGAAGGGATCGGGGCCGAGGTAGCCGTCGAGGTTGCCGGCGCGCAGGTTGGCCACCATCTCGGGCGGCGGCACGACGCGAATCTGGATGTCCTTGTCCGGATCGAGGCCGTGTTCGGCGACGTAGTAGCGCAGCAGGAAGTTGTGCATCGAGTACTCGAAAGGCACGGCGAACTTGAATCCCTTCCACATCTTCGGATCGCGCTTGTCCTTGTGCTTGACGTGCAGTGTGATGGCCTGGCCGTTGGTGTTCTGGATGGTCGCCACGTTGATCGGCATCGGGTTGGAGCCGATGCCCATCGACATCGCCAGCGGCATCGGCGCCAGCATGTGCGAGGCGTCGTATTCGCGGTTCTGCACCTTGTCGCGGATCAGCGCCCAGCCGGCGGTCTTGACCACGCTGACGTTGAGCCCCTGCTTCTTGTAGAAACCCAGCGGGTCGGCCATGATCAAGGGACTGGCGCAGGTGATCGGGATGAAGCCGATCTTGAGGTCCTTCTTCTCCAGGCTGCCCTTTTCCTGCGCCATGGCTTCCAGCGTGCCGAAGGGAATCAGCGAGGAAATCGCGGCCCAGGCGGTCGAGGCGCCGACCGCCGAGAGGAACTTGCGGCGCTCGCCATCCTCGGGGAACAGCGCGCGCATCACGGTGGTTTGCAGCACGCGCTGGTTCAGCGCTTCCGTTTCCTGCAACGAGGCGTCGTGTTCGGCCTGGCTGCCGTGATGGCCGCAGTTGCAGCGTGCAATGGCACGGGTTGAATCGAAGGGATCGTGCAGTGACATGATGGTCTCCGGAAAGAAGGTTCATCCGGTACAGTGCAGACTCCGTGCCAATTATTGCAAGGGCATGATTCGGCGTTACTAATTGCTGTATTCGGCGCGCCGTGCGGGGGATGGATGGCGGCGGATGAAGCCGCGCGCACCATGACGGGGCGCAGGCCTGCCGCGCTTACGCCAGATTGGGGCGCGGGCTTGCGGGCGACGCGAAGGCGCGATGCCGAATGTCAGTGGCCGTGCTTGCGCTGGGCTGTGGCGACGGCTGGTTTCGGCTCCGGCTGCGGGTAGCGCATCACCACCACGGCTTCCTCCGGCTCGTACCAGAACTCGCCGTGGGGAAGCTCCAGGCTGCCGGTAATCAGCACCACCAGGCCGTCGGCCATGTTGATGCGGGTCACGGTCTCCCAGGCGAAGGTCGGGTGGGCGCTGGCGCCGGGGCCGTTGTAGATGTGATCGCCGACCTGCACGTCGGCCGCCGCTACGGTGATCCTGTTGGTCATGCCCGGTCTCCTTGCGCGACGATTCCGGGTCGGCCCGGAACGTCAGGCGAGCATGATGCACTCTTCCCGCGAAGCTCGCCAGAGTATTGCGGACCCACCCAGCCGGTGGCCGAGAGTTGGCGCTGGTGCTACGGCGCCGAGGGCTTCAGGCGCTGCGTTCGCGCCGGCTTTCCAGCAGCGAATAGACGGCCGGCACCACCACCAGCGTCAGCAGCGTCGAGGAGATCATGCCGCCGATCACGGCGATCGCCAGCGGCTGCTGGGTCTCGGCACCGGCGCCGAGACCCAGCGCGGCCGGGGCCAGCGCCAGGATCACGGTGGCCGAGGTCATCAGTACCGGCCGCATGCGGATCGGGCAGGC
>MEQV01000158.1:6947-8308 GCA_001770355.1 Betaproteobacteria bacterium RIFCSPLOWO2_02_FULL_62_17
CGAGGTCGACCAGCAGGATGGAGTTCTTCGCCACGAGGCCGATCAGCAGCGTCAGGCCGATCATCGAATAGATGTTCAAGGTATGCCCGGTGGCCCACAGCGCGGCGATGCCGCCGACCACGGCCAGCGGCTGCGCCAGCATCACGATGGCCGGCTGCAGGAAGGAGTTGAACTGGCTGGCGAGCACCATGTAGAGCAGCACCAGCGCGAGGGCGAAGGTGAATACCATGTACTTCATGGTCTTGCCGAATTCTTCGGCCGAACCGATGAAGCGCACCTGGTAGCCGGTGGGTAACACTTCCTGGGCGGCGCGGCGCACTGCTTCGACCGCCTCGCCCAGCGGAATCGACGGCGTGGCATAGAAGGTGGCGGCGTATTGCAGGTCGAAGCGGCCGACCACGGCCGGGCCGAGCCGTTCTTCGAAGCGGGCGACGGAATCGAGGCGCACCATCTTGCCGTCGCGGCTGCGCAGGAAGATTTTCGACAGGTCGGCCGGCTGGGTGAATTCGCCGGATTTTGCCTTGACGCGAATGTCATAGCGCTGGCCGTCGCCGGGCTCGTCGTTGAACTTGGCGATGTCGATGCCGCCGGTCAGCATGTTCACCGCCAGGGCGACGTCGCTGGAGGACAGGTTCGCCGCGGCGATGCGCAGGCGGTCGGGAATGAACACCAGCTGCGGCAGGTCGAGCTGGATGTCGGAATCGGTGCGGCCGATGCCGGGCACGGTGGCGAGCTTTTGCTGCAGTTCGCGCGCGAGGCGACCGATCTCGTTGATGTTGTCGCCGGCGAGGACGAACTGCAATGGCTCGCCGCGCTGGCCGCCGACCACGGCGAAGGGTGCGGCAAAGGCGCGCGCGCCGGGAATCGCCGCCAGATCGCGGCGCACCGAGGCGATGACTTCATGTTGGCTGCGCGTGCGTTCCTCGCGCGGCGCCATGCGCACCACCACCGTGCCCTGGTTCACCTGGCCGGCGGTGCCGAGGCCGATCAGGGCGAACTCGGTGCGGATCTCGGGGTAACGATCGAGCACGGCTTCGACTTCGCGCAGCTTGCTGTCGGTGTAGTCGATGCTGGACCCCAGCGGCGTGCGCAGCGAAATGCGGAAGCGGCCTTCGTCCTCGTCCGGGGTGAAGGTCTTGCCGACGTTCATGAAGAAGAAGGCCGAGGAGCTGACCACCGCGACGGTCAGCGCTACGACGTGCCAGCGTTGACGCAGGGCGCGGTCGAGCAGGCGGATGTAGAGACGGTCGAGGCCGCCCAGCACGCGGTCGAACAGGTGGTAGATGCGGCCATGCTGTTTCTCGACCTTGAGGTAGCGCGAACAGAGCATCGGCGTCAGGGTCAGCGAGACGAACAGCGAG
>MEQV01000158.1:8345-10149 GCA_001770355.1 Betaproteobacteria bacterium RIFCSPLOWO2_02_FULL_62_17
GGAAGAACTGGCCGATGATGCCGGAGAGGAAAATCACCGGGGCGAAAATCGAGACCAAGGACAGCGTTGCCGCGATCACCGCGAACACCACTTCCTTGCTGCCGTTGACCGCGGCGGCCACCGGGTCGGGGTCGATCTCCTCGCGGTGGCGGAAGATGTTCTCCAATACCACGATGGCATCGTCGACGACGACGCCGATCAAGAGCAGCAGCGCCAGCATGGTCAGCGAGTTCAGCGTGTAGCCGAAGAAGTAGATCACCGCGATGGCGCCCATCAGCGAGACCGGGATCGCCAGCGCGACGATCAGCGTCGAACGCACCGAGCGCAGGAAGAACCAGACCACCAAGGACGCCAGCAGCGTGCCTTCGATCAGGTGCTGCTTGAGCGAATTGACGATCTCGAGAATGAACACCGCATCGTTGGAGACGATGCTGATCTTCATGCCCGGCGGCAGCTGCGGCTCGATTTCCTTTTCGAGTTTTTCGCGGATGCGCTCGACGATGGCGACGGTGTTGGCGTTGGTCACCTTGACCACGCCCATGCCGACCGTCGTCTCGCCATTGAAGCGCGCCAGCTGACGGTTGTCGGTAAGACCGTCCTCGAGTTCGGCGATGTCGGTGAGGCGGATCGGCGCCGCATTCGGCGGCGTGCCGCGGTAGCCGATCACCAGGCCGCCCAGCGCATCCAGGGTGTGGAATTCGAGATCGAGCTTGACCAGGTGTTCGGTGGTTTCGCCGACTATGAAGCCGCCGGCCAGTTGCACATGTTCGCGGGCGAAGGCGTCGCTGATGTCCTGCGCCGAGACGCCCAGCGCGGTCATGCGGTCGGGCAGCAGATTGACGCGGATGGTACGGTCGCGGCGGCCGCCGAGACGCACTTCGCCGACGCCGTTGATGGTTTCCAGTTTCTTCTTGATGACGTTGAGCGCGTACTGGTTCAGTTGCTGCTGGGTGCGGTCGCCCTGCACCGCCATCCAGAAGATCGGCGAGGCATTGGTCTCCACCTTGGCCACGATCGGCGGATCGACGTCTCTGGGCAGCCGGCGCTGGGCCTGGTTGACCTTGGACTGCACTTCGCTGAAGGCGACGTCGACGTTCTTTTCCAGACCGAAGGTGATGTTCACCACCGAGACGCCGGGCGAGGACGTGGACTGGATGTGCTCGATGCCCGGCACGCTGTTGACTGCGCTTTCGATCAGGTTGGTGACGCTGGAATCGACGATGTCGGGGTTGGCGCCCTTCAGCGTGGTGGTGATCGAAACCACCGGAAACTCGATGTAGGGCAGGCGGTCCATGCCGATGCGGGTGAAGGCGATCACCCCGAACAGCACCAGCACGGCATTCGCCATCCACGCCAGGACGTGGCGCTTGACGGAAAGCTCGGGCAGGGTCATTTGGCTTCGGGTTTGGCGGCGTCCTTGGCGCCTGCTGTGCCTGCCGCCGCGGTGCCGTTAGCCGTCGTGGGCGCCGGCTTGGCGGCTTCCTTGATGGCGACCGCGGCGCCGTTGGTGAGGAAGCCGGCGCCATCGAGCGCGATGGTTTCGCCGCCGGCCAGGCCTTCGAGGATCTCGATGCGGCCGCCGCGCTTGGCGCCGACCTTGACCGGCTTCTGCTGCGCCTTCTTCTGTCCATCCGCCTCGGCGATGACATACACGACCTTGCCGGCGGGGCGCAGCACCACGCTTTGTTCGGGCACGGTCAGCGCTTCGGCCTTGGCCGAGACGATCACGGCGGCATGGACCGTGCCGCCGCCGCGCAGGCTGCCGTCGTTGTCGACGTCGACCAGCACGTCGAGGGTGCGGCTG
>MEQV01000158.1:10158-10942 GCA_001770355.1 Betaproteobacteria bacterium RIFCSPLOWO2_02_FULL_62_17
ACGCCGGGGCGGATGTCCTTGATGCGGCTGGCGAACACCTTGCCCGGCGCCAGCGGCGAAACCAGCCGGACTTCCTGGCCCTGTTGCAGGCGCGGACCGAAACTTTCGGCGAAGGGCAGATGCGCACGCAGCTTTTTCGGCGCGACCAGGTTGAACAGCGGATCGCCGACCTTGACGTAATCGCCGGGAGAGACGATCTGCACTTCGACGATGCCGTCTATCGGTGAAATCACCCGGGTCTTGCCGACCGAGCGGCGGCTGTTGTCGGCCCGCGCCCGCGCCGCGTCGTACTGGGCAGCCAGCGCGATGCGCTGGGCGGCGACGTCCTCGCCGGCATTCTTCGACAGGAAGCCCTTGTCCATCAGCATCTGTTGCCGCTCGGCGAGTTTCTCCTGCTGCTTCGCCAGGGCCTCGACGCGGCGCGCCTCGGCTTCGTCGGCTCTGTTCTGCAGTGCGACATCGCCGGCATCGATCACCGCCAGCAGGTCGCCGGCCTTGACCGAGCTGCCGCTGCGCGCCAGCACCTGCGTGACCCGTCCCGCGACCTCGGCGCCGACTTTCGGGTCGGCCAGCACTTCGAGGCTGCCGAGGGTTTCCAGCACCACCTCGAAGTCGCCCTTGGTGGCCTGGGTCACGGTGATCAGGGAGGGCGGCGGTACCGCCTTCTTCTGCTCGGCGTCCTGGCCGCAGGCGCCGAGCAGGGCGAGCGCCAGGCAGGCGAGGAGGGCATTGCGCATCAGGGCAGGACCGATTCCAGGGCAAACAGGTCCGCGATGTCCTCGCG
>MEQV01000159.1:0-5412 GCA_001770355.1 Betaproteobacteria bacterium RIFCSPLOWO2_02_FULL_62_17
CTCTATTTGCTCGCGGTGCAAACGGTATTCCGCTACGAGCGCGAGCATCTGGAGGAATTCGTCGGGCAGCGAGAGCGTCGCCACCAGGACATCACATTGCGCCAGGCGGCGGCGCGCTACGCGGCAGCGGCGATCGCCGTCGTGGGTGCAGGAGTCTGGCTGCCGTTTGTCGGTGTCGAGCTGGCGCGGCAGATGGGGTGGAGCAACACCTTCGTAGGGACGCTTTTCGTCGCGTTCGCGACATCGGTGCCCGAACTCGTGGTCACGATTGCCGCGATGCGAATTGGCGCGCTGGATATGGCCATTGGCAACCTGCTGGGAAGCAATTTGTTCGACGTATTTGTGATCGCCGTCGACGACTTGTTCTTTATGGCAGGGCCGATTCTCAGCCACGTGTCGCCGGTGCATGCGATATCCGCGATGTCGGCGCTGGTGATGACGGGCCTCGCCATCGTCGGCTTGTTCTTCCGACCCCGCAAGCGCTTGCTGCGACTGGCGGGTTGGGTGAGTCTTGCGCTGTTCACGGTCTATCTGCTCAACTCCTACATGCTTTTCCTCCATGGGGAATAGCCCCGAAGCGACGATGCTCGTGTTGCGATTGCCCTGGATGCTTGGCCCGGAGTAACTACATCGTGGATGGTGCCCTGCGAAATCGCTGAACCATCGACAGCAAGGATCACATTGAACAGAATGCGAATTTACTTCACCAAGGCGACGGGGACATCCGCCAGGTGCACCACCTTGGTTGCCACCGACCCCATGAGCAGGCTGCCTATCGTGCCCATGCCGCGTGTTCCCATGACAATCATGTCGCAATGCCGGTCGCTCGCGTCTTTGGTGATGGTCTCCGCGATCTCGCCTATCAATATCCCGGCCGTGTAAGGCACGCCGGCCTGGTCGAGGCGCGCGCGTGCCACCTCAAGCGCCTCGTTCCCGGATTCCTGCTGAATCGTTTCGATCTGTTCCGCGGTCGTGAAGCGCCGTACCTCCAGCGAATCCATGGGATCGCGCACAGTGATCAGGCGAATTTCCGCTTCCTTTGACCTCCCGAACAACCTGATTGCAAAGTCTATGACGCGCACCGAGTTTTCGGAGCCATCCACGGGAATCAGAATCTTCAGCATGATGTGTCCCTTTCGGAACAGACCTTTCCTCTGTGACTGAGTATCCGGTGCCGCCGCCGCATTGGTTTGATTCGGGTCAAACGACCGCGCTATAGACCTTCGTGGAAGGGGCGGTACCCGGGTGTTGTAACGCCGTGGACCCCGTCGGGAGTGACCGCATACGGCTTTTGGCGCAGGCGCAAGCAACCTGCGCAGCCCGGTCAGTTCCCGGTTCAGCGATAGACCAGCACCGGCACCGTCGCGTTCGCGACCACTTTTTGTGTCTGGCTGCCCAGCAGAACCCCGACAATCCCCTTGCGGCTGTGCGAGGCCATGAAGATGCAATCGCAGCGCTTTTTCCTGGCCATATCGATGATGGTTTCGGCGGGGAAATCGCTGGTCAGGTGCACGACTTCGCAACGCAGCCCGGCTTTCTTGGCGGCCATTTCGATGACCGCCAAATATTGATTGGCGGTCTTCTCGATCATCTTGGCGTGCTTTGCCGGAGTGGTGTAGCCCACCGGCAGGAAATTCTCGTACACCACCGGCGTGGCCGAGGGCGCCGCGAACAGGCCGGTCACCTTCGCGCCATGCACCTTCGCGAACTTGACGCCTGCTTCGATGGCCTTCTGCGAAACCGGGGTTCCATCGGTGGGGATCAGAATATTCTTGAACATGATTTCTCCGTGTATTCGAGGGCGGATTTACTTGGCGTAGGGAAGCACCCAGATCAGCATGCCGAGCACGTAGCAGACAAAGGTGGCGACCAAGGTGAACGGAATGCTCCAGGACAGAAACTCACGCAACGACACTTTGCGGTCTTCTTCCTTCTCGCAGATTGTCAGCGCCACGTACAGCGCCGGGGCGCCGGCGATGGTCAGATTGCTGCCCAGCGTGCCTGCCCAGACCAGCATCCACCACAGCGGCCAGGGCTCGACACCTGCTGAATCCTTCAGATCGCGGATGGCGTAGAGGAAGGTGAGGATATAGGCATCGTGCTCCACCAGCCCGACAATCGGGACGGTGATCCAATAGAACAGGGTCGCGCCGAGTGCGTAGTTCTCCGAGAAAAGCGGCGTGATCGCATGGGCCAGTTGCTCGATGATCTTGGTTTTTTCCAGGCCGCCGACCAGGGCAAACAGGGCGACATAGAAAAATATTGCCTTCCATTCCAGACCCTGCACCGCTTCCTCGAATTCGCCGGCTTCCTTTTTCACGCGCTCGCCCAGCAGTTCCAGCAACAGCACCAGCGTGATGGCCCCGGTCATGGCGATGAAGCCCAGCTTGACGTTGAGCACCTCGCGAATCGACATGGCGAAAACAGTGAGCAGGAACCAGCCCACCACCACGGAGGCGAACAGCGGGTTCTCTATCTTGGCTTCGACGCCGGTATCTTTCAACGACACCCGCGCAAGGCCGCGAAAGCCGTAGGCGTACATCGCGGCGAGCGTAATGATGAAGGTGACCACCAGAATCGGAAATGAAGAGGGACGCCCGAACTGCCAGATGAAGCCGCCGAATTCGACGCCCGAAACACTGTGCAGCATCTGCGGCGGCAGGTCGCCGAGCAGCAAAGCAGTGCCCATGAAGTTCGCCGCAAAGCCGATCATCAGCACCAGCGGCGTGGCGGGAATTTTCAGGGCCCGCGCCAGCGGCAGCGCCACCGGCACCATCATCAGGATGGTGACCACGTTGTCCACGAACATCGAGATAATGCCGGCGAGGAAGGCAAGAATCATCACCAGGAAGCCCGGTCTTCCGCCGGAGAGCGTCATCGCCTGCACCGAAAGCCAGCTTGGCACCCCGCTCCTGCCGAAATAATGGGCAATGATCCAGATGGAGATCAGGATCGCCATGACGTTCCAGTCGACATAATTGAACGCTTCGATTTCGCTCATGACGCCCACCCAGACCATGACCGCCACGCCGATCAGCGCCGCAAGCGCGCCGTCAATCCAGTTGGTGATGACCACCAGAATGGTGACGGCGAACACGACCAACGCCAACCATTGCATTGAATCCATTATCGACTTCCTCCTCTTTATGACTCATGTATTGTGGTTGGCGGCCGGTAGAGGGTTGGCGCCGCCGTGAAGGCGGGCGCAATCATAGCAGGGATCATCTACGAGGGGAATGCCGTCCCGCGTCGGGAAAAGGATTTTCCGAAGGTGGATTTCCGAACTGATTCGGTCAACAATTTTTACGTGGCAAGCGTCGCGCGATAGGTGGGACTGGCACGGTTCACCTGCGCTAGAATCGCGCGTCACTATTAAGAAGGTATTGCGATGCGCGGCAAAGCTTATTTCATGCAAGGAGCGGCCGCGGCAATGTTATTTACCGCAAACGCGGCACTGGCCGCGGACGGCCCTGCGGTGGCCGGCATCCCGGTGGATTTCATTCTGTTCGCGCTGACATTGCTGGGTGTGGCGCTGTTTCACCATCACACGCTGGCGGTGGCGTTGACGGGCCTCGCGACCATCACCCTCTATAAACTCGCTTTCACCGGCTTCAAGACCGGCGCGGGGTTGACGGGATTTGCGCTGCACATGCAGCACGAATGGGTCATCCTCACCAACCTGTTTTGTCTGTTGCTCGGCTTTGCGCTGCTCTCCAAGCACTTCGAGGAAAGCAAGGTTCCGGCGGTATTGCCCAGGTACCTTCCCGACGACTGGAAGGGCTGTTTTGTACTCCTGCTAATGGTGTTCGTGCTGTCTTCCTTCCTCGATAACATCGCCGCGGCGCTGATCGGCGGGGCCATGGCGCACACGGTGTTCCGCGGCAAGGTGCATATCGGCTATCTCGCGGCGATCGTGGCCGCGTCGAATGCCGGCGGCTCGGGCAGCGTGGTGGGCGATACCACCACCACCATGATGTGGATCGACGGGGTCGATCCGCTTGACGTATTGCACGCCTATGTGGCGGCGATCGTGGCGATGGTGGTGTTCGGCATTCCGGCGGCGCTGCAGCAGCAACGCTATGCTCCGATCATGCGCGATGAGCCGGCCGGAACCCACGTGGACTGGGCGCGCGTCGGCATCGTCGCGTTCATCCTGGTCATGGCGATCTCGGGCAACGTGTTCATCAACGTTCGGCACTCCGACATCTCCGATACCTTTCCGTTCATCGGCGTGGCTGTCTGGGTTGCAATACTTCTGTCCGTGCCGCTACGCAAACCCGAGTGGAACCTGATTCCCGAGGCGACCAAGGGAACGATATTTCTCCTGTCGCTGGTGACCTGCGCGTCGATGATGCCGGTCGAGAAACTGCCCGATGCCTCATGGCAATCCGCGTTCGGGCTGGGATTCATCTCCGCCGTCTTCGACAATATTCCACTTACGGCGTTGGCCTTGAAGCAGGGCGGCTTCGACTGGGGCATGCTCGCCTACTGCGTGGGTTTTGGCGGCTCGATGATCTGGTTCGGCTCCTCGGCCGGGGTGGCGCTCTCCAATATGTATCCGGAGGCGAAGTCGGCGGGCCGCTGGCTGGTTCACGGCTGGCATATCGCCGTGGGTTACATCGCCGGGTTTATCGTCTTGATGCTGGTGCTGGGCTGGCAGCCGCACGAGCCCCACAAGACCGACAAGAGCGCGCCGCCTCCGGTGAGCGCTCCACAGACGGGCGGCTAGCCTGACCGCCGCGGTGCGCCCGGCGCCGCACTGCGATTATTGCAGCGTGATCTTGCCTTTCTCAATGATCTCGCGGTAACGCGCCGACTCCGCCTTGATGAACGCCGCGGTTTCGGCCGGCGTCATGCCCACCGCTGCGTGACCCAGGCCGGCAAAGCGTTTGCGCACCTCCGGCTCGGCCAGCACGGCGCGCACCTCGGCGGCGAGCCGATCGATGATGCGCGCGGGCGTGCCGCGCGGCGCCGCCATTGCCCACCAGTTGGTGCCGGTCAGTTGCGGAAAGCCCGCTTCCACCATGGTCGGGACCTCGGGCAATTCGGCCATGCGCTCTTTGGCCATCACGGCGAGAGCGCGCAGTTTGCCGGCCTTCAGTTGCGCGACCACGCCGCTCAAGCCCGGAAAGGCGACCTGCAGGTCATTGGCAAGCAGCGCCTGCACCATGGGGGCGACGCCCTTGTAGGCGATGTAGACCATCGAGTTGCCGGTGAACTGCGACAGCGCCGCCCCGGTCAGATGCGTCGGTGAGCCGGAATTGGGCGCGCCGTAATTGAACTTGCCGGGATTGGCGCGCAGGTGGATGATCAGTTCGGCCAGCGTGCGCGCCGGCACGGCCGGGTTGACGATCGCCAGCAGCGGGGCATCGGCAATCATCGTTATCGGCTCGTAGGCGGTGAAGGGATCGA
>MEQV01000159.1:5518-8085 GCA_001770355.1 Betaproteobacteria bacterium RIFCSPLOWO2_02_FULL_62_17
TTCGCCTCGAGACTGTTGGACATGGTTCGGAAGATCGCCTCGGGTACGCCGCCGGGCGCATACGGAAGCACCATGCGTATGGGTTTTTCGGGCCAGGATTGCGCGCACGCCGCCGCGCCGGTTATCGCAAAACCCAAGGCCAGCACGGTCATGACGGCATAACGTTTTGTCATTTTGATTTGTCCTCCCGCGAACGCGTGCCGAAAGAATAACCCAGATATACCGGCAAAGTTTTCCGGATGTAACATGTTCGGACGGGACATGACACACGGGAGGAATTACATGCAAAGGGCAATTGTTGCAGCGGCATTGCTTGTTGGCGCGGCGTTGCCGTCCGCGCAGGCCCAGAACTGGCCAGGCAAAACGGTTCGCATCGTGGTACCGCATACCGCCGCGGCACCCTTTGATGGCGAACTGCGCGCTTTTGCACAAGCGCTCACGCAGGTTTTCGGGCAGCCCTTCGTGATGGAGAACCGTGATGGCGCCGACGGCGCGATCGGCGCCGAGGCTTGCGCGAAGTCGGCACCCGACGGCTATACCCTTTGCGCCACCACCTCCTCGGTGGTGTCGCTCAATCCCGCGATTTACGCCAAGTTGCCTTACGATCCGGTGCGCGATTTCGCGCCCATCATTCATGTTGGGGTGCTCAACAGCGTGATCATCGCGAATCCTTCCCTGGCGGCGAATTCGTTTCGTGAACTGCTGCAACTGGCGCGCGCCAATCCCGATGCCGTTACCTTCGCTACCATGGGCAATACCAGCTTCGGATCCTTGTTGCTTGGCTGGCTCAAAGCCAAGCAGGGCATCGCTTTCTACGGTGTCCCCTACAAGAACGCCACCCAGGGCATGACCGCGACGGTCGCGGGCGAGGTGCAGGTGACCACCTACGCGCTGGGCCAGATCGTGCCGATGCTGAAGTCCGGCAAGCTCAAGGCGCTGGCGATGGTCGGCGGCAAGCGCTCGGGCTTCCTGCCCGATCTGCCCACGCTTGCCGAAGAGGGCCTCGACATGCCGGTGCCGCGCAACTGGATCGGCATGTTCGCGCCCACCGGTGTAGCAAAGGATGTCATCGGCCGTGTGAATAGCGAAGTCGCCAAGGTCATCGCCTCGCCGGGTTTCAAGGACAAATTCATGCTTGCCCGCGGCGTGGAGGCGGACGAATTCACCGGCGGCTCGGCGGATGCGTTCGCCGCGTTCCTCAAGACCGATCGTGAGGAATACGCGCGGATCGTGAGCGCGATCGGGCTGGCGAGGCGCTGAACCGCGTGGCATGACTGCCGCCAAGTCCAGGAACGGGGAGTTTGATATTGAGTGAAACGCAGCGTGATACGCGCGTAGAGGCGGCGATCTCGCACTGGGCGCCGCGCTTTGTCGCCAACGGGGTGCCGCTGGCCGATTTCGAGGAAGTCACCGCCGCCGTCACGCGCTGGGAAGACTGGTGCGCGGCCTGGTCGGCGCGCGCCGCGATCCACGAGGGGCTGGCGCTGCAGGCGCTCACGGAGGGCTGCAAGCTCTCCGCCGGCGAGCATTTCACCCGCGCCGCGGTGTGCTACCACTTTGGCAAGTTCCTGTTCGTCAACGACATGGAGCAGATGAAGCGCGCGCACGCCAAGGCGGTCGAATGCCGCAACTGGGCTCTGCCTTACCTGAGGCCGCCGGGCGAACGCGTCGCCATTGCTTACGAAGGTACGCAACTTTTCGGCAATCTGCGCAGGCCCGCGGGCGGGGCGAAGGCGCCGGTCGTGGTGATGTGCATGGGCCTGGATTCGGCCAAGGAAGAAATGGACGACTACGAAAACCGTTTCCTCAAGCGCGGCCTCGCCACGCTTGCCTTCGATGGCCCCGGACAGGGTGAAGCCGAGTACGACTTCGCGCTGTGCCCGGAGTTCGAGCGGCCGGTGAAGGCGGTGATCGATTATGTGGAATCCCGCAATGATGTCGACGCGGCGCGCGTCGGTATCTGGGGGGTGTCGCTGGGCGGCTATTTCGCGCCGCGCGCCGCCGCCTGCGAGCCGCGCATCAAGGCCTGCGTCGCGCTCTCGGGCGCGTTTCAGCGCCGCAGCAGCTTCGAGGGGCGTCCCTCGATCAGCTTCGAAGCCTTCCGCGTGAGGTGCCACTGTGCCTCACTCGATGAGGCCGGCAAGGTGGCGCAGCGCATGACGCTCCAGGATGTGGCGAAGAACATCCGCTGCCCCATCTATATCGTTGCCGGCAGCATGGATCCGCTGACCCCTCCCAGCGAAGGGGAAAAACTTGCCGCCGAGGTATCCGGTCCTTGCGTGCTGTCGGTGATCGAGGGCGGCAATCACGTGGTCAACAATCTCTGGTATCGCTACCGGGACCAGACCGCGGACTGGATGGCCAGGCAACTGGGCGTCGCGCCGGTTTGATCCTGCACTCCATAACGGGCGTGATCGGCCTGTTGGTTCTGGCCTGGATTGCCAGCGAGGAAAGAGGTCGCGTGCCCTGGCGGGTAGTGGCGTCGGGGTTGCTGCTGCTTGTCGTTCTCGCCGTCGCGCTGCTCAAAATTCCGGCGGTGATGGGTTTGTTCGCGCTGCTGAACGATG
>MEQV01000160.1:0-3274 GCA_001770355.1 Betaproteobacteria bacterium RIFCSPLOWO2_02_FULL_62_17
GGGGCGCCGCGGCTCAGCGCAGTCTGCGGCGCGGCTGCGGCGCCAGCCCGGGTCCGGGCGCAAGCAGCGGCCACAAGGCCGACTGGCGCAGTTGCTTGAGAAACGCGAGGCACACCGGCGACAGTTCGTGCCTGGCGCGCGAGATCACGGCCACATTCCACGACGGCATGGGCGAGTCCATGACCAGCGGGGTAATGGACAGGCCTCCGGGCTTGTCGGCGAACAGTTGCGAAGGAACCAGCGTGACGTGGTCGCCGCTCTCGACCAGCGCCAGCGCGCAGGCGAACGAAGTGCACGTTATGGTGCTTCTGGGCGGCTCCAGCCCCTGGCCGATAAAGGTCTGCTCGAATACGTCGCGCCCGGTGCGGCTGCCGCCGTAGATGACCCATTCGAGTTTCAGATCGAGCAGACTGGCCAGCGTCAGCTTGCCCTTGTGCGTCAACGGATGCGTCGAGCGGACCGCGGGCGTCAGCCGATCCTTGACCAGCAGCTCGAAATTCAGATCCTCCTCATGGGGCTGCTCCGGCACCAGGCAGATGGCGAAATCGATCTCCCCCATGCGCACCTCCGGCAACGCGTCCGGATAGACGCCTTCCTGGATCTGAAAGCTCACCTTGGGCCGGGTGCGCCTGAACTCGAGAATCGCCTTGGGCAGCAGCGCCATGGCCACCGTTGGCGAGGCACTCACCCTGATTTCTCCCGAGCCGGCGCCTTGAACGGTCTCGACGTCATTGCGCGCGGCGCGCAACTCCGACTCTATGACCCTGGCGCGGGCGATCAGGGCTTTGCCCGCGGCGGTGGGCGTGACACCGTGCGAGGCCCGATGCAACAGCTCCACCCCGAGCGATGCCTCCAGCTGCTGAATGCTCTTGGTGACCGAAGATTGCGACAGATACAGATTTTTCGACGCCTGACGGACCGTGCCGGCTTCGGCCACCGCCAGCAGATGGCGCAGCTGGCTCAGTTTCATCGCCGTTCCTGCCGGCGGCTGCGCGGTTTGGCCGTCAACATATCAATGGAAACACGCAGCGACCTTTATCTCGAAAAGCTGCTGGTGCCGTGTTCCCCGGTGCGTCATTTCTTCTCTATCCCCGCCGCCTTGACCGCCTCTTCATAGGCCGTCCGGTCCGCCTTGATGAACTGCGCGAACTCGTCCGCGCTGACGCGGCTGGTTTCACCGGGTTCAACGCCCTGGCTTTGCAGAAATTTCGCCGTGAAGCTCGCATCCGACAGCAGCTTCACCGATTCGGCATTGAGCCTCTTGACAATATCGTTCGGCGTTCTGGCGGGCGCGAACATGCCGATCCAGGTCTTGAAGCCCAGCTTGACGCCGGACTCGGCGAAGGTCGGCACATCGGGAAAGGCGGCGCTGCGGGTATTGCCCGTATAGGCCAGCGGGCGCAGCTTGCCGGCCTTGACCAGGCTCGCGGCACCGCCCGCGGCATAGGCAACCACGTTGACGTCGCCGGCGACGGTGCCCTGCACCGCCTGGATGTTGCTCTTGTAGGGAATCATGTAGAAGGAGGCGCCCTGGCTCTGCCGGAACATGCCGATGAGCAGCGGGCCATTGCTGGTGGTGCCCAGCGTTCCCCAGGAGACGGTGTTGGGCTTGGCCTTGGCCAGATCCAGCAATTCACGCAGCGAGCGCGCCGGCACCGAGGGGTTCACCAGCAGCAGGCTTTCAATGGCGCCGATATAGACCACCGGGGCGAAGTCGCGCGCCGAGTTGTAGGGCAGGCTCACCCGCGTGAGCTCGTTCATGGTGATGACCGAAGCGCTGGTGACGCCGAGGGTGTAGCCGTCGGGCGCGGACTTGGCCAGCGCCTCGGCGCCGATGAAGCCGTCGGCGCCGTCGCGGTTCTCGACCACGAAGGTCTGGCCCATGGCGCGGGTAAGGTAATCGGCCAGTCCGCGCGCCGGGAGATCGACCGGCCCGCCACCGGTCGGGTGGGGCACGATCACCTTCACCGGTTTGGCAGGATAGTTCTGAGACTGTGCCGGGAACGCGAAACAGGTGGCGATGAACGCCAGGACAGCAATACGCCGCATACGGTGTGTCATAAGCTTCTCCCTTAAAAATGCACGCTGGACTCTAGCATAGCGCCCCGGCTTGCCAAATGGCAGCTCGGGCGCAACGCCCCTCCGGTGTGTCTGCCCGCTGGCGCCGCGTTGCATTCCCGATGCGCGGCAGGCACACTGGCAGATGGTCAAACAAGGAGTCGATTCCCCCATGAAATCATCGCAACTGGCGGCACTGATCGCGTTCGCGGCCCTGGCCGCGGCCGGGCCCGCGGCCGCGCAGCAGAATTATCCGGAGCGCACCGTCACCATCGTCGCGCCCGCGGCGCCGGGCGGCCTCTACAGCATTTTCGCGCGCTTGGTCGGCAACCGGCTGGAGCAGCGCCTGGGCAAGTCCTTCATCGTCGAGAATCGCCCGGGCGCCAGTTCGATCATCGGCATCACCTCGGTGACCCGTTCCGCGCCCAACGGCTATACGCTCATGATCGCCAACAGCACCGGCATGGCAGGGAACGTCACGCTGTTCAAGAGCCTGCCCTACGATCCGGTGGCGGACCTCGCCCCCATCGCCCTGATCGCGCGGATTCCGGAGGTGCTGGTGGTCAACGCGGCGCTGCCCGTCCATAACATCGCGGACCTGGTGAAACTCGCCAAAGGCACACCAGGAGGCTTGAGCTTCGGTTCGGCCGGCGCGGGTACCTCGCAGCACCTCAGCGCCGAATTGTTGAAGAGCCGCCTCGGCATCGATATGACCCACATTCCCTATAAAGGCATGCAGCCGGCGATCAACGACCTGGCCGGCGGACATATCCAGGTGATGTTCTCCAACATCGCGCTGGCAAGCGCCATGCTCAGGGCGGGCAAGATCCGGCCCCTCGGCGTGACCACGAAACAACGCCTCGAAGCGCTGCCGGACGTGGCGCCGCTCACCGAAGTCGGCGTAAAGGATTTCGACGCCACCTCATGGTTCATGCTGGTGGCGCCGGCGAAGACGCCGAGGGAGATCATCGAAAGGCTGTACGCGGAGTTTCATGGCATCGCCGAGGATGCCGCGGTGCGCCAGGAATTCAACAAGCTCGGCCTGGTGCTGGTGAGTTCGCCGCCGCCGGATGAACTCAGGCGTTTCGTGCAGTCGGAGATCGTGCGCCAGGGCGAACTGGTGCGCAAAGCGGGCCTGGCCGGGTCGGAGTAGTTCGATAGGGGGCAAAAGCCTACGCGCTGCGCGCGTGAACCGCGTTTTCTGCACGGATAAAAG
>MEQV01000160.1:3403-5320 GCA_001770355.1 Betaproteobacteria bacterium RIFCSPLOWO2_02_FULL_62_17
GCGGCCGCCTGCACCTGATTGCGGCCGTCCGCCTTTGCCTGTTTCAGCGCGACGTCGGCAGAGCGCAGCACTTCATCCCAGCTGTCGCCGTGCTCTTCGAACAGGGCGATACCGATGCTGACCGTCACGCGGCTGCTGCGACCGGCGCGCGCCGCCCCGTGCAGTTCAATCTCATGCCGCACGCGCTCGGCCATGCCCAGCGCGCTTTCGCTGTTGGCACGCGGCGTGAGCAGCGCGAATACATCGCCTTCGAGCCGGCCGATCAGGTCGTAATCTCGGCACATGCTGCGCAGGATCTCAAACGTCTTCTCGAGCACGTGGTTTCCCGCCGCATACCCGGCGGTTTCATTGACCAGGTGAAAGTAGTCGATATCGACCAGCAGAATTGCGAATTGGGCAACCGAGCGGCGCCGCGCGCGTGATGCTTCCCGCTCGAATTGCTGAACGAATGCCGGACCATTCAACGCCCCGGTCAGCGGATCCAGGGAAACCAGCTGGCGGATCCTGGCGTTGATCCGCTCGGTCATCACCCACATGAGGAGGATGCTGCCCAGAAGCACGCAGGCAATCAGGGCAACCAGCAGCAGGGCATCGGCCACGCCGGGCCCGAAAAGTGCATCCATGTCCCAGCTCGCCAGAGTCAGCAGGCCCTGCAGAAACAGCGACAAGCTCAAACAGCCGAAGATGGCCCCTATGGTGCGCAAAGTTCCGCCTTCGGGCAGCCCTTTGCAGGCATCGAATCCGATCGCCACTCTCCAGGCGAGCACGCCCAGGGCGCCCATGGAGAGCGGCACGCGCAGCCACGCAAGCGCGGACAGCATCTCCGCCGCAAGCAGCAGCACAACGACTCCCGCCAGCAGCGCCAGGCCCGTAAGATCGCGACCTTCCTTGCCGGCCACCGAACGCGCGCTCGCCTGCGCGAAGCTCAGCGCCAGCGCGAGCAACCCGGGTCCAAGCGCCAGTGAGACGAAATCCGAAACATGTCCATGCAAACTGACCAGCGCCAGTCCCAGCGCAAGCGCGACGAGTCCCCCGCCCCAGAATCGGGAAGGCTGCATGTAGCGCTGCGTCGGCGCGAACGCCAGCGACACGGGTCCGAGCACGCAACAGACCACGATGGCCGCCAGTTGCAGGGTCTTGATGTCGAGATACACCAAACTACCTGTTTACTTCCACAGGCGCCGCGACGCCATGCGCGCGCCTTCGCCCAGCGCCTGCAGCTTCGCCCAGGCCACCGCCATCGGTATCTCGGTATTGCCCGCCGTGGAGGAGAAACCGCAGTCGTTGCCCGCCATGATGTTCTCGCGCCCGACCGCGTTGGCCCAGCGCTCGATGCGGTCGGCAACCACTTCCGGGTGCTCCACCATCACGTTCGAGTGCGTCACCGCTCCCGGAATCAGCATTTTGCCCGCGGGCAATTTGAAGCTGCGCGCGGCGCGCCATTCGTGATCATGGCGCGGGTTGGCGGTCTCGAAGGAATAGGCGCCGGCCTTGATGGTGAATATCAGATCGATGACCTGTTCGAGCTGCAGGTCCGAGAGGCGCGGGCCGAAATTGACGCCGTAGCAGGTGTGAAAACGGATGCGGTCTTCGGGCAGTCCGCGCAGCGCATGGTTCAGAGCTTCGATGCGCTTCTGCATCCAGCCGCGGTACTGCTGAAGATCCATGTCGCGCTGTCCATCCCAGGAACTCACCAGGCGCGGATCGTCGATCTGCAGCAGCAGATCGGCGTCGAGAATCGCCCGGTATTCCTCGCGCATCGCTTCGCCGTTGGCTTCGAGGTATTCCTCCTGCGTGCGGTAGTGCTCGTTGAGGTCCACCGGGATGGAGCCGGAGGAGGGCATGAAGCCTTCCTCGGCGCCGGCCGCCGCCATCGCCTGCTTGAGGTTGGCGATGTCGCGCGCGAGCGGCTGCCGG
>MEQV01000160.1:5348-7656 GCA_001770355.1 Betaproteobacteria bacterium RIFCSPLOWO2_02_FULL_62_17
CGCGCGGCGCCACCCGTATGGCATTGGCGAACGGGTTGTGCAGCAGCATGCCCTGGTAATAATCGGGAAACATCGCCGCGTCGCGGCTGTCCGGCGAAACCGGCCCGGGCACGGGTATGCCCCCGGGCGGAATGCGCGCTTCGAAGCCGCCGATACGCTCGCCGACGTAAGCGCGGAAGCTGGGCTTGCTGCATTCGCCGTCGCTGACGGTATCGATGCCGGCCGCCACCTGTTTTTTCACGATCTCCATGACGTGTCCGGCAAGGGCCGCCTCATAGGCGGGGGCATCGAGCGCGCGGCCCTGCGCCTGCGAGCGCATCGCCTCCAGAATTTCGGGCGGCCGCGGCAGGCTTCCGGTGTGGGTGGTGCGAATGCGATCGATGCTGCGCTTCATACGGTTTTTCCCCTGGTCGCCTACAATAAAGCCAATACTAGCCTGCCGGCTGATGAATCGGGGAGGTCAAAATGTCTGGATTGATGAATCGTTGGATGGCACCGCTTGCCGCGACGCTTGCTGTCTTCGCCGCGGCGGGCGCGGCGCAGGCGCAAACGGGCTATCCGGACAAGCCGGTCAGGCTGGTGGTCGGTTTCAGCGCCGGCGGACCGACCGATCTTCCGGCGCGCTTTATCGCCGACCGTCTGGGCACGGCACTGGGCCAGCGCGTCGTCGTGGAAAACCGCACCGGCGCCGGCGGCCAGATCGCGACGCAGGACGTGCTGGGCAAGCCGCGCGACGGCTACAACCTGCTGCTTTGCACCCATTTCGAATCCATCAACGCCGCGATCTACAAGAAGATTGCCTACAAGCTTGCCGACGTGGCGCCGATCAGCCAGATCTCGCGCTATTACTATGGCATCGCGCTCTCCAACGAGATCCCGGCGCAGAACTGGGATGCCTTCATCGCCTATGCCAAGGCCAACCCGGGGAAGGTCAATTACGGCATGGTCGGGCGCGGCTCGGCGCAGGAAATCCTCGCGCTGGAGCTGGGCAAGATGACCGGGATCGCCATGACCGGCGTGCCCTACAAGGGCGGCGCCGAAATCATGCCGGACCTGCTCGCCGGCCGCGTGCACGTCTATGTGTCGCCGACGCTCTCGATCCTGCCCCAGTACAAAGCCGGCAAGCTCAAGATCATCGGCGTCACCAGTCCGCAGCGGCTCGCCGTTCTGGCCGATACACCGACGCTCAGCGAGCGCGCGCTGCCCTTCGTGCGCTTCGGCTGGCTGGGCATCTGTGCCGGCTCGGGAACCGCGCAACCGATCATCGCGCTGCTCAATCGCCACATCACGGCGATCGTGAAGCTGCCCGAGTACAGCGCGATGATCGAGAAAGCCGGCTCCATTCCGCTTTCCTCGACGCCCGAGGAGCTGGGAAGAATCCTTGCCGATACTTACGAGCAGACGGTCGGGATCAGCCGCGAATTCGGCTTGCAGTTTGATTGAGCGCGCGAACAGCGCGCAACGGAGGAACCGATGAAGTCACTGAAGCGATTATTCGCGGGCTCGATCGCAGCGCTCGCCTTGGGGTCAGGTCTTGCTCTGGCACAAAGCTATCCGAGCAAACCGGTCAGGCTGGTGGTGCCGTTCCCGCCCGGGGGCGCGGTGGACCTGATCGCGCGGCTGATCCAGCCGAAGATGAGCGAGTCCCTCGGCCAGCCCTTCCTCATCGAGAACCGCCCCGGCGCGGCCGGCAACGTGGGCGTGGAAAGCGTCGCGCGCGGCGCGCCCGACGGCCACACCCTGGTGATCAACACCAACGGCCAGGCCATCAGCCCGGCCATCTTCAAGAAGCTCAGCTGGGACGCGACTGATTTCACGCCGGTGTCGCAACTGGTAGCGTCCAACCTGATACTGATCTCCTCGCCGAAACTCCAGGCCGCCACGGTCGCCGAATTCATCGCCATCGCCAAAGCTAAGCCCGGCGTGCTCAATTACGGCGGCACGGGTGTGGGCAACCCGCTGCACCTCACCATGGAGCTCCTCAAGCTCACCGCGGGTATTGATATCGTGGCGGTGCACTACCAGGGCGATGCGCCCCTTTTTACGGCGATGATGTCCGGGCAGGTGGAAGCTGCCGTGGTGCCGCTCTCGACCGCGCTGCCGCTGGTGAAAAGCGGCAAGATTCGCGCGCTGGCGATGCCCGGCGCCAGGCGCGTGTCGGTGCTGCCTGATGTGCCCACCATCGCCGAGACGCTGCCGGGGTTCGAATCGAGTTCGTGGCAGGGACTCTTCGTTCCATCGAGAACGCCCCGCGACGCGGTCGATGCGCTCTACCGCGGCGTGGTGAAGGCGCTGGCCGCGCGCGAGG
>MEQV01000160.1:7708-7974 GCA_001770355.1 Betaproteobacteria bacterium RIFCSPLOWO2_02_FULL_62_17
GCAGTTCAAGACGATGTTCGAAGCGGATGTCGCCAAATTCACCCGGATCGTGAGGGAGGCGAAGATTCCGCTGCAGTAGCGGCAAGGGCCAAGGTTGCGGCAGTCTGATATTCCGCCCGAAACAATCGCGGCCTACCGCGAGACCGGCTATCGCTTCGGCCGGGGCGCGGACCTGGTCAGCCTGCGCATCGATACGCGCTCGGAAGCACTGGCGCGGCTCTACGCGTCCTCGGGGCATCGCTGCGGTGTTTTCATCACCGCCTGCA
>MEQV01000160.1:7999-8116 GCA_001770355.1 Betaproteobacteria bacterium RIFCSPLOWO2_02_FULL_62_17
CGAGGAAAACGAGGCCGCGCAGGCGTGCCTCGCCGCGGAACTGAAAGCGCTGGCGATCCCGGCGATCGAGGGCGAAGGGGTCGATCCCGCGGGCGCCTGGCCGGCGGAGAAAAGTTT
>MEQV01000160.1:8130-8371 GCA_001770355.1 Betaproteobacteria bacterium RIFCSPLOWO2_02_FULL_62_17
TCGCGCTCGATGCGGCGCGGGAGCTGGGCCTGCGCCACCACCAGAACGCCATCGTCTGGGCGGGCGCGGATGCCGTTCCAAAACTGATATTGCTGCGCTGACGGCGGCGGGGCCATGGGAAATGCAGGCAGGGCACAATACCGGCCTGGATTTATCTTAAGGTCGCGGCAGCGCAAGACCGTGCAAAGCGCCGCAAGCGAAGGATCACAATGAACAGCCTCATCGACACCGCCGGCCTGCA
>MEQV01000160.1:8461-8697 GCA_001770355.1 Betaproteobacteria bacterium RIFCSPLOWO2_02_FULL_62_17
CGAACTGGTGGAAATCTTTCAGTGGCTCACCGAGGCGCAATCGCGCGAGGCGATGAAAGACAAGGATCAGGCCATGCACATCCAGGAAGAACTGGCGGACGTGACCATTTACCTGGTGCGGCTGGCTGCCGTGCTGGGGGTCGACCTGGATGCGGCGGTGAAAGGCAAGCTCGCGAAGAACGCACGGAAGTATCCGGCGCCCTGAACAACGTTTCCCCCGAAAGCATTTGATCCAT
>MEQV01000161.1:0-1105 GCA_001770355.1 Betaproteobacteria bacterium RIFCSPLOWO2_02_FULL_62_17
CTCTTCGGTCATTTCGCCGGTGACCACGTTGCCGGCCATGATGGTCACCTTCGGATAGGCATCGCGGAACTTGCGGATGAAATCGACAAAGGACTTGGTATAGCCATTGGCGACATCGATACAGACGTAGGCGATGGCGTCACCGGCCGCATTTTTCACGCGGCGCAATTTCTCATAGTCGGCGCTGGTAATTCCCAGCGAATAAAACACCGCAGCGTCGGCAGGCAGCTCCGCAAAAAAAGCCTTCAGGCTCGCCTCGTCGTAATGCTTGTGCAACGCCGTTGCCAGGCGTAAACCGGCGAGCGAACGGGCCATCTCAACCGTTCCCACGGTGTCCATGTTGGCCGCGATAATGGGAATACCGCTATATTTCCCCCCGGAACTGCGGAAGGAGTATTCACGGGAGATATCGACTTCGGAGCGCGAGGTCAGCGTCGATCGCTTGGGCCGGATGAGGACATCCTTGAAGTCCAGTTTGAGATCTTCCTCGATGCGCATGGCGTTCCCTTCGAAAAGACCTTCGGATCCCCATTCAGGGAACCTGCCCCGCGCCACGGCGCGCGGCCCCGGGAGGTGTCACAAGCGGCGTTGCCTCAGCTTGGCTAACGCACTGCTATTGAAGAGTCTCCGCTGCGGCACGAGTACACCGCAAGATTAACAGGGCAATCATGCCAAGGGCAACGAGCGCCCGGGTCCGCAAGAATCGACTCCTATTCTTGGACCTCCACCGCCGAAGAAACGTAGCCGAGCTTGTCAAGCAGCGCGCGGTCTCGCTCGGCTTCGGGATTGCCGGTGGTGAGCAGCTTTTCGCCGTAGAAAATAGAATTCGCGCCAGCCAGCAGGCACAAAGCCTGCATCGCCTCGGGCATTTCAGTGCGCCCAGCCGACAGCCGCACCATGCTCCCCGGCATGGTGATGCGCGCGCAGGCGATGGTGCGCACGAACTCGCTCCAGTCGAAATCGGCGGCATTGGCAAGCGGCGTGCCTTCCACGCGCACCAGCATGTTGATCGGCACCGATTCCGGCGGCGGTTCGAGGTTCGCCAGCGCCGCGATCATGCCGGCGCGCTGCGCGCGCGATTCGCCCATGCCGACGATGCCGCCGC
>MEQV01000161.1:1147-4181 GCA_001770355.1 Betaproteobacteria bacterium RIFCSPLOWO2_02_FULL_62_17
CGAGCCGGTCCTCGAATTCGCGTGTAGCGATGATCGAGCCGTAGTGATCGGGCGAGGTGTCGATGTTGTGGTTGTAGTAATCAAGGCCCGCTGCCTTCAGTTGCTCGGCCTGCCCGTCGCGCAGCAGCCCCAGGGTCGCGCAGGTTTCCAGGCCCAAGGCTTTCACCTCGCGAACCATATCGAGCACGGGATCGAGGTCGCGCTGCTTGGGGCCCCGCCAGGCAGCGCCCATGCAGAAACGCGTGGCGCCGCTTGCCTTCGCCTTGATCGCCGCGGCGAGCACTGCGTCGAGCGTCATGATCGGTTCGTCGGCAACTGCCGTATCGTGATGCAAGGACTGGGGGCAGTAGCCGCAGTCCTCCGGGCAACCGCCGGTTTTTACCGAAATCAGAGTGGAGAGCTGTATTTCGTTTGCGTTGAAATGCTCGCGGTGAACGCCCTGCGCGCGGTAAAGCAGGTCGGCGAAAGGCAGTTCGAAAAGCGTCTCGATGCGCTCCTGGGTCCACTCGCCGGAAGCGGCTACCTTCCTGCGCCGCTTGAGACCGTCGGGGGAAATGTGTTGTTCCATGATGTGTTGTTCCATGATGCGGCATTTTACCTGAGCGTCGCGGCGCCGGCCGACGGCATTGCGTTCATCGGAGCGTTTCCTCCAGCGTGAAGGAAGCGTTGTCATCCTGGCCCAGCACATTCTTCAGCCAGGGCAGCACCTCGGCGAGCATCCGCGGCAGCGTCCAGGGCGGATTGAGAATAAAAATACCGCTGCCGTGCAGGCCCAGGCCATCGCGCGCCGGAGCCTTGACCGTGAGCGTTGCGTGCAGCCAGTCCTTTGCCTGCAGGCGCTTCAGGCGCTCGGGGAGTTGCTGCGCCTCGCGGCGCTGCACCTGCGGGTACCAGACCATGAAGGTACCGGTGGCAAAACGTTCCAGAGCGCCTTTCAACGCGGCAATGACGCGCCCATAATCCCCTTTATCCTCGTAGGAAGGATCGATCAGCGCCATGCCCCGGCGCGAAGTCGGCGGCAGCAGCGCAATCATTCCGGCAAAGCCATCGGCGGCCTTCGCGATAACGCGCGGCGCCTGTCCCGCGAAGGCGCGGATCAGTTCACGGCTGTCGGTGCTGTGCAGCTCAAAAAAACGCAACCGGTCCTGCCTGCGCAGCATTTGCGCGGCTATGGACGGCGACCCAGGATAAAAACGCAACGCCGCCTCGCCGCCGCCATGCGCGGCGTTGAAGGCTCGTACCTGTTGGCGATAGTGCTCCAGACCTTCGGGAAGATCCTTGCTCTCCCACAGCCTCGCTATCCCGGTCAGCGCTTCGCCGCTCTTACGCGCAAAGTCGCCGCGCAAGTCGTAGCCACCCGGTCCCGCCTGGGTATCGATGTACCAGAACGCCTTGTCTTTCTGCGCGAAATAGCGAAGCAGATGCGCCAGCACTGTGTGCTTCAAGACGTCGGTGTGATTGCCGGCGTGAAACGCGTGGCGATAGCTGAACATCAACCTGCTTCATGGCAAAAGAGGTGGCGGATTATAACCAGCGAACCGCTGGACAAATCTTGACCGGAATGCGCTGCCGCTTGCATTGATTATCGCGCAACTTGCTTCTATGATTAACGCACGCGGAGCATCGCTCTTGATGCGGCCTGCCCACAGTTCTCGATGGAGATGAAAATGAAAAACAAGATTCGCATCACGGCTGCCGGTTTGATGCTGACTGGCTTGATTGCCGTGTTCCCGGCGCACGCCCAGCAGTGGCCCGCCAAGCCGATCCGCATTATCTCGCCGCATCCGCCGGGCGGGCCTGGCGATATTCCTTTCCGCGGCTTTCAGGAATACCTCGGACCGAAATACGGCCAGCCGTTTGTCATCGAGAATCGCCCCGGCGCCAATGCCGTGATCGGCGCAGAGCTTTGCGCAAAGGCCGCGCCCGACGGCTATACCCTGTGCGGCACCAACAACGGCACGGTCTCGATCAACCCGATCGCCTATACCAAGCTGCCCTACGACCCGGCCAGGGATTTCGTCGGCGTCGCGCGTATGGGGGACCTTGAAAGCCTGATCATCGCGCACCCTTCGGTGCCGGCCAACAATCTTGACGAGCTGTTCGCCATAGTCAAAGCCAAGCCCGATTCGCTCTCCTGGAGCACCATCGGCGTGGGCAGCGGCGCGCACATGACCGTCGAGTGGCTCAGGACCCGCGGAATCCGGTTCCTGCATGTTCCTTTCAAGGGCGGCGAAGCGGCCATGAACGCGGTCATCGGCGGGCAGGTCAACGTGTCGATGAACGCCGCGGGACGGACAGCGCCGATGATCAAGGCGGGAAAACTCAAGGCGATCGCGGCCAGCGGCAGCAAGCCCTCCTCGTTCGTCCCTGGAGTGCGCTCCATGGGAGAGTCCGGCTTCAGGGTCGATACCGGGGTTTGGATCGGGCTGTTCGCGCCCGCAGCCACGCCGCGCGCCATCGTCGAGCGATTGAACGCCGATATCAACGGCCTGCTCAAAAACAAGGATTACGTCGCGAAGTATCTGACCACCCAGGGTATGGTTCCCGCAGGGGGTTCGGTCGAGCAGTTCGGCGCCCAACTCAAGGAAGAACGCGCGTTTTACGAAAAACTGGTCAAGGACACCGGTATTACGATGCCGCAGTAGCGGGAAAATCGCGGGATATTTCCCGGCCACCGCGGCCGCGTGGTCCGGCCATCCGCCACCAGCGGGAATCAGACGCTGACCGGGTCGGTATCCAGCGGGGCGAACAGGCCGTGCCGCGCGGCATCCTTGTAATGCTGGTGCGGTTCGAGTTCTATCGAGCAGGAACGCACGCGCTGCACCGCCGGGTCCAGACCGATGACCGGCTTGCCCTCGCGATTCGCCTGTGCGGCCTCCAGCAGCATGCGCCTCGCCATGGCTATGCCGCGGTCGGTCGGGCACAGGTTTTCCTTGGCGCGATTCTGTATCGGACCCATGGATTCCTGCAATGAAGCATCCTGCATGCCTATGCCATCGACGCCCGAATACTGGGTGCCGGCCTTTTGCGCCGA
>MEQV01000161.1:4207-8994 GCA_001770355.1 Betaproteobacteria bacterium RIFCSPLOWO2_02_FULL_62_17
TGTTCTGCAGCGTGATGAAGGTGCCGGGGATATTTTTCACATGGATGCCCTTGCCGTCTTCCATCGCCTTGCGCTCGTCCGCGCTCAAGTCCCGGGAAGGATGATAGTTGATGCTCCAGGACCAGCAGTTGTGGTCGTCGATGGGCACCCAGGCATGCGCTCCAAGGGGATAACTGCCGCGCGGCGGAATGATGGTGTAGAAAGGCGCGATCCACGGCGTGATACGCCAATAGAATTTGCCGTGATCGGCGTTGCGGCGAGCGCCGATCAAAAGGCCCCCTTCGAATTCCACCACGTCGAAGTGCGGCATCTTGTCCTGCTCGTTGTATTGATTTCCCTTGGTCCCCTTGAACAGCGGGTCGGACTTGAGCGCGCCGCTGTGAAGGAAAGTCACATGCGAGGAATCGATGCCGCCCTCCATCGCCTGCAGATAATTGCACTCCTGGAAGCGCTTGGAGATATAGCGGCGCTCGGCCGTCACATTGGCCCATTCCAGGCCCGGCGGCGCGGGTTTCAGCTCAGGCGGCCCCATATAGGTCCAGATCACCCCACCCTGTTCGATGCAGGGGTAGGAAGTCAGCTTGATGCGCTTCTTCATCGGACCATTCTCGCCTTCCGAGGGCAGGTCGACGCATTGGCCGGTAACATCGAATTTCCAGCCGTGGTACGGACAGCGCAAGCCGGACTCCTCGTTGCGCCCGAACCACAGTGATACGCCGCGGTGCGCGCAAAACTCGTCGATCAGGCCGATGCGGTTCTGGGTGTCGCGGAAGGCGATCAGGGATTCGCCCATCAGCTTGACCCGCACCGGCGCGCAATCGGGCTCCGGCAACTCCCAGTCGTGCAGCGCCGGTATCCAGTAACGGCGAAAAAGCTCGCCCATCAAGGTTCCCTGGCCGGTGCGTGTCAGGGCGTCGTTTTGTTCCTGGCTCATCATGGTGGTGTTCTCTTCAGTTGCGGATGACGGGTTTAATACTACTTGGCACGCCTGCCGAAAATGCTTTCGTAGGCTTTGTTCCACTTGTCACGCTGACATTGAGCGAGGCTGGTTCGACTCACGCCGGTTCCTTGACCTTGCGGGCGAGGTAGCGCTGCACCGCTTCCGCGCTGAGCACCACGGCGGGGTCATACTCCGGTGCATCCTCCAATTGCTCCAGATCGTTCAGTCCGCTGTTCTTGAAGATACGGTTGATGGCGGAGATCAGGCGCACCGGTTTGTCCGGGTCGGCATTGAAATGCTGATGAATGGTATTCGGCGGTATATAGATCACGTCGCCGGCTTCCCATTCATAGCGCTTCACTTCCGTCTGGGGCGTCCAATGGTAAGTGTCGGTGATCTCCACGTCGCAGTCCTGGTGCAGGTCGAACCCCCGTCCCTCCAGCACATAGAGGCACTCCTCGGCGAGGTGGCGGTGTTTGCCCGACCTGCTTCCCGGCGGAATGATCTGCATGTAGGCATCCACGGTCTCCATGCGCGTATTCATCTGCTCGCTGATCAGATGCTTCAGCAATCCCTGGCGCGCCATCTCCCAGGGCATGTCCTCGGGCCGCACCACCTTCTTGCGGCGCGCATTGCGGCTGGGCGCGTTGCTCGCATCGTCGAGCAGATCCTGATAAATCTTTCCGGTCGCCTTGCCGCGCAACCACGCTTTTGATTCTGTCCAGGCCATTTTGAGCTCCTTTATCGAGTGCTTGCTACTTCGCGTGGTTGAGGTCTTCTTCGCGCTCGCGCACGGCAAACCCCTCCCCGCCCGGCGCGGCCACGGTCGGTCTTGGCTCCACGGTCGCCTGGAACAACATGTTCATGAACATGTACATGGGCTTGGTCTTCAGCACCAGCGCACGCGCCGGCTTCTCGGCATCGGCATTGAAATGCTGGTGCACGCAGTTGTTATGCACGATCGCGATATCGCCGGCCTGCCAGTCGTAGCGCACGCCGTCGTGAATCTCATAGCCCTTGCCGTCGAGAATGTAAAACGCCGCCTCGTTCACGTGGCCGTGCTTTTGCGATTTGCCGCCCGGCCCGTATTCCTCGAGGTGAATGTGCAGGGTCTGGGTAACGCCGTCCTTGGGCTCGACGTAATGCCGGCTGTAGGCCTGCGGACCATCCTGGAACTTGATCTCCGAACCCTTGCGCACGCGGGGCAAGGCGCGCAAGCGCTTGAGTTCGTCCTTCAGGCTGTAGGCCCCGGCGATGGCGCGGACGAAGATCCGGTCTTTTTTGCTGTGATAATGTGATTCGTTGGACATTGCGGCTCCTGTTTGTTGGATATCTACCCCGGAACTACTTCGCCCCGCCGGTGATAATTTCCTTGTAGAGTTTGGACCATTTCGCATATTCGTCGATCGCCACCTTGGGATCGACGAAACGGAACGGAAACTTGTTCAGCGGCGTGCTGATCTTCTTGCTGGTGGGCACGAAATCGCGCTTGATGAACAGTTCCTGCGCGTCCGAGAGCATGAAATCGTGGAACAGCACTGCCGCGTGCGGATGCTGCGCGCGGCGCATCACCCCCACGCCTTGCGGCCGCGCGAGGCCCGGCTGCAGCACGAACCAGTCGATCGGCGCGCCGTCGTTCTTCAATTGCTCGGCCTTGTAGTTGTAGATGGTGAGCGCCAGGGGAATTTCGCCCGACACCACGAGATTCGTCAACAGCGTATGGCCGGTGCGCACCGACATGCCGTTGGCGGCGACGATGTCGCGGAACAGCTTCAAGCCCTTGGCCTCGCCCAGATCGGCGATCACGCCGGCAAACCATTCAAGATCGCTCGATTCGACACCGAGCTTTCCCTTCCAGCGCGGATTAAGCAAGTCTTCGTAGTTTCTCGGGAGTTCGTCTTTCTTGACGAGCCTGGTGTTGTAGGCTGCCGTGAACATATTGAGGCGCGTACCGATCCACTCGCGGTGCGGCGGCAGGGCTTGAGGAATCAGATCCTGCAGATGCGGCGATTTCACCTCCTGCAGCAGTTTCTCGCGGGTTAGCACCTCCATCTCGGGGGAGTTGGTTTCGATCACATCGACATCAAAACGCCCGGCGCGCGCCTCGTTAATGGCGCGCTGCACGATGCTCTCGGAACTGGCGCGCCACACCTTTACCTTGATGCCGTATTTCTTCTCGAAGGCTGCGGCGAATATCTTCATGTCGTCGACCGGGGCGGAGTTGTAGACGCTGACTTCACCTTCCTTTTTCGCGCCTTCGATAAGCCGCTGCTGCCGATCCGGTCCGGCATAGGTGGCAATGGCGGCCGCCGCCGATGGCGCCCCTTTTGTCGCCTGCGCCGCCACGCCGCCGCAGGTTCCCAATAAAACCAGACCTGCCATCGCCGCCGTGCCGCGCAACCAGGCTGAGACGTTCGCCGCCGCTTTGTTCATCATTTTCTCCTCAAGTTCAAAGTATAGACCCGCCATCGGGGTCAGGCCGCATGGGTTACGCAACGACGGGCGGCAATTCGGCCAGCTCGGCCTGGTAGGCCTCCTCCATGCGCGACTGCAGGCCGTGTTTGGCCAGCGCCTCGGCAAAAAGCTGGCGTATCAGCGGTTTTTCGTCGGCGTAATCGATCTGGTCCCCGCCCAGGCGCTTGCTGATCCAGGCCTTGGGCACGCCCTGCGTATTGCGCAAAGCCACCCCTTCATGCTTGAAGGCGAGGTAGCGCGCAGGCGTGGTGCCGGTATTGAAATGCTGGTGCAGCCAGCCCGCCGGCGGAACGATCATCGAGCCGACCTGCCATTCGTAGCGCTTGGGCGCCTCGCCCTCGGGCCACATCAATGAATAGCCCTCGCCCGTCAGGATAATGACGTGCGCGCCGGGACCGTGCGCGTGCGCCTTCTTGTAGGTGCCGATGGGAAACTGGGAGATGTGGCTGTTCATCGAGCCCCGGGCCATGTTGAACCGGATATGCCCGCCGCCGGCGCCGCGCTCCCTGGCGCTGACGAGCGGCAGGTTGACCGCATCGGCGACGAAGTTGGTCTCCAGCAGCAGCCCTTTCTGTTCGCCCTTGTTGCTGAAGTAATCGGGCTCGCCCGCGAAGCGGCTGTTGAAGTCGTGCCGCGTGTTGAACACGAATTCGGGCTCTTCATAAAGATTGATCACCGAAGGCGCGTTGGTCACCGCGACATAGCGCGCCGGCTCCCTGCCCGAACCATTGAAGTGCTGGTGCCAGGTGTTCAGCGGAATGGCGAACAGCGCGCCCGCCTTCCACTCGAAGGTGATGCGCTTGCCGGCGTCATTCCATACCGTGGTGGATCCGCGCCCGTCGAGGATCATGATCATTTCCTCGAACAACTGGCGCTGCGGCGGAAGTTTTCCTCCCGCGGGAACCTCGCAGACATAGCAGTCGTTGGAGGTGCGCGACGCCTCGTGATTGAGGTATATACCGCGGGCCTCGCGCCGCGCCCAGGGCTTGAGCTCGACCTTATGCAGATTGGGCACGTAATGCGCGCCTATGATGTCCAGGCCCTCGTTTTTCACCCAGCGGGTGTATGGGGTGTCCTTTTCCGCGGCGAACTTCTTCGCCAGGTCGTCCGATACCACTGCATCCTTGGCCATTGTCAGTCTCCAGCTCTGGTCAAAACAAAAATCATCACTGCGCCGTCGCCCCGGTATTGGGTATGGCAATGCATTTTTCCGGGTCCATCACCACATGAACGTTTTCGCCGACCGGCGTGCGCAGCGAAGGATGCGCGCGCGCCAGCAGCAGCGTCTCGCCGATGCGCACCTGGAAATCCACGCATTCGCCCAGGAACACCTTGGCCTCCACCCTGCCCTGGCAGGCATTCTGCCCAAGCG
>MEQV01000162.1:0-1439 GCA_001770355.1 Betaproteobacteria bacterium RIFCSPLOWO2_02_FULL_62_17
ATCGCGTCAGACAGCTGCTCCAGTTGCTTGGCCAGCATGTTGGCCGACTCGAGATCGGGGGCGACCAGCACGTCGGCCTGGCCGGCGACCGGCGAGCGGATGCCCTGGTTGCGCGCCGAATCCTTCGACACCGCGTTGTCGAAACCGAGCGGGCCGTCGAGCAAGGCGCCGGTAATCTGCCCGCGGTCCGCCATCTTGCACAGCGCCGCGGCGTCGGTGGTGGCGCGCATTTTCGGTGTCACCATTTCCAGCGCCGCAAGCAGCGCAACTTTCGGTTCGGGCACGCCCATCAGGTGCGCGAAGTCGATCGCATTCTGCACGATGCCCACCTTGTCATCGAGGGAAGGGTCGATGTTGACCAGCGTATCGGTGATGAACAAAGGGCGCGGATAAGTCTGCACTTCGATGTACAGCACATGGCTGATGCGCCGGGCGGTGCGCAATCCGTTGGGTGCGATCACCTCATGCAGGAATTCCTCGGTGCGCTGGCTGCCTTGAATCAGCACCGCCACTTCGCCCGCGGCGGCCATCGCCACCGCGTGTTGCGCGGCCGCGTGGCTGTGCCGCACGTCGACGAAACGGCAATCGTGCAGATCGAGCCCATGCTGCTCGGCCAGCTCGCGCATGCGTGCTTCCGGGCCGATCAGGAGAGGCAGCATTGCGCCGATGTCGCGCGCGCCGACCGCCATGCGCAGCGACTCGGCGTCGCACGGATGCGCGAATGCGGTGAGCACCGGAGCGATTCCCCTGGTCTTCGCCAGCAGGCGCCGATAACGCGCGTCGCGATCGGAGATCGTCACTTCCGGCATCGCCATGCGCGCGCGCTTGATTTTCTCGGTCGGCGCGAGGATCTCCGCCTGGCCGCTGATGACCTTCAGGTCGTCCTGGTTGGTGCACAGGCAGTCAAACACCATGTGTTTGTTGTGGTCGAATTTCTTCGCGCAGGTCAACTTCACAGTGACGCTGTCGCCGACCTTGACCGGGCGCGAAAAGCGCAGCGTCTGGTCGATATAGATCGTGCCCGGCCCGGGAAATTCCGTGCCGAGTACGGTCGAAATCAGCGCGGCGCCCCACATGCCATGGGCGATCACCTCATGAAACATGCTCGATTGCGCGTATTCAGGATCGACGTGCGCCGGGTTGACATCGCCCGACATGATGGCGAAAAGCTGGATGTCCTCGGGGCGCAAGGTTCGCGTCAGGACCGCTGTGTCCCCGACCTGGATCTCATCATAGGTGCGGTTTTCGATGAAGGCGCTGAGCATCGATGGGGCGTTCATGATCTCGTCCGGCGATAAATCCATGACAACTGTAGTCGCTTTTCGCGTGCCGGGCCAATGGACTCAGGACACCGGCGCCCCCGCCGGCCTGCAGGATCGCGCGGCCAAAAGCTTGCCGCGCTGCTTCCAGCAGCCGGCGCGAGATTTAGGCGACGGCGG
>MEQV01000162.1:1447-3969 GCA_001770355.1 Betaproteobacteria bacterium RIFCSPLOWO2_02_FULL_62_17
GACGGCGGTCTTATATACGACCGCGCGGCCAAAAGCTTGCCGCGCTGCTTCCAACAGCCGGCGCGAGATTTAGGCGACGGCGGTCTTATATACGACCGCGCGGCCAAAAACTTGCCGCGCTGCTTCCAACAGCCGGCGCGAGCTTTAGGCGACGGCGGTCTCTTATCTAATCCTGCCGCCGCGATATCACGTATGACTCATCCCAGAACCACAAGCCGCCGTGCTTGCGCACCACGTCGCGCGTGACATCCAGGTAGCGGCGGTCGCCGATGACGCCTTCAAGGCGCGCGTCCTCGATCTGCCCGACATAAATGGCGGCATTCCATGCCGCGAACAAGGTCGAGGTGCCGATGGATTCGGTCACTTCACTGGGCAGGGAATGCATCTGGTAGCGGAACAGTGAGCGAGCATCCGAGTAGGTATTGAAATTGTAGTTGCGCGCCGTGCTGCCCAGTTCTGATTTCACCGCCTTGAGCAATTGGTGGCGGTCATGGATAAAGGGATTTTCGCCGGGCCACACGCCCTGGATAATTTCCTGCCCGGGGTCATTGCCATGCGAATGAATCGACAGCAGGCGCCCGCCGGGCCCGATGGCGCGCGAGAGCGGCGTGAGCACGCGTTTGACCTTGAAATCCAGCGACGCGCGCGCGCGAAACGGCTGCGAGGCCATGACCAGATCGAAATCGGCGCGACCGGCGCCGCGCTTGGGGATGATCTGGTCGAGCAGAAAGCGGTGGTCCTCGCGATAGATCACCATCACCGCGGGCCGGTCATAGACCGGATTGCCGCTTTTCCTGCTCGGGGTGGTGCGCCAGTTTTCAGCGAGAAACGGCTGCAGTCCGGTGACCTGTTCCTCGAACTCATGCGAGGTCTTGCCCGATAGCGCGACTTCATGCCACACCAGGCTGGTCGCCTCGGTGAGCGATTGCGGCACCAGCCACGGCGCATCCATGTAATTCATGTTGGTGAGAACCAGCACCGTGGCCGGGTGCTCGAAGAACCGGTCCGGCATCTTCTCCAGCGCCAGGCGCACGTCCTCCAGGCTGATTTCCTTGCCGACGATGTAGAACGGCATCGACTGGAAGCGGTTGTGCATGGCGCGCATCACGCGCGTGAGCACCGTGCCATCGCCAATACCCGCATCGAATACCCGCACCGCCGGCGGGCGTGGCCGAAGGTTGCTCAGTTCGTTGCTGACGCGCTCCGCGACGACCCATTTTTCGGAACAGGTATTGACGAACAGCAGGTATTTCTGGCGATTGTCGAAAAAGCGGAAATTCTTTGCTTCCGTGACAGGATTGAGCGTGTCGCTTTCGGATGCCGCGGGCGCAACGTCGCCGGCGGCGGGTTCGCGACGATGAAGTTGCGAATCCGATCCAGCGTCGCGGTAGTGATTCGGCCCCCATCGCGCAGGCGGTTGACGAATTTACCGTCGTTGACCGCCAGCTTGCCGAATGTCGAGGCGGCCATGCCGGCGTTCCGGCAGTAATCGGTGATTTCCTGCAGAAGTTCGACTGCGTCCATACCCCCCCTCTCTCCCAAGAATTTGCGATGCGCGTCGGATTCTTGGATTTGGTGGGCAAGTTTGTCAACCAAATTTCGTCCCACTAATCTGGTGGGATAAAAGGTGGGATGAATAATATCTATATAACATATTGAATTAAATGTTATTTAATTTCTAAACTGCGCAGATTTTCCGCTCATTATCCATCATGTGCGGCAATCGCTGATCAGCGGCGTCCGCGCAACCGGAACTCGTTAATGAACTCCGGGGTCCTCGATGCGTGCTTGAGCAATCCCGTTTGCGCATCGAAGTGGGCATTGAAAAACATGTAGCGGCTGCCAAAATCGGTATAGCGCCAGCTCCACACCTGCTCGCCGAGGTTCGCGAAATCGGTAGTGATGAAATGCCTGCCCAGTTCGCGCTGCACGTCGATTTTTGACATGCCGCTTTTGATGCGCGTGAAATGCGCTTCGTCGAGCAACTGCTCGACCCATTGAACTTTGCCATTGGCGGAAAGGGTGATGCGCCAGGTTTCGCGGCCCAGCGGCCCGCGTGGATAGTCGAACTGGCGGCTGCCGCCTTCGATTTGTCTGGTGTCGATCGGTTTGCCGAAAAAGGCAAGGACATCGGCTTCGGTACTTGTCCCAGGCACCAGGGGCATGGCGCAAGCGCCCAGAAGCAGCGCCGCAAGTGAAATTGAAAGAGACCGAACCATGCGTGCATCGCCCGATATCAATTTGTTCCGGCAGTCAAATTACGCCTGCGCCGAACGCATTGTCAATGCGCATAACCGTACGCCGGGTCTTCTTCTTCGGTAACATTGGTGCCTTTCCAGACTATTGCAAGGAGCAGCATCATGTCCCGTCCCGTCATTCTCACCTGCGCGCTCACCGGCGGCTCCGATACTGCGCACCTTAATCCCGCCGTACCGGTGACGCCGGAGCAGATCGCAAACGAAGGCATCGCCGCGGCGAAGGCGGGCGCGACCATCGTGCACATCCATGTGCGCAATCCCAAG
>MEQV01000162.1:3984-4708 GCA_001770355.1 Betaproteobacteria bacterium RIFCSPLOWO2_02_FULL_62_17
TGCACATCCATGTGCGCAATCCCAAGACCGGCAAGGCAAGCCTGGAACTCGAACACTACAAGGAAGTGGTGGAACGCATTCGCGCGAGCAAGGTCAATGTGCTGATCAACCTTACCACCGGCCCGGGCGCGCGCTTCACCCCCGGTGATGTCGACCCCGTGGGGCTCGGACCCGGCACCACCATGAAGAGCCCGGAATTCCGCGTCCAGCACGTGCAGGAACTCAATCCCGATATCTGCAGCCTGGACATCGCCACCATGAATTTCGGCGAATACGCTTTCGTCAACACGCCGCCGCATCTGCGCAAGATGGCGGAAATGATCGGCAAGACCAAGGTGAAACCTGAAATCGAAGTGTTCGATCTGGGTCACGTTCGCCTCGCCGCGGACCTGGTTGCCAAAGGCTTGTTCAAGGCGCCGCCGCTGTTCCAGTTGTGCCTGGGCATACCCTGGGGTGCGCCGGCCTCCACAGAGGGCATGCTCTCGATGCGCAACCTGCTGCCCGCCGGTGCCGTCTGGGCGGGATTCGGCATTTCGCGCTTTCAGTTTCCGATGGTGGCGCAGGCGGTGATCCTGGGTGGTCATGCGCGCGTGGGACTCGAGGACAATCTTTATATCGAGCACGGCAAGCTTGCCCCCGGCAACGCGGCGCTGGTCGAGCGCGCCGTGGAAATCATCAAGTCGATCGGCGAGCATCCGGCCAGCCCCGACGAGGCACGCAAAAT
>MEQV01000162.1:4837-4979 GCA_001770355.1 Betaproteobacteria bacterium RIFCSPLOWO2_02_FULL_62_17
CGAAGCCCGCCGCATGACCACCGGCGCGGGGCGCTATGCCTCGGACTGGAATCTGCCGGGGCAGGCGCATGCGCATTTCCTGCGCGCCGACCGAGCGCATGCCGAGATCGCGAAGCTCGATACCTCGCAGGCGCGCGCGCAT
>MEQV01000162.1:5006-7286 GCA_001770355.1 Betaproteobacteria bacterium RIFCSPLOWO2_02_FULL_62_17
CACCCATGGCGTGGCGGCGATTGCCGCGGGCGCGCCGCAACTGCATGAAGTGGCGCCTGGCAACATCGCATTCGAATTCGAATCGGGCTCGCTCGCGGATGCGGAAAAAGCCTTTCACGGCGCTGCCCGCATCATCCGGATTACTTTGGACAATGCGCGAGCCGTGGGTTCGCCCCTCGAGCCGCGCGCCTGTCTTGCCATTTACGAACCCGAGGCGGGCAATTACGTGCTGCACGCCTGCACCCAGGGGGCGCAAGCCCACGCCCTGCAGATTGCGAGTGTGTTCAAAGTTCCGGGTGAGAAAGTAACCGTGGTCGCGCGCGAAGTAGGCGGCGGCTTCGGCGTGCGCAACAGCGCCTATCCGGAGGAGTGCGCCGCGTTGCTTGCGGCCAAAGTGACGGGGCGCCCGGTGAAGTGGACCGGCACACGCAGCGAAATGTTCATGTCCGACACGCAGGCGCGCGACGTGGTGGCGCTCGCGGAGCTGGCTGTCGACGCGCAGCACCGCTTCAAGGCCTTTCGCTTCCGCTTTCTCGCCAATGTCGGCGCCTATCTGTCACCGACGGGCGCTCTCAGCAACAGCATCGGCGTGCTCAACTGCATCACCGGCGTCTATGACGTGCCCACCGCGGGCGCGCTGGCGCTGCTGGGGCTATCCAATACCGTGCCCACCGGCGCCTATCGCGGCGCGGGGCGCCCCATCATGTCCTACATGATCGAACGCCTCGTGGATCAGGCGGCGGTGGAACTCAAGATCGATCCGGCCGAGTTGCGGCGCAGGAATTTCATTCCCGTGGATAAATTTCCTTACAAACTCGCCTCGGGCAGCGAATACGACAACGGCGAATTCGAGGGCGCCATGGACAAGGCGCTGGCCGCGGCCGACTGGAAGGGTTTTCCCGCGCGCCGCGAACAATCGAAACGGCAGGGGAAACTGCGCGGACGCGGCCTGGCCACGCCGATCGAGGCCTCCGGGGCTGGTTTCACGCCCTTTGATGCCGTCGAAATCCGCTTCGATGCCGATGCCAACGTGGCGATGTTCGCCACCAGCCAGAACCAGGGGCAGGGACACGAAACCGTGTTCGCGCAACTGGTCTCCGCCGTGTTTGGCGTCCCCATGGAAACCATCAGCCTGCATACCGCCGAGCGCGGCATGAAATTGGCGGGCGGCGGCAGCGGCGGCTCGCGCACGCTCGCCGGCATCGGCAACGGACTGCGCCTGGTGGCGCTGCAGGTAGTGGAGAAAGGCAAGGTGCTTGCGGCGCAGGAACTGGAATGCGCCGCGGCCGACATCGAGTTTGCCGACGGTGAGTACCGCGTTGCCGGTACCGATCGCCGCATGGGTATTGCAAGCGTGGTGAAAAAGTTTTCGCCCAAGGCAGGCCCGCATCCGCTGGATACCTACTACGAAGCCAAAACCAAATCGACTTATCCCTACGGTTGCCACATCGCCGAAGTCGAAATCGACCCCGAGACCGGCGCAACCGAAATCGTTTCCTATGTCGCCTGCGACGATTCGGGCACCGTGGTCAATCACCAGATCGTCGAAGGCCAGGTGATGGGCGGGCTCACGCAAGGGTCAGGCCAGGTACTGGGCGAGCACGCCGTCTACGACCGTGATACCGGGCAGTTGTTGAGTGGCAGTTTCCTGGACTACCCGATGCCGCGCGCGGGACTGGTGCAGGGGCTGAAACTGCTCGAGCATGCGGTGCCGACGAAAACCAATCCGCTTGGAACCAAGGGCGTGGGCGAGTCCGGCGTTACGGGATCGTTACCTACTGTGATGAATGCGATCCTGGATGCCTTGCGCCAGGAGGGCGTTTCGCATTTCGACATGCCGGCCACGCCGGATCGCATCTGGCATGCGATTCAGGCGGCTCGAGCCGGCAATCCGCGCGCGCTGGCGGTCGAGGAGTTTGCGCCGCCAAATTGATGTAGCGTGTATTTCCCCGGTACAGGTACTTTCTCGCGTACCTGAGCGTGCCAATATCCTGCCGAGCTATTTCAAGCCTGCTCCTGCAGAAACTGCTCCCGCCGGTTCGATTCCGCCACGAACTCCTCCAGGCTGGGATCCAGCGCGTTTCGAGTAGACACGATTCCGATAAGTTTACCGTTCTCGATCACCGGCAGGTGACGGAAGCCTTTCTGGTACATCAAAAGGAGCGCGTACCCGAATGACTTGTCTGGATCAACAACTTGCGGAGCACTCGTCATCACCTCGGCCAGCGTGGTGGTCTTCGGATCGTGGCCTGCCGCGATGACACGAAACAGGGCATCGCG
>MEQV01000162.1:7413-9519 GCA_001770355.1 Betaproteobacteria bacterium RIFCSPLOWO2_02_FULL_62_17
ATGCGATATCGAACTCGCAAAGGCATTGCTACCTGCGCAGCACCTGTCTGTCGAGCATGCTATGGAGGATCTGGTTCAGTGGTTTGACCTAGGTCAAAACCCAAAGGCAGGCCAGGACTGAAACGTGAATCCAGGAAACCGGTTTCACCTAAACCGGACAGGAGTACTCAGGATTGAACTGGGAGGCGCGCCACAGGTCGCTGGCCAGGCTTCGCGCGCCGCAATATGCGTTGACGCGGCTGGTTCGTGTCCCAGCGCAACGCGGCGCGCACCGCCGATAGCCGGGTTGCGCGATGCCCGGTCCGGCGAGACACGGCCACTGAATTTCTTCAGATGCCGGATATCAGGAAATCAACGGCGGAAAGGATTTCCGTCGAATTGCCTGAAAGATTCGCAACGGCCTCGCCGAGAATCTTGCCGCTGACGCCCGCGATCAAGGCGGCATCCATGACATAATTTTTCCCGTCAACGCGAAATGATGGATTCAGGCGTTCGGCGGCGGGGCCGAATTTCGCCACAGGCACCAGGGGCGCGACAACCCGGGTTCCCAGGCTGGATAACAAATCGGACTGAATTTCCAGCAAATAGGGCACTCGCTCGCGCGAGCTCTTGTGCAGGTTTGAACGGACATCGAAGCGAGCCATCAGAATCCCCGAACACCGTCGCTCCAGACTCCTTCGCGGGCCACTCTTTCGTTATAGGCATTGATCGCCCGCTGGTTTTTTTTCAACCAGTCGCGCGCTTCGGCCTCGCGCACCAGCTCGCCCAAACGGTCTTCCAGCGTTTGCGAAAGATTGACACCGAGTTTTCTGGCTTTGTCGAGCAGGTCGGCGTTGATACTGAGATTGGTGGGGCGTTTAAGCGCGGCAGCGGGTGGTCGGGCGTTCATGGATGCGGATCGACAGGCGTTGGGAGCATGATGCGCATATGTTATGCGCATCATGACTGTGGGTCAATCGCGACGCAGGGTCACCTAGGTATTCTTGACAGTGTCGATCTCGGCGATCATGGCGTAGATCGTCTCCGACAACGCCGGGGCAATTGCAGCCGTCTGCTTAATCGGAATTCACGCCAATCCATGCGTGAAATCATGTGAGATTATGAGAAAAAGCAGATACCGAAAGGATCACGATGACAACTATGACCGGCGCGACAATGACCGGCGGCCAGGCGCTGGTGCAGCAGTTGAAGCGCGAGGGGATCGATACGATCTTCGGCCTGCCCGGCATCCAGCTCGACTGGGTGTTCGACGCGCTCTTTGATGAACGCGCGCACTTCAAGCTCCACCACCCGCGGCACGAGCAGGCCTGCGTCTATATGGCCGACGGCTACGCGCGCGCCAGCGGCAGGATCGCGGTCGCGCTGATGGTGCCGGGGCCGGGGCTGCTCAACGCTGCCGGCGCGCTGTCGACGGCCTACGCGGTCTCCTCACCGGTGTTTGTGGTCACCGGCAACATCGAGACGAAGAACATCGACAAGGGCAAGGGCCTGCTGCACGAGATCAACGACCAGCTCGGCATGATCGCGCATGTCACCAAGTACCAGGCGCTGGCGCGCTCGCCGGCCGAGATCCCGCTCCTCGTGCACGAGGCCATGCGCGAGCTTACTACCGGCCGCCCGCGCCCGGTCGAGATCGAGGCGCCGCCCGACGTCTACGAGGCGAAGGCGGAAATCGTGCTCGTGGATTCTGTTCTGCACGAGCGGCCGGGGCCGGACCCCGACTTGGTCGAGCGAGCCGCGCGGCTCCTCGGCGCGGCGAAGAAGCCGCTCATCTTCGCAGGCGGCGGCGTCATCTCGGGCGGCGCCTGGGAGGAGCTCCGCCGGGTCGCCGGGCTGCTCGAGGCGCCGGTCATCCACAGCGCGAACGGCAAAGGCGCACTTTCCGACCGCCATCCGCTGTCGCTGCCGCTGCGCGCCCTGCCCGAGGTCGGTCCCGACGCGGACGCGGTGCTGCTCGTCGGCACGCGCTTCGTTCAGGGGCTCATGAGCCAGGTGCTGCAGCCGTGGGTGAACGGGAAGACGCTCGTCCACCTCGACATCGATGCGTCGGTCATCGGCAGCACCTACCAGACGACCGTGGGGATCGTCTCGGATGCGAAGAAGGGG
>MEQV01000162.1:9600-12446 GCA_001770355.1 Betaproteobacteria bacterium RIFCSPLOWO2_02_FULL_62_17
TTCCTCGACGAGGATGCGCGGCGGCAGAGCCCGCAGGCGGACTACGCCCATGCGATCCGCGAAGCCCTGCCCGAGGACGGCGCCTTTGTGCAGGAGTCGACCCAGGTCGGCTACTGGGCGTCCCAGGCTTTTCCCGTGTACCAGCCGCGCACCTACTTCACCTCGGGCTACCAGGGGACGCTCGGCTACGGCTTCGCCACGGCGCTTGGCGTTCAGGTCGGCCTGCCGGGCCGCAAGGTGGTGTCGATCAACGGCGACGGCGGCTTCGCCTACAACGTGATGGAGCTCGCCACCATGGTCGAGCAGAAGATCCCGCTTACCGCCGTGGTGTTCAACGATAACGCCTACGGCAACGTCAAGCGCATCCAGCAGATGCGCTTCGGCGGCCGCACCATCGCCTCCGACCTGCACAACCCGGACATGATGAAGCTCGCCGATGCGTACGGCGTCGAGGGGCGGCGCGTGAAATCGCCCGCGGAACTGAAAGCGACGCTGCTGGATGTGTTCAAGCGCGACGACCCGGTCCTGATCGAGGCCCCGGTCGGGCCGATGCCGCCGGTCAACTTCAAGACGCGGGCGCAGGCGCAGCGCCCGGCTTCGGTTTCGTCTTAGGCGCTATCCTCGGCGAGGAGGCGCTTCGCCGGCGCGGATTTCTCCGGCAGGAAATGAGTCAAGTTAACGACGGGCAAATCCGCCAGCCGCCTCGCGTATGGCGCGTATTGCGAGAAACATCGCCTGGGGTCGTGGCCGCGCTTCGGACAATCCCTCGATCGCATCGAGCATGATGAAACCGAATCCGCGATAGAAATCCACGGCCTCCGGTTTGGCGTCGACCACAACGCCTGCGCAGCCGAATTCTTCATCCGTTCCGAGGGCCAGCTGCAGCACGAATCGAAGCAGCTGGCTGCCCAGCCCCCGCCCCTGCGCGGATTCATCCACCGCGAGACGCGCAAGACGCAGCACGGGTATCGGGTAGTGGGGGAGCTTTTTCCGCGCCACCGCCGGCAGACCTTCGACTTCAAGGTGCCCGGGTGAAACCGTTGCATAGCCAAGGATGCGTGTGGCTTCCGCTGCGATGTAAGTCACGCCCAGGTGATGCCGGAACTGGTTCTGGCCCGCGAACTCGCGGAAAAACCGGTCCAGGTAGTCGTTGCCGCTGCGAAAATCTGAGCGCTGGTCGTCCTCGCGGAGCGCCCTAATTTCCATCGCGCATGAGGTCGCGTAGCGCCGCAGGCGCTTGTCCGGATTGGCTCTGCTCGATGACGGCTTTTCCTGATTCCCGTGTCACCACAATGCGCGGATGCACGACATACTCCGCCGGCACCTGTTCCAGGGCAAGCAGATGATGGCGCAGGGCCTGTTCGACCAAGTACCCTTTTTTCAGGCCGGTGGCGCGCACGTGCCGCTCCAGCAATTCCTTGGTGCCAAGCGAAACGAAAGCTGAGATTTGTGTAACTTTTTCCATATCTACATAAATATATATTTTTCTACATTTAATGTCAAGCCTGCGGCAACGTGAAGCGCATCCAGCAGATGCGCTTCGGCGGCCGCACCATCGCCTCCGACCTGCACGACCCGGACATGATGAAACTTGCCGAGGCGTACGGCGTGGAGGGGCGGCGGGTGAAATCGCCTGCGGAACTGAAGGCGACGCTGCTGGAGGTGTTCAAGCGCAACGAGCCCGTGCTGATTGAGGCGCCGGTGGGGCCGATGCCGCCGGTGAACTTCAAGACGCGGGCGCAGGCGCAGCGCTAAGTAGTGGTGCCCGCGCTCAAGTGCACCAGTGGGGAAATCAACCCCGACTTACTTTCAATTTGGCTATGAATTTGTCTAGCAGCCCACCGGATCAGTCCCGCGTGATCTTCGCGTCGCGAACGACCTTGCCCCAGCGCACGGTTTCGGTCCTGATCCAGGTGGCGAACTCCTCGGGAGTGCTGGCGACGGGATCGAAACCCATGGTCGCCAGCCGTTCCCGGGTGTCCGGCGCAGCCATTACCTTGACGATCTCGCGGTGAATGGAATCGATGATAGTCCGCGGCGTTTTCGCGGGCGCGAGGAAGCCGTTGACGATGTCGGCGGGCAGGTCCTGGCCGCTTGCCTCGGCCATGGTCGGAACGCCGGGCAGCGCCGAGGCGCGCTTGCTGCTGAACATCGCGAGGGCCCGCACACTGCCGTCGCGGGCATAGGTCACCCCCGTCGGCAGCGCCGTCACGGCGAGCGACGTGTGTCCGCCAATGGTCGAGGTGATCCCCGGACCGCCGCCCTTGAACGGCACGTGGATGATGTCGACCCCGAACGCAAGCTTGAACAATTCGCCAGCGAGATGCGCCGGCGTGCCCGGGCCGGCCGAGGAATAGCTGTATTTCCCGGGATTGGCCTTGGCCAGGGCGACCAGCTCGTTGACGCTTTTGGCCGGAATCGAGGGATGGATCACCAGCATGTGCGGCGACGAATTCAACAGCGAAATGGGGGCGAAGTCGTTTTGCGGATCGTAGGGGAGCTTGGGATTAAGGCTGATGCTGGTGGCGATGCTGCTGCCGGCGGCGAGAATGGTGTAGCCGTCCGGCGCCGCGCGCGCGACGGCCGCCGTGCCCACATTGCCGCCGGCACCGCCCATGTTCTCGATGACGAACGGTTGGCCGAAGCTTTGCGTGAGCTTGGCCGTCACCAGCCGCGCGGTGGTATCCGTCTGCCCGCCCGGCCCGCTCGCGACGATCACGCGCACCGGCTTGCTCGGATACGCTTGCGCGAATGCATTGCACGACCCGAACAGCACAAATGGCATTGCTGCGGTTAATTGCAGGAATTGGCGGCGGGCAAGCATGACCTGGGACCTCCTATGCCAC
>MEQV01000163.1:0-5879 GCA_001770355.1 Betaproteobacteria bacterium RIFCSPLOWO2_02_FULL_62_17
ATGAACGAAAGCGTGGTGCCGATCACCACCGTGGCATGGAAGTGCCCCGGCACGTAGAGGGTGTTGTGAATGATCATGTTCAGTTGCTCGGTGCCCATCATCACTCCCGAGATGCCGCCAAGGAAGCCAAAGCCCAGCAGCGAGATGAACATGCCTGAGAACACCGGGTTGCCCCAGGGTGCCTTGCGGATCCACTCGAACAGTCCCTTGGTGTAACCCTTCTCGCGCTGGGCCACTTCGATTGCGCCGGGCACGGTCAGGCCGTGAATCATCGAGGCGAGCACGGCCAGGTACATGGCGTAGCTGGTGTTGAACACCTTCCACTCGGTCGACAGGCCCGGATCGGACAGCAGGTGGTGCGCCGAGGCGAGTTGCAGGAACAGGATATAGAGCAAAAAAGCCATGCGGCTGACTTTCTCCGACATCGGCTTGGCGTTGAACACGATGGCGGCGATCGCATACCACACCGCGATATGCGCCGACACATTGATCTGCTGCGAGCTGTGCCCGAAAGCCCACCAGATGGTGCGGTACATCAGCGGATCTATGGTTTTGACGAGACCCACCGACCACAGGAAGGTCGGGATCAGGATGATGGCGCCCGATGCGATGGTGAAGATGGCGATGATGCAGGCCGTCAATGCCCCGAAGGTCACCAGCGGAATCGAACCCTCATAGGTCTTCTCCGCTTTCGCGACCACCAGCGTACCAAGGAAGATGAAGCACCCGATGAGCGCGCCCACCGCGAACAGGATCAGGCCGAGGTAGAACGCCGGGTGCCCCGGCAGCGGCACGTAGGAAGTCATCATCACCGTCGCGTTGCCGGTGAAAATGGCGGCGTTGAACGTCAGGGTGCCGATCACCATCAAAGCAAACCCCAGCCAGGCAATCTTCGGCGTCGCCAGGCGCGACTTGAGCAGAGTCGAGGAGCAAAAGTACAGCACCGCCATCTCGAAAAAGATGATCCACACGACCAGCATGTCCAGGCCGTGCGCCGTCAGATAAAGATAGAAGTCGTCGGCTTGTATCAGGTGTATCGCCTGCCAGCGGGTCAGGAGGATCAGCAGGGCGAGCACGCCGCCGATGAGCAGCGTAACCACCGCCGCGACGGCGTTCACCTTGATCAGCGTTTCCGCCGATTGGTGGAACTGCAGGCCGGAACGGGGACAGGTGCGGAACAGTTCGGATGCGGACATGTCGCCCCCTTATTTGACGTAGAGGCGGCTGACCATCTTGTGATGGCCGATGCCGCAGAATTCGTTGCAGATGATGCCGTAGGTGCCCGAGCGGTTCGGCGTAATGGAGATCACATGCTCGTAGCCCGGTAAGACCTGCACGTTGATGTTCTCCGGCTGCAGCGAAAAGCCGTGCTGGTAGTCCATCGCGGTGAGGTGCAGGCGGTAAGTCTTGCCGTTTTCCAGCTCGAGCATCGGCCACCAGGCCCATAGCCTCGCAATGAGATACACATCGCTGCCGGCGGGCGGCGCGACCACCGGAATATTCTCGGCAGTTTCCTCGCGCACCTTGTACTTGTCGACCATGGCCTGCGCCTTTTTCGCGAACATCTCCGGCGTGGTTCGATAGGTTTCGCTCGACAGGTTCTGCTTACCGTACACATGCCAGTACGGCATCATGAAGAACATCACCATGCACCATACGAAGGCGATGATGATCCACATCAACTCCACGCGGTCCAGGGGTTCTTTCCACCATATTCTTTGCGATGGGGGCAGGATGGCACTCATTGGTTCTTCTCCTCGTTATTCTGGTTAACCAAAGTCGCCACCGCTATTTGGCCATGGGGATGGAAATGATCTCCATGACCCCCCAACCGGTATAAAGCAGTGTCGGAACCAGGATGCCGACAAACAGCAACAGGAACGGGTTGTCGAGAAGCTGCTGCATCATCGGGATCGGCTCTTCAGCGACGGGTTGCGGGGTATCTGCCATGGTCATCTCCTGGGGTGGTGGGTTGCAAACCGCGCCGACAGCCGGCGCTGCCTCATTGCTGGTAATCGAGCGCAATGTACTTCCCGGGAGCTTGCCAAAGATTTGATGCATGTCAAGAGTTCGGAAATGCGCGCGCGTCCGGGATTTCATGATGTGAATCAATGCGCAACCAATGCGCAGCTTGATACTGTCCCGTGGTGCTGAATCGAATCCAGTCGGCCGGGCAGGCGGTGTTTCTCGGTGCCGAGCGTGTCTTCAACCGCGTATTCGGCGACCGCCTCAATCCGCTCTACCACCTTGGCTCCATCAGTTACTGGATGTTCTGGGTGGTGATCGCGAGCGGCTTCTACGTCTACGCGTTCTACGAGACCAGCGCAGAGGAGACTTTCGCATCGGTCGAGGCCATCACGCATCGCCAGCCGTGGGCGGGGGGCATCATGCGCAGCCTGCATCGCTACGCATCGGATGCGATGACCCTGACCATGCTGCTGCATCTGCTGCGTCACTTCCTGTTCGGGCGCTACCGCGGCTTCAGGGCGTTTTCGTGGATCACGGGCGTCACGGTGCTGTGGCTGGTCTATGCCTCCGGCATCAACGGCTACATGCTGCCGTGGGACCGCCTGGCGCAGTTCGTGGTGGTGGCGACCGCTGAACTGTTCGACGCGCTGCCGGTGTTCAACGGCGCCCTGATCCGCAACTTCATCACCCCGGAGGGCATCACCGACCGGTTCTTCTCGCTGCTTTCCTTCATGCACATCGGCATACCGCTGGGGGTGCTGCTGCTGCTCACCGTGCATACGCAGCGTGTGCCCAAGGCGCGGGTGATGCCGCCGCGTCCGGTGGCGTGGGCTACGCTCGCGATGCTGGCGGTTATCGCCGTCGCCAAACCGGCGCTCTCGCAGGGTGCCGCCGATTTCTCCAACTTCCCGCAGGTGCTGGGTTTCGACTGGTTCGTGCTCCCCGTGTACCCGCTTATTTACCTGTGGCCGCCGCTGGCCGTATGGGCCCTGCTCTCGGGAGCCACGTTGTTTCTTCTGTTCCTGCCTTGGATTTCCCCAGGCGGAAAGGCCCTGGGGTCGGCGCAGATCACCGCGCACCCAGGCAACCGCTGCGTGGCTGCGCACCCTGGCGAAACCGTGCTCGATGCCTGCCTGCGCGCCGGCGTACCCCTGCCGCACGAATGCCGCAACGGCGGCTGCGCAGTCTGCAAGACCGCGCTGCTGGCCGGCGCGATCGACTTCGGCCATTACCAGGGCAATGCACTGTCCGCCGAGGAGCGCTCGCGCGGCTTTTTTCTCAGCTGCTGCGCCACGGCGCAGGGCGATATTGAGATCGAATACGAACCCGGGGCCAGGGACCGCGAGCATGCACGCCTGTATACGGCGCGGGTGGAGGCGCTGCAGCCGCTGGCGCCGGATGTGATGCTGGTGCGCCTGCGGCTGCCCGAAGGCGAACGAATAGCCTTCGAGGCCGGGCAATTCATTAACATCATCCTCGAAGACGGCGAGCGGCGCGCCTATTCGTTCAGCAGCGCTCCCGATGCCGCGGCAAGTATCGACCTGCACGTGCGGCTGCTGCCGGGCGGGCGCTTCAGCACGCATGTATTCAATGTCATGCGCCCCGGCGATGAGATTCATTTCGAAGGGCCGCTGGGTTACTCCTCGGTCGAGGACAAGGACAAGCCACTTATCCTGGTTGCGGGTTCAACCGGTTTCGCTCCGGTGAAAAGCGTGCTGGAACATGCATTCGAATCAGGTTTCAGAAGGCCGCTGATTTTCTACTGGGGCGTGCGCCGCCGCCGCGACCTGTATCTGGCGGCGCTGCCCGAGCAGTGGCAGCGCGAGCACGATAATTTCCGCTTCGTGCCGGTGCTCTCTGATCCGCAGCCCGAGGACGAATGGAAGGGCCGCACGGGCCTGGTCCATGAAGCGATCCTCGCCGATTACCCGGACCTGTCCGGGTACGAAATCTACGCCTGCGGGTCGGTGCAGATGGTGGATGCCGCGCGGCCGGCGTTCCTGGCGCAGGGGCTCACCGAAGACGCGTGCATTTCGGATGCGTTCCTGCCTGCGGTGCGCAAGGGTGCGTAACTCCGGTTGCAAGTCGATTGGAACCTTTCCCGCCTGCCGATGTCTCACGTTTCCGATCGACACGATTATTCAATCCCCAAAGCACGCCGCTCGGGCTCTTGGACCGCGGACGCTCAGTAACCGAGCGAGGCGAAAATAACCGGTGCGGTTGCCGGGAGCAGGCAGAATTGTTTATCTTTATACAATGCACATCCTTGATTGGCTTTAATCTATACACTATTTTAATTCTATTTTTTGAATAAATATTGCAATGCGATGGCGCGTTCTCATATATCCATCACGCCCCTGGCGGCAATGGCGTGCACGCCTGTAATTTCATGATGTGAATCAAAGCGCATGAACCGTGCCGCCTGATACTGTCCTGCAATGCTGTAACAAATCCCGCCGGCCGGACAGGCCGCGTTATCCGGTCGCGGGAGCCGCTTTAGCCACCGCCAAAATCGGCCACCGCATCATTTGAGGAGATCGCCATGGGCGTAGCTACGCAAATACTCCCCGACCATCACCGGCATTGTGAAAATCTCTTTGTCTTCGCCGAGGAATGCGCTCAGCGGGGCGACTGGGCGGCCGCCGCATCTGCATTCGAACATTTCCACGATCAAATCAATGCGCACTTCGACGCCGAGGAAGGCATGCTGTTTCCCGCGTTCGAGGCTGCAACCGGCATGAGCGCGGGGCCGACCCAGATGATGCGCTACGAGCACGGGCAGATGCGCTCTTTGCTCTCGCAGCTCGCGGCGGCCTGCGCCGCGCACGACGGCGAAGGCTACGCCGGTGCCGCGGAAACCTTGCTGATGCTGATGCAACAGCACAACATGAAGGAAGAGAACATTCTGTATCCGATGTGCGATCAGGCGCTGGCGGCCGATGCGGAAGGTATTGACGAAAAGCTGGGCGCGTTGCTGGAAAAAGGGCATGCCTGAGCCGCGCCTGATCGACGGACGCGACCTGCTGCCACCGGAACCGCTGCAACTTGCCCTGGCGGAACTGGCCACCCTGGCGCCCGGGGAGGAACTGGTGATGCTGCTGCGTTGCGAGCCTTTGCCGCTGTATTCGATGCTTGAGCGGAACGGTTTTGCCTATCGCTCGATATCCAGACCCGATGGCACCAACGAGATACGGATTCAAAGATCCTAGCGTTCAATGCAGCCTGCCCTGTCGTTCCAACAGGCGCCGCCGATATCGGTGCCCTACCGGTTCTTTCTGACGGCCCCCCTTTTCGGCGCAGTCGCAGGGCTCGTTCTGGCCGTGCTCGGACCGGAGAGCTTCGAGTCGCGCTGGTCTCCCGGTGCGCTGGCGATGACCCATCTGATCGTGGTCGACTTCATGTTGCAGGCGATGTGCGGTTCGCTGCTGCAATTCGTGGCAGTGGTGGCCGGTGACAACATCTGGCGTCCGCGCCTGGTGGCGGCCGTGGTGCACCCGCTGATCACGGCGGGCGCGGTATTCCTCGCATCGGCCTTCCTGCTGGAGCAGCCGCGGCTATTCGTGCTGGCCGCGCTGGTGTTTGCCATAGCTCTGGGTCTGTTCCTGACGGTTATGGCGATTGCCTTGCTGCGCACGCCGGCACGCGGCATGAGCATCCCTATCCTGCGTACGGCCGTGTTTGGCCTGTTGGTGACGGTGGTGCTTGGCGCGACGCTTGCAGTCACGCTGGGTCTCCAGGAAGATGCGCCACCGGCCTGGTCGCTGCTGGCGCTGATCAACGTTCATGCCGCCTGGGGCCTGGGCGGCTGGGCCTTGATGCTGGTGATCGGCGTTTCCATTCTGGTGGTACCGATGTTTCAGCTCACGCCGGCCTATCCGGTTTGGATGACGCGCATGCTGCCGGCCGGATTA
>MEQV01000163.1:5913-6032 GCA_001770355.1 Betaproteobacteria bacterium RIFCSPLOWO2_02_FULL_62_17
GACACCTGACCGATTCCACCTTCATTTTCTGGCGCGGCGCGATGTTGTCGCTCCTTGCTTTCGCCTTGTCCTGGATGGTCTTCGAGGCACTGCCACAACTCGGTGAGCACTCGCGCGCG
>MEQV01000163.1:6173-9391 GCA_001770355.1 Betaproteobacteria bacterium RIFCSPLOWO2_02_FULL_62_17
CAGATGATTCCGGAAGCTTCCATGCGTGGCCAGATGCGGCTGCACTTCACCGCCCTTGGGCTGCTGCTCGCGGCCGTACTATGGCCTGCGCTGGCGCTGCCGGCCGGACTTGTGTTCTTCGCCTCCTGCATCTGGCTCGAATGGAACCTGGTCGGCGCGGCGCGCGTGTATGCGCGCTTCCGCAATAAGATCCGGGCCACCGCCGGAGCGCAGCGTGACACCGCCCGACTTTAATCGCTGCAAATAAAGATTTCCCGCCCCCCCGGCATGGACTTCGCCGACTTCTGGTTCTGTTCAAATTCGGGCGATCAGCGACTGTCGGGCCCGCAATGACAGGGTAAAACCTGTCGATTCACCGGTTCTATTTTTTGTACTGACAACGTACGTCTGCTATCATGGCGGAACCATTGGGGATTGAGCCATGACCGCGATTGCCAAATCAAAACCGAAAGCAGAACGCATTGACCTGCGAGTCAGCATCACCGCCAAGGCGTTACTGCAACGCGCGGCGGCGGCGCGCCAGAAATCGGTCAGTGAGTTCGTGCTGGATAGCGCGCAAACCGCCGCGTTCGAGGCATTGGCGGATCGCCGCGAGTTTCGCCTCGACAAAAAGCAATGGGCAGCCTTTCTCGAGGCGCTCGACTCGCCCCCGAAGAAGAAGCCCAGATTGGAGAAACTGCTCAAGACACCCAGTGTATTTGAGTAATGGCGGCTTTTTCCATAGAAAAACTGCGCGCGGAACATGATCTCGCGCAATTCGACTGTGGCAATCACGAACTCAATCGCTTCCTCAATCGCTTCGCGCTGGCCAATCAGCAGGCGCAGAGCGCCCAGACCTATGTCGCCTGCCGGGACACCATTGTCGTGGGGTATTACAGTCTGGCCTTCGGATCCGCCGCGCATGAACAAACGCCGGAGCGCGTGAAAAAGGGGCTTGCCCGCCATCCGATTCCGGTCATGATCCTTGCCCGCCTGGCAATTGATCGGGGTACGCAAGGCAAGGGGCTTGGGCAGGGATTGCTCAAGGATGCGCTGGAACGTTCCGTGCGTGCCGCCGAAATCGGTGGATTGCGTGCGATGCTGGTGCATGCGAAAGACGATTCGGCGCGGGTTTTCTACGAACACTTCAACTTCGAACCCAGCCCCACCGATCCCTACCATCTTTTCATACTGCTCAAAGATCTCAAGCGCATGCTGCGCTGAAGATTGTCCGGGTGGATCCCGATCTGACCAAGCGAAGTTACCCCAGCTGCCTCTTGCGGGCTACGCGAGCGTAGTGGATTTTCTGGAGCCGTCCTGCGAGTCGAGCGCGGACCACTCCCCGCGCGCGGCGGCGGCGGTCCATGCGCACTGGCGCAGCAGGGTCTGCGGTATGGGAACCTCGCCTGCGAGCGCAGCTCGGATCCAGCGAACGGTTTCACCGGCTTCTATCGATGCGGGGAGCGCCGCATCGGGAGAAAATTCGGCGCTTGCGAGTGAAATGCTGACCCCGTCGTGGAAACACTCCGTGGCGAGCGCGCGACGCGGTCCGGCAACGGGCTCGCCTTCGCTCCCTCTCAGGAGCATGGCCGGCGTGCCGGCCGCGGATAGAAATTCGCGCATACGCTTCAAGTAGTCCGGGTGGGTTACCGGCACCACGCGCAATGCTTTGCCCGAGAATGGATCGATAAGTTTGGCCAGCGTGTGCGCGGAACTGCGTACCCCCAGGCGCGCACGCATCGCCAGCAGCCGATCGAGACCCGGCGAGAGCGCGGAGACGGGCGCATAGACGAGACGATCTGCGGCCAAGGACTTCGCGATGGCATCACCGTTTTCGCAAATCGGAATGCCCAGTTCGGCAAACAGCGCGGCACTGGTGACGCGCCCGTGCGCCTGCGACGGGCCGTGTACCAGCACCGGCACTCCCTCGCGCGCGAGCAGCATGGCGAGCAAGGGCGTCAGGTTGGGGAGCTTGCGGGCACCGTTGTAGCTCGGCAGCAGCACGGGCAGCACGCCAGGCGGGGCCTCCAGCGCCAGTGTGTGCGCGGCAAGCGCGCCCATGAAGCCCTGCAGCTCCGCGGCAGATTCGCCCTTGATGCGATAAGCGATCAGCAGCGCCCCCAACTCCAACTCGGGCACCTTGCCCTCCAGCATGGCGCCGAACAGGGTTTCAGCGTCAGCGCCGGAGAGCTCGCGCGAACCGTGCGTTCCGCGGCCGACCTCCTTGATGATTCTCGGAAAATTCAGGGCCAAACGATGGCTCCCGCGTCAATGGCCCGCTCCCCCGGAACGGTTGATCTTATTGTAGAGCTAGTGCTTGCCAGCGGCTTGCGCATCGGGATGCGTTTCACCTGCCTGAATGAGCGCGAAACCATCGCGCCAGTTCCACCGGGGAAAACGGGCGGGAATGAACGCGCCTCGCCTAGAATGGCGCGTGTTGCCCGGGCCCGCGCCGCGCGACGCGCACCATCTACATCCCGGGGAAAATCCTTGACCCGGAAGGGGTGCGAAAACCGCGGTCTAGCTTGATTTTCCCGCTGCCGCCCTTGAGCGCATCTGGTCGAACTCGGCCGTGGAGATCAGCCGATGGGCCAGGGAGAACACCACATTGTCCTCGCGAAAAACATGAAGGCGCAGCAACTCAACCAGGTTCTTGCCCTGCTCGAGCGCGGCATCCAGAACGATCATCCCTGATCTTTCGTCAGGAAGACGAAACACAAGCCCAAGAAAATTGACGACGACCGCAGCCAGTTGCATGGCTTTGGCGTGCTCGTCCTGCATCAAGTCGGTCGCCGTAGTGGGAACACTCCCCTTACCGTGCTCTCCGTCCATAATCAGCCGCTGGTGCAGCAGGGGGAACAGGGTCGCCTCTTCCCGCCGGCTGTGAGGAATGAATTCGTGATCGAAAAAATGAAAAAAATGCCTCAGCTTGGCATCCGATTCCTTGGTGTAGCCGGTTTTCTGAATCGAAAGGATCGCCGCCTCGAATGCGTTCAACTCCTCCATAAAGGGAACATGTTCATCCCTGAACTTCCTGAGAAACGGATGCAACTCCGCCGCAGACACCGGCTCCACGCTTGGAGGCGCGTAGGCATCCGGAGGATCCATGGGAGACAAACCGTTCCCGCTGTCCAGGCCCCTTTCCGCTTGCTTGCGGAGAGGGTCGATCCGATTCAGTTTGTGTACTTCCATGATGGTCAGTTGTTCCTCGGTCGGGTCGTAGTCCATGCCGTCCCCGG
>MEQV01000164.1:0-8637 GCA_001770355.1 Betaproteobacteria bacterium RIFCSPLOWO2_02_FULL_62_17
ATTGAGCTTGTGCGCATTGCCGATCACAAAGGTGACGGCCATGGTTTCTCCCAGCGCGCGGCCCAGTCCCAGCATGATGCCGCCCACCACGCCGGTCTTGGTATAGGGCAGGACGATGTTCCACACCACTTCCCAGGTGGTCGAACCCAGTGCATAGGCCGATTCCTTCAATACCGCCGGTACGATCTCAAACACGTCGCGTGTCACCGAAGCGATGAATGGGATGACCATGATGGCGAGAATAATGCCCGCCGACAGCACGCCGATGCCGATGGACGGGCCGCGGAACAACGCGCCCAAGACAGGTACCGGACCCAGCACGCGGGTCAGCACCGGTTGCACGTAATCGGCGAACACCGGCGCGAACACGAACAGGCCCCACATGCCGTAGATGATGCTGGGAATTGCCGCCAGGAGTTCGATGGCGGTCCCCAGCGGACGGCGCAACCAGGGCGGTGAAAGTTCGGTGAGAAAAAGTGCAATGCCGAAGCTCACCGGAATGCCGATCAGCAGTGCGATGAACGAAGTGACCAGCGTGCCTACCATCGGCGCTAGCGCGCCGAACTCCTCGGTCACCGGGTTCCAATCGGTGCTGGCGAGGAACCCGAAACCGAACTTCTCCATCGCCGGCACGCTGCCAACCACCAGAGAAACGATGATGGCGGCGAGCACCGCCAGCACCAGGAAGGCAAAAAATCGCGTGGCGAACTCGAACAAGCGGTCGAGCCTGCGATGTTTTCGCAGCAGGTGGTCGGGGATGCTACTGGACATTCGGTCCGCGCCGGTTTCGCTGAGTGCGGTTCCGCTAAAGTGATTGGCAAGTGTGTTCATTCTAGACGCCTTGTAAAACGGCTGCCCGCCAGTTGGCGGGTATGGAAACCAAAGGGCACCTCTAAAAATCCATCACACCGGCGAACGCCGGTGTCCAGGATTTTGAAATTTCTAGATTCCGGCGTTCGCCGGAATGACGGGGCTGGTAATTGAATGAAGTGCACTATTGCCGTACTTGGTTGCTCACCAGACCGCTTTGCCGCTTGGGTCCCGCAGTTGCACCTTCCAGGCGTCCTGGATCAGCTTGACCACCGCATCGGGCATCGGCACGTAATCCAGTTCCAGGGCCAGCTTGTCGCCGTTGGCGTAGGCCCAGTCGAAGAACTTCAGCACTTCCTTGGCCTTGTCGGCGTTGGGCTGGTTCTTGTGCATGAGAATGAAGGTCGCGCCGCTGATGGGCCAGCTGTTCTTGCCGGGTTGATCGGTGAGCATCAGGTTGAAGCCGGGGGTGCCTTTCCAGTCGGCGCCGGCGGCGGCGGACTGGAAGGTGAGGTCATCGGGAGCGACGAAGGCGCCTTCACGGTTGCGCAGCAGCGTGTAGTTCATTTTATTCTGCTTGGCGTAGGCGTATTCGACGTAGCCGATCGCGCCCTTGATCCGCTGCACGAAGGAGGCAACCCCTTCATTGCCCTTGCCGCCGGTGCTGTTGGGCGCGGGCCAGCTTACCGAAGGCGCAACCCCCACCTTCTTGCTCCACTCCGGACTTATCTTGGCCAGGTAATGCACGAAAATGAAAGTCGTGCCCGAGCCGTCGGCGCGGTGCACCACGGTTATGCTCTGGTCGGGCAGCGTCATACCCGGATTGAGCGCGGCGATGGCGCGATCATTCCATTTCTGAATTTTGCCCAGATAGATGTCGGCGACGACTTCGCCCGTCAAGCGCATCTGTCCGGGCTTCACGCCCTCGAGATTCACCGCCGGAACCACCCCGCCCATCACGGCCGGGAACTGCATCAACCCGTTTTTCTCGAGGGCAGCGACGCTCAAGGGTGCGTCCGATGCGCCGAAATCAACGGTCTTCGCGATAATCTGCTTGATGCCGCCGCCCGAACCGATGGATTGATAATTCATGCCGGTGCCGGTGGCTTTCTTATAGGCCTCGGCCCATTTGGCATACACGGGGTAGGGGAAGGTGGCGCCCGCGCCGGTGATGTCCGCGGCAAAGGCCGTTGCAGCGGCGCCGATAAGCACTGCTGTCAAAGCTGTTGCCAGTTTCCTTTTGGAACTGGTGAATAGACCCATGTCTGGCTCCCTGTCATAGCGTTAAATTGCGATGGCGCTATTTTTGGGTGCCAGTGTTACGCCCGTATTACAGCAACGCGTTCGCGCCGGTGCCGGAGCGTCGCAGAGTGCTTTAAATGCCGCTGGCGGCGACATGTCAAGAACTCGTGTTGCAAAAATCCTATTTCGACGAAATGAGTGGCAAAGCCTCCCCAAATTGCATGGAGTCGGATTATTTTGAGGTTTCAGAAAAATATTGATTTTTAGATCAATTATTGGTAAATTTAAGTGATTTAAAGATCAATTAAATGAGTCCGCATGTTACCCGCCGCCCTTCTTGACCAAATCGCACCCTCGGCCCGCAAGCGTTTCGGCAATGACAAGCGCTGGGCCTCGGCCTGCGGCCTTTCTGCAGAAACGCTTTCACGCTTGCGCAAACGCGAGTCATGCGACCTGCAGACCCTGAATTCTTTGGCCACGGCTGCGGGTTATTCCTTGGCCATGGTTCCTGCGAGCGCCGATGACGACAGCGCGGTTTTCGGCCGCGCCCGGGAAGAAGAACTTCTGGAACTTTGCGCCTCCGGGAATACCGATGCGTCGGTCTGGCAAACACACGGGAGTGGTTTCTTCATGGGCGGGCTTGCAGTGATGCTTGCCAGCGTCCGCGGGTTTGATCGACGGCGCTATCTGGAACTCGCGGAGGCCTTGCACCCCGGAATCTCACAACCGGAGGTCTTCGCAATCTGGCTGGAAAGAAGCCCCCTGCGGCCTGCCCGTTTTCTCCCCATGCTTAAGCACTGGAGAGCCAATGCAGCCTGACGCCGCGACACAACCCGAGTATGTGGCAGCGCTTGCCGGGATCATTCAGAAGATCGCTTCATCCCTTGGAGAGGTGAACCCCAATCTGTTACCCATCAAGCTCTATGTGGCAGGAGGGGCCGCACTGCACTTGCGAACCGGGAGCAGGGTTACCGCGGATATTGACGCGGTATTTTCCCAGCGCGTTTTGATTAACGATGATCTGCAAGTGTCCTACCGCGACGCGGATGGCCGTGCCCGGGTCCTCTACTTTGATCGGAATTACAACGATACCCTTGGCTTGATGCACGAGAACGCATACTTGGATTCGGAGCGTGTCGACCTTCCAGGCATGGATAGCAAAATTCTTGAAGTTCGTGTGTTATCGCCGGTCGATCTCGCCGTATCGAAACTCGCGCGATTCAGCGACCAGGATCGTGAAGACATAGAAGTCCTGGCACGACACCGGCTGATCGATGCAAAATCATTGCGCGAACGTGCCGAGCAGGCACTGGGCGGCCATGTCGGCAACGTCAAACCGGTGCGACTATCCATCAATCTGGCATGCAAACTGGTCGAGGCGCTGCAACGCTGATTTTTCCCGCTCAGTCCGCCCCCACCACCAGCAGCGCGATCAAGGCACCGATGCTGACTGGTACTCCTAGCGCTCCAGTGCCGAGGCGCGATCGCCCGCGACGACCTCCACCGAGACGGAGGCGATCTCCATCAGCTTGGTGGCCACCGAGCGGCGGAACAGGCGCGCCAGCGGCGGCATGCGCGTGCTGCCGATCAGTATCTGGTCGGCCTTGATGCGCCGGGCGATGCGCTCGATGGTGGTGGCCTCTTCGCCCCGTTCGATATGCTGGGCATAGGCCACACCGTGGCGATCGAGCAGTTCGCGTGCCGGCGCCAGCGCGCGCTCCCCGTGCGCCAACGTCTCTTGGTATGCTCATGCTCCCGAGGACATCCAGGTAGCCGGCATGAATTCAGTTTCGAACAGCGCGCAGGGCGAGCTTCCACTCAAGGGCATACGCGTCCTTGAACTGGGCCACATTGTCGCGGGGCCGACGGCATCACTGATCCTTGCCGATCTGGGCGCCGACGTGATCAAGGTCGAGCGGCCCGACGGCGGCGACCAGGCGCGCAGTATGCCGGGGGCGGCCTCCGGCTTTTATTTTTTCAACCGCAACAAACGCAGCCTTGCCATCGATCTGAAAACGGACCAAGGCAAGGAGGTGTTTCGCAAGCTGGTGAAGTCCGTGGATGTCTGCCTGGATAACTATGCCCCCGGCGCTCTGGATCGCCTGGGCCTGGGCTATCCGGAACTGGCGAAAATCAATCCGCGGCTCATCTATCTTGCCGTGAAGGGCTTCCTGCCGGGGCCGTACGAGCATCGGCCGTCGCTGGATGAACTGGCGCAGATGATGGGCGGCCTCGCATTCATGACCGGGCCCAGTGGCCGGCCCTTGCGCGCCGGGGCCTCGGTTATCGACATCGGCGCGGCAAGCTACGGCATCATCGGCGTGCTCGCGGCGCTGCATGTGCGCGATACCACCGGTCGCGGACAGATGATCACTTCGGGCCTGTTCGAGACCAGTGTCTTCTGGGTGGGGCAGTGGATGGCGCATGCGGTGGCCACCGGCAAACCCTCGTTTCCCATGGCGGAAATCGGCCAATCGGTGCGCATGGGCTGGGGCATCTTTCATTTGTTCGACACCTCCGACAAACAGCAGGTTTTTATCGGGGTTACGTCGAATGCGCACTGGGAGCGCTTGTGCCGCGAGTTTGGCATGCTGGATCTGCTGGCCGATGAGCGTCTGGACACCAATACGAAACGCGTCGCCTCGCAGGAGTGGATGCTGCCGCTGGTTCGCAAAGTCGCGATCCATTTCACCAGCGCCCAATTGCAGGAGAAGCTGGAGAAAGCCAGCGTTCCCTATGCGCCGGTGCAGCGGCCCGACCAGTTGCTGGAGGACCCGCATCTGCTTGCAACCGGCCAACTGCTGCCCACGCCGATGCAGAATGGCAAGATCGGCAACCTGCCCAAGCTGCCCTTCAACAGCAGCGACTACGAGTTTGGCATACGCCGCCCGGCACCGGGCCTGGGTGAGCATACGCGCGAGGTGCTGGGCGAAGCCGGCTTCAGCGCGACCGAGATCGAGGCATTGATCACCGGGAATGTAGCAAAATAGGGGACGTACCACGGTTGAGCAAAATAGGGGACGTACCACGGTTTCGCCACGAAACCGTGGTACGTCCCCAATTTCGGCACGAAACCGTGGTACGTCCCCTATTTCGCCCTATTTCGGCAAGGAGATTTGTCATGAGTGATCTGCCAAAATTTGTTTACGTCAACGAATGCGGTCCGCGCGAGGGCTTTCAGTTCGAGAAGGTGCACATACCGACCGCCGACAAGATTGCGTTCGTCGATCAGCTTTCCGAGACCGGGCTCAAGGCCATTCAATTCGCGTCCTTCGTGAGCCCCAAATGGGTGCCGCAGATGGCCGACTCCGACGCCTGGGTGCAGGGCATAAAGAAGGTGCCGGGCGTGGAGTACACCGGCCTGTGGCTCAACATGCAGGGCCTGGAGCGCGCCATGAAGTTTCGCGACAAGCTCACCATCAACGCGGGCTTTTCGTTGAACGCCAGCGAAACCTTCAGCAAGAAAAACACCAACCGCAGCGTGGCGGAGAAACTCGAGGAGATGCCGGGTTACGTGGAGAAGTTCCGCGAAATGGGTTTCGACAAGCTCGATATCGGTGTCGCGGTGGCGTTCGGCTGCAATTACGAGGGAGCGATCAGCACCGAGCGCGTCATCGGTCTATTGAAGGACCAGGCAACGCGCGCCCGCGATCTGGGCATGAAGATCGGCGAGATCACGCTCTACGACACCATGGGCTGGGGCAACCCGCTGCAGGTGAAGCGCCTGGTGGGCGCGGTGCGCGAGCGCTGGCCGGATAACTCCATCTGCCTGCATCTGCACGACACGCGCGGCGCCGCGATCGCCAATTTCATCGCCGGCATGGAAGTGGGCGTGGACCGCTTCGACGCCGCGGTGGCAGGCCTGGGCGGGTGCCCGTTCGCCGCGCACAAGGGCGCGGCGGGCAACATCTGCACCGAGGATGTGGTGTTCATGTGCCAGGAAATGGGCATCGAGACCGGTATCGACCTCGACCTCGTGATAGCAGCCGCTATCAAAGCCGAGGAACTGGTAGGCCACCCCTTGCCCGGCAAAATCAAGGTCGGCGGAAACCTCGCGACCTATCGCGCCAACGCCGGCACCGCGGCAAAAGTTACAGCTTGAGCTGACCTACGTATAACGCAACAACGCTAGCCTTCAGCTGGCGTTGTCAATTCGAAGTCGCAATGAATGCCGGGCTTGGGGAGTTGGGGGTAACGGGGGAAGAGGGTTCTCCCTCTTCCCCTGTTCTGAAGCTTTCCGCCTTTGCGAGGATGGCGAAGCAACCCTCTTAGAAAAAACCGCAGTCCGAGCTACTGTGGCTCGATCTTTGCCACCTTCACATACCCGCCCCAATCCTTGACCGACTTGGCCAGCAGCGCCTGGCCGGCCTCGGGCGTATTGACGAAGGTATCGCCGCCGAAGCTGTTCAAGAACTTGGTGGTTTCATCGGTTTGCACCATGAAGGTGAACCACTTGTTGATCTGTTCGACCACCGGCCTGGGCGTGCCTGCGGGCACCATTGCCGCCCACCAGCCGGTCAGGTCCATCGGCACTTTCTGCTCGGTCATGGTCGGCAGGTCCGGGATCGACTTCAGGCGCGTAGCGGTGGATACGCCAAGGATGCGCAGGCGACCCTCACGTTGCTGCGCCAGCGAATACACCGGGTCGTGCATGCCGTAATCGAGTTTGCCGGAGAGCATTTCGTTGAGGGAATCGGACGCGGTCTTGTAACTCACCTCGACCGCCTGCACGCCGGTGACAGCCTTGTAAACCTCGCCCATGATGCGGCCATTGGGCGCGGCCGAGGCGTAAGTGGCCTTGTTGCCTTTCTTTTTCATCGCGGCGGTGAGCTCGGCGACGTTCTTGTAGGGGCTCTTCGCGCTGACCACCAGCATGAAGGGCTGGCGGTTGATGGTCGCGGCGACTATCAAGGCTTTGTTGACATCGACCGGCGGCTTCTTGAAAAGATGCATGTTTGTGGCGACGGCCGAGCCGGCATGCACGTAGATGGTGTAGCCGTCGGGTTTTGCCTTGGCGGCATATTCGGTGGCGATATTGCCGCCCGCGCCGGCGCGGTTCTCCACGATCACCGCGCGCTTGGCGATGGGGCGCAGCTTCTCGGCGAAATGGCGCACCAGCACGTCGGCGCCGCTGCCGGCCGGAAAGGCGCAGATGAAATGAATGTCCCGCGCGGGGTATTCCTGCGCGCCGGCGTTAAACGGGGCGATCGCAAGGATGGCGCTGCATACCGCGCCGAATGTTATGGCTCGCGCCAGTGCACGGCGGGCGCGCACCGGTAGATCTTTTTCTGCATGCTTCATGTCTTCCTCCTGTTGTAAAAAACTTTCGGAATTATTCCTGAAACGCCTCGTCGCGCGTTTTTTGAATCTGCGGCATCAGCGCAAGAATGATCAGCAGAATCGTCATAACCAGCAAGGTGGCCGAGATCGGCCGCTCAATAAAGATCATCGGATCGCCGCGCGAAAATACCAGCGCGCGGCGCAGATTCTCCTCCATGATGGGCCCGAGCACAAAGCCCAGCACCAACGGGGCCGGCTCGCAGCCAAAGCGCAGCAGAATGTAGCCGAATACCGCGAATATCGCCGTCAGGACCAATTGCGCCGTGTTGTTGTTGGTGCTGAACACGCCGATCACGCAAAACAGCAGGATCGCGGGATAAAGCAGCCGGTAGGGCACGGTGAGCAGCTTCACCCAGATGCCCACCAGCGGCAGGTTGATCACCAGCAGCATGGCGTTCCCAATCCACATGCTGGCGACCATGCCCCAGAATAGTTCCGGGTGCCGCGTCATGACCGCGGCCCCGGGCTGGATGCCATGGATGATCATCGCGCCCATCATGATCGCCATGATGGCATTCGAGGGCAATCCCAGGGTCAGAAGCGGTATGAAGGAAGTCTGCGCGGCCGCGTTGTTCGCCGATTCCGGCCCGGCCACGCCTTCGATGGCGCCCTTGCCGAAGCGGCTGGGATCCTTGGCGATTTTCTTCTCCATGGTGTAGCTGGCAAACGACGCGAGCACCGCGCCGCCGCCGGGCAGAATGCCCAATATCGAGCCCAGCGCCGTGCCGCGCAGCACCGCGGGCCAGGCTTCATCAAAATCCTTTTTGCTGGGCCATAAATCGCGAATTTTGGTGCTTATCGGCGTGCGCGGGATCGAGCTCAGTTCCAGATTGCGAATGATTTCGACGATGCCGAACAGACCGATCACCAGCGGCAGGAAATCGATGCCGTCCCAGATTTCCGAAATGCCCAGGGTATAGCGCGTCACCCCGCTGTTGACATCGGTGCCCACCAGGCCCAGCAGCAGCCCCACCAGCACCATGCCGATCGCCTTGGCCACCGAGCCGTGCGCCAGCACCACCGCCATCACCAGGCCCAGCACCATCAGCGAAAAATAATCCGGCGAATTGAATTCCTGCGCGAGCTTGGAGAGCACCGGCCCGAATGCGGCGATGAAAACCGTGCCCACGCATCCGGCGAAGAACGAGCCCAGCGCTGCGACCGAAAGCGCCGCGCCGGCGCGCCCCTGCTTGGCCATCGGATGACCATCGAGGGTGGTGACGATGGAGCTGGCTTCGCCGGGCA
>MEQV01000164.1:8650-9172 GCA_001770355.1 Betaproteobacteria bacterium RIFCSPLOWO2_02_FULL_62_17
CGAGGTGGTGGAGCCGCCGTATTGCGCGCCGTAATAGATGCCCGCCAGCATGATGAGCGAGGACAACGGGTCGAGGCCGAAGGTGACCGGCAGGAGCATGGCGATGGTCGGTATCGGCCCGATGCCCGGCAGCACGCCGATCAGCGTGCCCAGCATCACCCCCATGAAAGCGAACCAGAGATTTTGCAGCGACAGCGCCGCGCCGAAGCCGGTCGCAAGGTTGCCGATTATGTTGAAATCCATCAGGTCGCCCACCACCAGACCTGCAAGGGTTGCGACAGGCCGTAGACGAACACCAGCACGGAAAACAGCGCCAGCCCCGCGCCCAGCCACAGGTACTCGCGCAGCTTCACCTGGCGCTGCGCATAGGCCGCGACCACTGTCATGATGAGCGAGGTGATCACCAGACCCAGCAGCGCAATCAGATAGCCGAAGGCAAGTATGGACACGACGATCAAAATGGTGGGCCGATATTGCACGCGTTCGATCTTCGGGCCGGCGACGATGAAGGCGTGGATCAAC
>MEQV01000164.1:9215-9418 GCA_001770355.1 Betaproteobacteria bacterium RIFCSPLOWO2_02_FULL_62_17
GGAAGTAGCCCGGTCCCATTTTCGCCGACGAGCCGAAGGCAAGCTCCTCACCCAATACCAGGCCGGCGACGCCGATAGCAATGAATACCACTGCCGCCCCCAAGTCCTGGGGGCCTTTGACCCGCACACTTGCCATTGCGTCTCCTCGCTCCTCTAACATCGCCGCGGCCGGATATGTCCGGCCGCGATGAGACAGTATATAT
>MEQV01000165.1:0-441 GCA_001770355.1 Betaproteobacteria bacterium RIFCSPLOWO2_02_FULL_62_17
GAAGGGCGCGTAGCTTAGCTGCGTTGCCAACGCGCCGCTCCGGGTTTGGGGTTCGGGTTCCGCATTTTCGTTTCGGCCCCACTCACCCTCACCCCAAACCCTGCGCAGCGCTTGCGCGTTGTGGCGGAAATCCGTCGCTCAAACAGAGATAAGGCGCGTGTTGGCGAGCGCCAGGCGCTCCACCAGTATTCCCATGAAGGCGCGGTCGAAGCGGTGGCGGCAGGCTTCGGAGGAGGTTTCGAGGTCGTCGGTGCGGATGCGAATGACGCGCGACTCGCTCATGGTGGAGACATCGGCGCTGCGTTCGTTGCCGGTTCTTGAAAGGTAGGCCATCTCGCCGAAGCATTCCCCGGACGCGAGGATATTGAGCAGTTTCTTGCGCTTGGTCACTTTCACTTCGCCCTGCGCGAGCACGCAGAAAAAATCCCCCTTGTCACCGTC
>MEQV01000165.1:516-5073 GCA_001770355.1 Betaproteobacteria bacterium RIFCSPLOWO2_02_FULL_62_17
GAACTCGTCGAAAAACGCCAGCGAGCGCATGGTGTTGAATTTTTCGCTGTCGGCGACTTCCTCGCTTTGCTCGCCCAGGTTGCCGCTGCGGAAGGCTTCGGCCAGGTCGTAAGAGAACGCCTCCCAGGTTTCATAGCGGCGCTCCAGATCCTTTTGCATGGCTTTGCGCGCGATCTTGTCCACTGAAATCGGAATCTCCTTGCGCAGGGAGGAGGCAAGCGGCGGTTCGACGTTGGTGATCTGGTACATCATCGAATAGTTGTTGGAAGCCTGGAACGGCAATTCGCCAGTCAGCAACTGGAACATCACCACGCCCAGGGAATAGATATCGGTCTGATGGTTGAGAGGATGCTCCTTGATCTGCTGCGGCGACATGTAGGCGGGCGAGCCTATGCCCGAGACCTGGGTCTGGTCTACGCTGGACATTAGCGCCGCGCCAAAATCGGAAATCTTGATGTCGGTTTCTCCCGACACCATGATGTTCGCCGGCTTGATGTCGCGGTGGGTCACGCCCATGCGGTTGGCGAAATCCAGCGCGCGCGTGCACTTGAAGATGATCTCGACGACCTTGTCGATGGGCAGCAGCGAGTCCTTTTGGCAACACTGTTCGAGCGTCCCGCCGGGCACATATTCCATCACGATATAGGACAGATCGTCGCTCACCACCGCGTCGAAGATCTGCACGATGTGCGGGTGGTTGAGCTTGCCGGCAAGCGAGGCTTCGGTGATGAAGAGTTTCCGAGTCAGCCGTCCGTTATCGGACTGTTCCAGCCGATCCTCGAATATCACCTTGACGGCTACCTCACGATTGTTGAACGGATCATCGCAAAGGTAGACCTCGCTGGTGGCGCCTTCACCCAGCTTGCGCTTGACCTCGAATTTGCCGATGCGTTGCAAGGGTTCGGTCATGACCGCCCCATAGAGACTAGGTGGTCTGCCGCAGTACCCGACGCGCGGCGGCACGCACTTGCGCGGGTGCCGTGCCCCCCGGATGTTTGCGCGCGCCAACAGAACCTTCCAGGGTCAGCACCCGGCGCACGTCGGCGCCGATGGCCGGGGAGAAGCTGCGCAAGTCCGCGAGCGGCAGGCCGGCGAGCTCGCAGCCGGCGCTTTCGGCGTGGCGCACCGCGCGCGCCACGGCTTCGTGCGCGTCGCGAAACGGCACGCCTTTTTTTACCAGGTAGTCGGCCAGATCGGTGGCGGTCGCATAGCCCTCGCGCGCCGCGGCCAGCATGCGTTGCGGATGGACGCCGATGCCCGGCACCATTTCCACGAAAATCGCGAGTGTTTCGCGCAGCGTATCGACGGCATCGAACAGCGGCTCCTTGTCCTCCTGGTTGTCTTTGTTGTAGGTGAGCGGCTGGCCCTTCATCAGGGTGAGCAGGGCCATCAGGTCGCCGTAGACGCGGGCGGTCTTGCCGCGGGCGAGCTCGGGGACATCCGGATTTTTCTTCTGCGGCATCATCGACGAGCCGGTGCAGAAGCGGTCCGGCAGGCTTATAAACCCAAAGCGCGGACTCATCCACAGCACCAGTTCTTCGGAGAAGCGCGACAGATGCATCATGGCCACCGCGGCGCCGGCGCAGAACTCGATGGCAAAGTCGCGGTCCGACACCGCGTCGATTGAATTGGCGCAGATGCCCTCGAAGCCCAGTTCGCGCGCCACCCGGTCGCGGCGAATCGGAAATGTGGTGCCGGCCAGGGCGCCGGCGCCCAGGGGAAGCTGGTTGAGCCGTTTCCTGCCATCGACCAGGCGCTGCAGGTCGCGCCCGAACATTTCGCAATAGGCAAGCAGGTGGTGGCCGAAGGTCACCGGCTGCGCCACCTGCATGTGGGTGAACCCTGGCATGATCAGCGCGGCATGCTCGAGCGCGAGGCTCGCCAGCGCGCGGCGCAGCGCGGCGAGGAGCGCGACGATGCCGTCGAGTTCGCCGCGCAGCCACAGGCGCACGTCCGTGGCCACCTGATCGTTGCGCGAGCGCGCCGTGTGCAGGCGTTTTCCGGCATCGCCGGCCAGCGCGGTGAGGCGCCGTTCAATGTTCCGATGCACGTCCTCGTCATCCAGCGACCAGGCGAATTTGCCCGCCTCGATCTCGCGGCTGATGGTCTTCATGCCGCGCTCGATCGCGGCCAGATCCCGGCGGGTAATAATGCCGGCGGCGCAGAGCATGCGCGCATGCGCGAGCGAGCCGCGGATGTCCTCGGCGGCCAGGCGGCGGTCGAAGCCGACCGACGCGGTATAGCGCTTGACGCGTTCGGACACCGGCTCCGCGAAGCGGCCCGACCATGCCGCCTTGCGGCCGGCTGCCCGGCGGGACTTGTTTCTGGAGGGAGGGGATTTTCTTGGCATAGAATGGAGCGGAACGAGTGAGCGACCTGCAACCGGCAGGTTCCATCGCGTTAAACCGGCCCGCGCTTTCATTGAACGCTTACAACCCCAAGAGTATAAGGCAAACGTTCGGCAACCTCCCCGATTTCCGCAATCTGGGGGTGGTGACCCGGGTGCTGCTGGCCGCGAATTTCGCCGGCCTGATCGCTGCCCTGTTGCGCTCCGGCACCCTGTTCGAAGCGCTCGATCAGTTCGCGCTCATCGCCACGACGCTGGAACCGCCTTTGCTCGCCACGCTGGTCTGCCTGCATGTTCTGGGCCGGTGGTTGCGGAGGCTGAACTACCTCTTGGGCCTTGCGCTGGTGTTGCTGGTCGCGGCCGCGATCGCCGCTGGCGTTGCCGCAGGCCTGAAAGCCCTGGGTCTGGGACAGGCCGAAGCGGCCTGGAGTGCCGGCTACGCGCTGCTGCTGTGCCTCACCCTGGCTGCCTATTTCTCGCTGCGCGAGCGCGCCTTTTCGCCGGCGCTGGCCGAGGCGCGGCTGCAGGCGCTGCAGGCAAGGATCCGGCCGCATTTCTTGTTCAACAGCATCAATGCCGTGCTTTCCCTGATCCGCCGCGACCCGCGCCGCGCCGAGACCGCGCTGGAGGACATGGCGGAATTGTTTCGCAGCGTGATGACCGACAACCGTTACCTGGTGACGCTCGATGAGGAGGTGACGCTCACCCGGCGTTATCTGGATCTGGAGCTGCTGCGCCTGGGGGATCGCCTCATCGTCGATTGGAGCGTGGACCCGCTGTGCGGGCCGGCGCTGCTGCCGCCGATGCTGTTGCAGCCGCTGGTGGAGAATGCCGTCTATCACGGCATCGAACCGGGAACCGAGCCCGGCAGAATCGAGATCAGCGTGCGCCGCGCGGGCGATCAGTTGCTCCTTGCGCTGTTCAATCCCTACTGGCCGCAGCATCAGCACCGCCAGGGCAACCGCATGGCGCTGGAGAACATCGGGGAGCGCCTGGCGCTGCATTTCGACGTCGAGGCGACGCTGGAAACCTCGATTGTCGATAAGCGTTTCCGGATTCTCATCGGCATTCCGTGGCGCACCGTGGGCGAAGCCGCGCCATGAGCGAGCCATTGCGCATTCTGATTGTGGATGACGAAGCGCCGGCGCGCGAGCGTCTGCGCGAGATTCTCGCCGATTGCTCGGCCGATGTGCCCAGCCGCGTGGTCGGCGAGGCCGCCGGCGGCGTGCAGGCGCTGGCGCTGATTCCCGATTGCCAGGCGCAACTCGCGCTTGTGGATATCCACATGCCGGGCATGAGCGGCATCGAGTTCGCGCGGCATTTGCAAGTATTGGAAAATCCGCCCGGGGTGATCTTCGTCACCGCGCATGATCAGTATGCGGTGCAGGCATTCGAAGTCAACGCCATTGACTACCTGCTCAAGCCGGTGCGCCGCGCGCGCCTGACAGCGGCCCTGGCCAGGTTCGCCGGTAGCGGGGGTCCTGAGCGTGAGCAACTGGCGCGCGCCGATCCCGGCCCGCGGCGCTACTTCAGTTCGGCCGAACGCGGCCGCGTTCATTTGATTCCGGTGCAGGAGGTGCTGTTCCTCAAGGCTGAGTTGAAGTACGTCACCGTGCACACGCGCGAGCGCGAGTTCCTGATCGAGGACTCGTTGAACCAGATCGAACAGGAGTCCGGGGGCAGATTTGTGAGGGTGCATCGCAACTGCCTGGTCGCGGCGGATCTTATCCGTGGCGCCGAACGTCTCCGAGCCGGCGCGGACGACGAGGAAGGCGGCCAGTGGGCGGTACGCCTGGAAGGGTATGCCGAGCCGATCTCGGTAAGCCGGCGCCAGTGGAGCGTGATCAAGCCCCTGGTGAAACGCTGATCCGAAGAAGCTGCGGCAGCGTTGGCGCAGGGGTGCACAGCGTGCATGTTAATATTGCCACTGTCGTAAACATCCGCACGCGACCCTTCCCAGACGCAAGACGCGCCCGCCAGTTTCCCCAACCGTCCACAGCCGCTTGAACATCAATCGCCTTGTCATTGCTTCCCGCGAAAGCCGGCTTGCCCTGTGGCAGGCGCGGCACGTGAGGGAGATATTGCTGCGGCTGTATCCGGCGTGCGAGGTTGAAATTCTTGGCATGACCACGCAGGGCGACCGGATCCTGGATGTGAGCCTCTCCAAGATCGGCGGCAAGGGCCTGTTCGTCAAGGAGCTGGAAACCGCG
>MEQV01000166.1:0-3678 GCA_001770355.1 Betaproteobacteria bacterium RIFCSPLOWO2_02_FULL_62_17
CACCAGCGAGCGCTCATGGCGCTGCTTATTGACCTCGATATAGCCCTCGCCGTATCCGGTGATGACATGGGTGTTGCCGCTTTGGGTGAGGTGCAGTTTCACGATAGCGGGTTGTTGCCTGGACAGGTTTTACGAACGGCGCCAATCCCGCCGTGATGAGCGTTGCGGGACGCCGCTGCTGTTTTTTTACAAGTTGCGCTAAGTGTCGGGGAACATTATAACTTTTATGTCTATTGCACTGCAGCGTAAGGTTACCGCGCTACTCTAGGCGAGTGCTCGACTTGGCGCGTAGCGCGTTACGTGCTCGGGGCGCAGTCCAACAAAATTTTAGTCACCCAACGCATAGATCAGGAAATACATCAATGTTTAAGCCGATTCGCAAATCCTCGAAGCTGGCTGATGTCTGTTATGACATACGCGGCCCGGTGCTGGCGCGCGCCCGCGAGATGGAGGAAGAGGGGCAGCGCATCCTGAAGCTCAATATCGGCAACCTCGCGCCGTTCGGATTTGACGCACCCGATGAAGTGCGCCACGACGTCATCGTCAACTTGTCCAACGCCTCGGGCTATACCGATTCCAAGGGTTTGTTCCAGGCTCGCAAGGCCATCATGCAGTACTGCCAGTCGAAGAATATTCCCGGTGTGGAACTCGATGACATTATCATCGGCAACGGCGTCTCGGAACTGATCGTAATGTCAATGCAGGGCCTGCTCGACGACGGCGACGAAGTGCTGATCCCTGCGCCCGATTATCCGCTGTGGACGGCGGCGGTGCGCCTGGCCGGCGGCAAGCCGGTGCACTACCTTTGCGACGAGGCTGCGGACTGGGCGCCGGATCTTACCGATATCCGCGCGAAAATCTCGCCGCGCACCCGTGCCATGGTGATCATCAACCCCAATAATCCCACCGGAGCGCTTTACCCGAAATCACTGCTGCTGGAACTGGTCGAGATCGCGCGCCGGCACCAGTTGATCGTGATGGCCGACGAGATCTACGACAAGACGCTCTACGACGGGTGCACGCACACATCGATCGCTTCGCTCGCCGATGACGTCCTGTTTCTCAGTTTCAACGGTCTGTCCAAGAACTACCGTGCTTGCGGTTACCGCAGCGGCTGGGTGGTGATCTCCGGCGAAAAACAGCATGCGCGCGATTACATCGAGGGGCTGGACATCCTGGCGTCCATGCGCCTTTGCGCCAATGCGCCGGGACAGTATGCGATCCAGACGGCGCTGGGGGGATACCAGAGCATCAACGATCTGGTGGCGCCGACAGGGCGGCTGTGCCGCCAGCGCGATCTCGCCCATTCGCTCATCACGCAGATTCCCGGCGTCACCTGCGTCAAGCCGAAGGCCGCTTTATATCTGTTCCCCAAGCTCGACCCGAAGATGTACCCGATCAAGGACGACCAGCAGTTCATCCTTGAATTGCTGGAGGAGCAGAAAGTGCTGGTGGTGCAGGGCACCGGTTTCAACTGGCCGCGCACCGACCATTTCCGCGCGGTGTTCCTGCCCAACAGCGACGACCTTACCGAGGCGTTCGGGCGCATAGCCCGGTTCCTCGACGGCTACCGTAAACGTCACGCCACCGGATAAATAAAATGAAACCGATTAATGTGGGATTGCTGGGAATTGGCACCGTCGGGGGCGGCACCTGGGATGTGCTGGCGCGCAACCAGGAGGAGATCACCCGCCGCGCCGGCCGCGGCATCGTGATCACCGCCGTGGCGGACAAGGACCAGGCACGCGCAAAGAAAGTCACCGGCGGCAAGGCGCGGCTGACCGCCGATGCCAACGACGTGGTCACGGACCCGGACATCGATATCGTGATCGAACTGATCGGCGGCTATACCGCCGCCAAGGAATTCGTGTTGAAGGCCATCGCCAACGGCAAGCACGTGGTGACCGCCAACAAGGCGCTGCTTGCCACGCACGGCAACGAGATTTTCGCCGCGGCGCAGAAAATGGGCGTGATGGTGGGGTTCGAGGCGGCGGTGGCCGGCGGCATTCCCATCATCAAGGCGCTGCGCGAGGGGCTGACGGCAAATCGCATCGAGTGGATTGCCGGCATCATCAACGGCACCTCGAATTTCATTCTTTCGGAGATGCGTGACAAGGGCCTCGCCTTCGATACGGTTTTGAAAGAAGCGCAGCGCCTGGGCTACGCCGAGGCCGATCCCACTTTTGACATCGAAGGCGTGGACGCCGCGCACAAGCTCACCATCATGTCGGCCATCGCCTTCGGCATCCCGATGCAGTTCGAGAAGGCCTATACCGAGGGCATCGCGAAGCTCACCCAGCAGGATATCCGCTACGCCGAGGAACTCGGCTATCGCATCAAGCTGCTCGGTATCACGCGCCGCACGCCGGAGGGCATCGAGCTGCGCGTGCATCCGACGCTGATTCCCAGCAAGCGGCTCATCGCCAATGTCGAGGGCGTGATGAATGCCGTGCTGGTGAAGGGTGACGCCGTGGGCGCGACCATGTACTACGGCGCGGGCGCTGGCGCCGAACCCACCGCCAGCGCGGTGGTGGCGGATCTGGTTGACATTACGCGCCTGCATACCGCCGACCCGGACCATCGCGTGCCGCACCTTGCGTTCCAGCCCGACCAGCTTGCCGGCACGCGCATCCTGCCGATGGAGGAGGTGGTGACGTCTTATTACCTGCGCATGCGGGTGGTGGATCGGCCCGGGGTGCTCGCCGACATCACGCGCATCCTTGCAGATCTTTCCATCTCCATCGATGCCATGGTGCAGAAGGAGCCGGGGGCCGGGGAGGAGCAGGTGGACATCATCATGCTCACCCACCAGACGCGCGAGCGCCAGATCAACGCGGCCATGGCGACGATCGAGGCGCTGCCGGTGGTGACCGGAAAGGTGACGCGCATCCGGCTCGAAGAACTGAACTGACCGACGGCATGAAATACGTCAGCACCCGCGGCGGTGCAGCACCGCAGACCTTTACCGATATATTGCTCGAAGGCCTGGCGCCCGACGGCGGACTGTATGTTCCCGATGCCTATCCGCGCATTGCGGCGGCGGAACTTGCCGCGATGCGGCAGATGAACTATGCGCAACTCGCCTTCGCGCTGCTGTCGAAGTTTGCCGATGACATTCCGAGCGCCGATCTTCGCAGCCTGACCGACCGCACCTACACCGCCGCCGTTTTCGGCAGCGCCGACATCGTGCCGGTGAAAAATCTGGAACCGGGGCTGCATATCCTTTGCCTTTCCAACGGACCCACGCTCGCCTTCAAGGACCTGGCAATGCAGTTGCTGGGCAACCTGTTCGAGTACGCGCTGGCAAAACGCGGTCAAACCCTGAACATCCTGGGTGCCACCTCGGGGGATACGGGCTCGGCCGCCGAGTACGCGATGCGCGGCAAGCGCGGCATACGCGTGTTCATGCTCTCGCCGCAGGGACGCATGAGCCCGTTCCAGACCGCGCAGATGTTTTCCCTGGCCGATCCGAACATATTCAATATCGCGGTGCGCGGCGTGTTCGACGACTGCCAGGACATCGTCAAGGCCATCGGCAACGACCAGGCCTTTAAGGCGCAATACCGCATCGGCACCGTGAATTCGATCAACTGGGCGCGCATCGCCGCGCAGATCGTGTACTACTTCAAGGCTTACTTCGCGGTGACCAAAAGCGATGCCGAGCAGGTGTCCTTCGCC
>MEQV01000166.1:3732-5386 GCA_001770355.1 Betaproteobacteria bacterium RIFCSPLOWO2_02_FULL_62_17
GGGCTGCCGATCCGCCGCTTGATCTGCGCGACCAACGAAAATGATGTGCTCGATGAGTTCTTCCGCACCGGCTGTTACCGCGTGCGCGGCGCGGCCGAAGTGCACGCCACCAGCAGCCCGTCGATGGACATTTCCAAGGCGTCCAATTTCGAGCGCTATGTTCTGGATTTGCTCGGACGCGACGCAGCCGCGCTGGCAAAGCTCTGGTCCAGCGTCGAGAAAGAGGGCGCTTTCGACATATCGAAAAGCGTCGCCTTCAGGCAAATCACGGAAACAGGTTTTGTGTCCGGTTCGAGCACGCACGCCGACCGCCTCGCCACGATTCGCATGGTCTGGGAGAAGTACGGCGCGATGATCGACACCCATACCGCCGATGGCGTGAAGGTGGGGCTTGAACGTCGGGAACCTGGTGATCCGCTTATTTGCCTGGAGACGGCGCTGCCCGTGAAATTCGCCGACACCATTCGCGAAGCGCTGGGCCGCGACCCTGAACGTCCTGCCGCTTACGCCGACATCGAGAACCGACCGCAGCGGTTCGAAGTCATGGACGCTGATGCGGATATGGTGAAGGTGTTCATCCGCAAAAACTCGTAGGCTATTGACGATCTGGATCGTTCTCCTGTTTTACGTGACGCAAACTGGCTGGGAAACCGCGTGGATGCTCGGTCTTGGCTAATTGGTATTACGCGGGAATCTCTTAGGCCACGCATTCTAGCGGCATCGACCGTGCCTTTGTGGCTTAGGCCACGAAACAAACCGAGGACCGATGCTTGATACCACCGGGAAGGTACGTGTGGACGCCTTAGGCATTACGTCAAGCGTAACGGTCGGAATTACTGGCCTAAGCTGCCGCGCCTGCTGGTAGCATTGCGCACGTGCCGAGTACTACTACTGGAGACCATGATGGGCGCCAATGAAATCGACAAAATTGCCAAGCGCTACCGTGCACTTTGCGAATTGGTGCCGCTTAAGCCGATCACCACGAAAGTCGGGTATGAAGCGGCTGTTGGACACTTGAACCGCTTGCTCGATGCCGGCGGCGCGAACCAGGCGCATCAATTGGCGGGTCTGGTCGAGGCTCTCGGTGAAATGATAAATTCCTATGAGAAGCGGCAGGCGCCCATGCCGGAGGCGGAGCCGCGCCAGGTGTTGCGCTACTTGATGGAAGAGCACGGTCTGAGTCAATCCGATCTATCTGGTATTGGTATTGCTTCGCAGGGAACGATCAGCGACATCCTGTCGGGGCGGCGAGGGATCAGTAAGGCGCTGGCGAAGAAAATGGCGGCAAGGTTTCAGGTGTCAGCGGCGGTGTTTTTGTAGACCTTAAATTTGCATATCGCCTGGAAACCGGTGTGGATGCTTGTTCTTGGTCGATTCGCCTTGTGCGCTTACCGCGAAAATTACCTCTTCGGCGATGCTGACTGCGCCTTAATGGGTTCGGGCCGCCGCTACTGCGTGCCTCGCTTCCGCACGTCTTACCGTCACGGCCACATTCTCGACGTTGACCGGACCGGGCGATCCGCTTGCCCGATGCGGTCGCCGCGATCAATCTCAGATCGGCTGTCGCGAGCACTTTGACGGTTTCGATGTTGAGCCGGCCGATGATATCCGCGGGCGTAGTCCCCGGTGAAGAACTTCCGCTTGCCGCCGAGTT
>MEQV01000166.1:5400-8371 GCA_001770355.1 Betaproteobacteria bacterium RIFCSPLOWO2_02_FULL_62_17
GGCGTCCATGTCGGCCATGAACTTGTAGATCAGGGCGATGGTGATCTGTTCGACCTGGGACTTGGGGTCGGGCACCTTGCCGACGAGAATGTCGCGGGCGCTGTCGATGCGGCGTTTGGTGTCGGTGTCGAGCACGGGCTATCCCTTGAGTTGCTTGATGGCCGGCGCAGAGGTGAGCAACTGCATCTGGCGGATGGCTATTTCGTTGAGGCGTCTGAGGCGTTCCCCCTGTGACAGCCCCATATGAATGAGTTCGGCGTTCATGCCCTCAATATTGGCGAGCACCAGCAATTGCTCGATTGTGGCGTACTCCCGCATGTTGCCTTCCAGCTTGGGGTTGACGTCGCGCCACTGTTTAGCAGTTTGGCCAAACAGGGCGACATTAAGGAGGTCGGCTTCACTGGCGTAGGTGATGGCAGCCTGTGCCGGGGTGACTGCGGCTGGAATCAGATGCGCCTGAATGGCGTCGGTGTGGATGCGGTAGTTGAGCTTGGAAAGGGTACGGTTCAGGTTCCAGGCTAGGGACAAGCGGCGGCTCTCGTCTTCCTTGAGGCGCTGGAATTCCTTGATGAGGTAGAGCTTGAATTCGACCGATATCCAGGAGGCGAATTCAAAGGCGATGTCTCTGTGGGCGTAGGTACCGCCGTAACGGCCGGACTTGGAGACCAGGCCGCTGGCATGGGTCGCGTCTATCCATTGGCGTGGCGTCAAGACAAAGCTGTTGAGTCCAGCCTTGGTTTTAAACCCCTCGAATTCGAGGGGTTTAAAACTGGCGTTATTCAGCCGCTCCCATACGCCTAAAAACTCGATGGTATTACGGTTTCTCATCCAATTCTGGATGACGTGGTCGGATCGATCCGGTTCTTTGTGTTTGGCGATGTCCGTCAGAGAAATATAGTCATCGCTGGCTTGGCTGAGAACCGTGACAGCGGTTCCCTGTACATCTATGGTCGTTTTGCTGGTCTTGGGCATCGATATTCCTATGGCGCGAACTGATTCAAGGAGACGTAGTCCTTAATGTAATTGGGGATGCCCGATGCGGTCGTCGCGATTGATACCTACAAAACAGCTTCCAGTCCCTTTCGCTGGATCAGCGAGAGCAACTTCAATGAAGTGCCGCTGGGCCTTTTGTCGCCAATCTCCCACTTCTGAACGGTGGACAGACTGGTATTGAGGATGGCCGCAAACACGGACTGGCTGATGTTCGCTTTTTCGCGCAGCAGTTTGATTTGTTTCGGCGCCATCTCACCGACCTCCAGGTTGCACAGCGCCTCGAACTCGCCCATCCGGCGTTTGCTGATCAAACCGGCGTCCAATCCACGGGTGGTTTCGCGCATCTCCGTAATTTCACCAACAGACAGGGCAGTTGTCACTCAAGTGTTTCGGCCGACTACGTTCTCCAGTCGTCCCCAGGCATGATTCGACGCATAAACTCGTCGAACAAGGGCACGGTGAACGCTGTATCCCCGTGGCTCGGGCTCCAAATCATGCCTTTGGCGATCAATTGGTTTCTAGTCGGTCCCAGGGCCGTCACGTCACGCTTCAATTGTTCTGCAATGTCGCCGGAACGGTGTGGACCCGAGCCAAGTTCGGCCATCGCCCGAAGATACCTTTTCTCCAATGGAGTCAAACGATCGAATCGAACCCGGAAAAAACTCTCATCGAGTGCCGCGACCGCCGAAGTCGATGCCGCCGCAACGTCTCCCAGGGTGATGGGAGAAAGCCTTGCGATGTCCCAGGCGTGCTTCCCCCATTCCTGCAGGAAATAAGGATAACCATGGGTTTCATGGACGATGCGTTCCAAGGCGTCTCCATTCACCTTCACCCCTTCCGCTTCTGCAGGCTTGGCGATCGCCGTCTGCGCAGCCGCCGGGGAGAGTGGACCGATCTCGGGAAAATCGAAAAGGCGTTCAGCATAGGATTTTGCCCTGCCCATCCGTCCCCTCAACTGCGGCAGTCCGGCGCCGACCAGCACTACAGGTAAACGGCGCTGCGCCGCGCGATGCAACGCCGTGATCAGGGCTGCCAGTTCGTTTTCTTCAACGTATTGCAACTCATCGACGAATATAACCAGCGCGGTCCCGGCTTTTTGTGCGGCTTCGCCAGATGCTTCCAGCAAAGCCTGCAAATCGTGCTCCAGATCGCCGTTGTCGGCCAAGCCGGGCTCCGGATCGAAATCGAAGCCAACCTCGATGTCCTGATATTTGAGTTTCAATGCTTTCGCAAAACCGGCGAGTCCCCGCAAGGCGCGCTTGGCGAAGTCCTTGGCCTGCTCGTTTCTCGATAGTCGCAACAGTGCTTGACGTATTTGAGGGGCGAGAATGGCCGGAAGCGATCGACTCTCAGGCGCCTCCACGCGCATTGTCTGGATTCCCACTTTTTCCGCATCTTCCCTCATACGGTCTAGCAAAACCGTTTTGCCAACGCCTCGCAGCCCTACCATCAAAATGCTCTTTGTCGGTCGACCAAGCCGTACTCGGTCTAGGGCAATTCGAACGGTCTCGCGCAATTCATCGCGACCGGCCAACTCAGGCGGCGGCGTGCCGGCACCTGGTGCAAATGGGTTTCTGACTGGATCCATCTGCAGATTTTATATTGAGTTTATGGAATTTACAATAATTTTATAAGTTGCATAATATTCATATAAATATCATAACATACTGTATTTAATAGTTTTCTCACATGATCAATTCAGTCAAGTGTTTGACGAGAGTTCGCAAAGTATCGCCATTCGACCGCAGAAATTCACATTCGAACGATATTCCCTTGAATCCGTAGGTCGCTTGACCCATGAATCCAACGGGACATCGTTCTATTTTTGGCGAATTCGCCCAATTTAATTCCATCGAATTCGATGGAATTGGGACTTTTCAACTCCAGGGTGTTCTTGTAGAACGTATTTTGCGCCAAGGGTCGAACTATTCCAGCGTGATCCTGTTATCCCGTATCACCTTCCCCCAGCGGTCCATCT
>MEQV01000167.1:0-4254 GCA_001770355.1 Betaproteobacteria bacterium RIFCSPLOWO2_02_FULL_62_17
CTTTAGATCGAACGGAACGTGATCCGGGACGTACTGTTCCGTGACGAATTCAATACAGAGCCCGAGGTTTTGACCAAAAAAATTACGAGAGGAAAGATGGGACGCAGCGTTGATGCCGCAATCGCTGGCCTGCCCAAGGCGCGGCGTGGTCGAATCGAAACCAAAGCCGCACGGCTCGCGCGCGAGATGATTGGTCATACCGATTCAATGAATGAGATTCACAAGGCAATGAGCAAAACGCGAATCGCGATCGCGCGCGAATTCGGGATTGGTCAGGTGGCCGTGGCCCAATTGGAAAACCGAACCGACCTGCTGCTTTCAACCTTGCAACGATATGTGCGCGCCGCCGGTGCCGAATTATTTTTGGTCATCCACACCAAGCAGGGCGAGGAAATCGTGTTGCAAGGTCTTGGCGATCTAGGTGGCAAGGAGAATGCAACCGCCAAGCTCAGGCGCGTCACGGGCGCGAGATCAGGCAAGAGACGGACAATGCTTTAAGGCGTCAAGAAAGTGGAAGCCAGTTTGTGTCGGAGATAGGTAGTAAATTCTTAATAAATAAATTGTGGAAATGTCCGGTAGGCATGGGTTACAGGTATATTTCAATTCCAATTGAGGACTAAATCGGCAGGTGCCGCGAGATGTTCTGACTGATTCCGGAATGCTCACGAATTGCGGCGACGGCCCAAGTTCAGACAATTCAATGTTCCTCATGCAAGCGGGAAATCAAAGCACACCAACCGAAAGTTACTACGTTTGGTGCAAAGAGTTGCCGTCTAAGCTGGTCTTCGGCGTCAATGGTCGACCACCCCAATTCACTGTGACGTTTGGAGCATAGGTGAAAGCTAATTGGTTATTGGTGCGGTCGCCGATCGGCGCCGCACAATTCGGATGTTAGCCACCTCCCGCCATGGTACTTAACAAGCCACAAGATTTCACAATCGAGTTACTCGACGGAGGGAGATACCGCCTGCACTCAGAGGCTGGGGTCTGCACCTTCTCTAATCCTTCAACCGTGCATGGGTTGGCCAAGCTCTACACGCTTTCGGACGCTGGGGCTCTCTTCTATGTCGGGATCTCTAAACAACCAATGTCAACGCGCCTGAATTTTGGCTTCAAAGCGAGTGGTAAAGGGGGGTATCACGGGTACAAATGGAAAGGGCTCAAGCAGAGATTGGCGCTATCCGTGTGGACAGCGAAGATTGGTGGAAAACCCGCTCCACTCCGCGAAATGGAGACAGTCGAGGCTGAAGTTGCCTTTCGTTGCCGAGAAAAATCTGGGCAATGGCCGGCCTATCAGCACGAGATTCATTTTTATCCATCTCTCCTTGGGCATCGTACCGCCGCTCAACGGATCTACGGCCATGCCCTATCAAGACGCGACTAACGATTCATTAGTGCGCCTGTCGGCGCCGCACAATTCAAACGTAAGGCGATATTTCGACGTGACAACGATACCGATTATCGACGGGTCTCTGCAGGCTCACCGGTTGAGGCAGTCTGGTCATGAAAATATGCGCATCTTCATAGGAGGGTGCACCATGGAAACAAATCGAGCAAAAATGTCTCACAATCGCAAGTCTCCCGAACTCGCTTCAGCAATATCTGCAATCCGAGATCTGACCGCGGCGAAGGCTGAAGCCGAAGCTCAAATTGCCAACTGTCTTATGAGTCTGGCTACCGAAAAAGCGATGCTTGATTCTCTCCTCGACGACCCGAAGACCCTCGCGAACAAGCAATACTTGAAAGCGGCTAAGAAAGCATGCCGGGTTGGTATTGAGGCTTGGAACCTTAGCATCGCGGCGTTTCAAAATGACGTCCAAACATATAAGGCAGAAATTGACGCCATTCTGAAGCGCACTCCTGAAGCGAGGCGGGACCATTAGCGCGGAATTACTCAGGTCAGCCTCGCCAGCCCACCCACGCAATGCCCGCCACTGTTCACGCGCTTCAGGCCGACATCACCACTCTGTCGGTTGACGCCATCGTCAACGCCGCGAATTCCTCGCTGCTTGGCGGCGGCGGCGTCGACGGTGCGATCCATCGCGCCGCCGGCCCTGAGTTGCTGCAGGAATGCCGCCTCCTGGGCGGGTGCCGCACCGGTGACGCCAAGCTCACCAGGGGCTATCGGCTGCCTGCCAGGCACATCATTCACACGGTTGGCCCGGTCTGGCATGGCGGAAACGACGGCGAACCCGGGCTGCTGGCGTCGTGCTACCGGCATTCACTGGAGCTCGCCGCCGCCAACGGCATTGTCTCGCTCGCCTTCCCGAGCATCAGCACCGGCGTCTACGGCTACCCTGTCGAAGCCGCAGCCAGAATCGCCGTTGCAACGGTTCGTTCCACGTTGAGGGAATTCACAGACATTCAACAGGTCGTCTTCTGCTGCTTCTCGCCGAACGACTTGCGGGTCTATGAAGCTGTCCTAATTTAAATCTTTACATAAATAGAATGTCCGATATGCCTGCTTTATTTGCCAATAAATATTACATAAAGATATAAATATGCAGCGTTTGCCTAAAAAGTTCCCGGGTAAGCCCCGCCATCGATCAGCAGGTTCTGCCCGGTGATATAGCCGGCGTGTATCGAGCACAGGAACGCGCAGTAGGCGCCGAGTTCGTCGACTTGGCCGAAGCGTCCAGCCGGATTGGACTTGCCGCGCTCTTCCCAGAGTTGTTCGAAGCTTTTGCCGTTTGCTTCGAGCATGCCGCGGATGTGGGTTTTTTGGGCGTCCGAATCGAACACGCCGGGCAGCAGGTTGTTGATGGTGACGTTATGCCGCACGGTCTGGCGCGCGAGTCCGGCGACAAATCCCACCAGGCCGGAGCGCGCTCCGTTGGACAGGCCCAGTTCTGCCTGCGGCGTTTTCACCGAGCGCGAACTGATGTTGATGATGCGTCCGAAGCTTCTGGCCACCATGCCGTCCACCACTGCCTGCATCATCAGTATCGGTCCGAACATCATTGAATCGCACGCCCTGATCCAGTCATCGCGCGTCCAGTCGCGGAAGTCCCCCGGTGCCGGCCCGTCGGCAATGTTGACAAGGATGTCGGGCTCCGGGCAGGCGCGCAAAGCGGCGTCACGCCCCTCCGGTTTGGTGATGTCGGCGACGACGAAGGCCACTGGAGTTCCGCTCTGTGCAGTGAGCTCATCAGCGGCGCGAGCGAGTGTTTCCCGGGTGCGCGCGGCAATGGTTACCGCCACGTTTTCACGCGCGAGGCGCAGCGCGATCGCCCGACCCATGCCGCGGCTGCCACCGTATACCAGCGCTTTCCTGCCCTGAATACCCAGATCCATGTCCGGTCCGTTGCTTTGATGCGTGGCGGTCAGTCTAACGCTATTGCGCTCGTGACCTTAATGCAGGCCGATCTTCCTTGACGCAGTGGGCGCTCGAAAGCTAAAGTGCTTTTCCACCTTTGTGTCCAAAAACGGGCCTGATCGAGCGGCCCGGCAGAATTATCAGGAGATCAGCATGGCTAAATTGCGCGTAGAAGGTTCGTTCGTGGCGACCGTCACACCTTTCAACGAGGACGGCTCCGTCGATTTTGGCGCCTTCCGTACCCTGCTCAAATTCCAGGAGGATCACGGCAGCGTCGCCGTGCTGTTCATGGGTTCGACCGGTGAGCCATCACTGCTGCTGCCCGAGGAGAAAAAGCGGCTGGTGGTCGAGACCGCAAAAATGAAAACCGGGAAGATGAAATTCTTCTACGGCTGCACCGGCAACACCACCGACCAGGTGATCGACAACGTCAAGTGGGTGAAGGCCAACGGCGGCGATGGCGCGATCATCGCCGCGCCGCCCTACATCTGCGGCCCGGAAGACGATATCGAGCGCTTCTATTTCGAGGTGGCCGACGCCACCGATCTGCCGCTGGGGATCTACAACAATCCGCCGCGGGTGAAGACCGATCTGCACTGGGATCATCTGCTGCGGATTTTCAAGCACCCGAATTTTGTCATCCACAAGGAATCGACCACGCGTGTGGGACAGGTGGCGCAGATCCTGGCGGCGCGGCCCGATGTGACGGTGATGTGCTGCGATTCGCCTGCCCTCGGCCTGGTGTTGCCAACCATGAGCCTGGGTGGCCATGGCACGGCCAACATGGGCGGCAACCTGATCCCGGCCGAAATGGCGCTCATCTCGACGCCATGGAAGACCTACCAGGATGCGGAAAACTTCAAGAAAACCTATCTGGGCATGCTGCCCCTTTTGCACTACAACTACTCGGCCATCAATCCGGTTGCGGTGAAAAGCCT
>MEQV01000167.1:4281-6609 GCA_001770355.1 Betaproteobacteria bacterium RIFCSPLOWO2_02_FULL_62_17
CGCGCTGCGCAAGCCGCTGCGCAACCTGGAGGGCGATGCTCTCGCCAGAGGCGTGCGCATCGTGCAGGCGCTGGGCCTGGACAAGAAATACGGCTACACCATCCACGCCAAGCCGGCCAAGGTGGCCTGAAATTCCGCGCAGGAACGCAATGCGCTTGTCGTCCTTCGCCATGGAGATCACATGAAGCCCATCGTTAAACGCATCATAAAACGCGTTGTGTTGCCCGCTGCGCTCGCCTTGGCGTCCTTGGCGCATGCTCAAAGTTACCCCGGCAAGGCGGTGCAAATCATCGTTCCGTTTCCACCCGGTGGCACGGTGGACGTGGTTGCGCGCATTGTTGCTCAAAGCCTCACCGAACAAATGGGCCAGACGGTCAGGGTGGAGAACAAGGCCGGCGCCAACGGCATCATCGGCAGCGATTTTGTGGCGAAATCCGCCCCCGACGGCTACACGCTGCTGGTGCAGGCTTCAATATTTGTGATCAATCCGCTGTTCCTGCCTGATATGCCATACAACGTGCAAAGGAATTTCACCCCGGTGTCCAATCTGGGCTCGGTGCCGCTGCTGGTGGTTGCCAACCCGAAGGTTCCGGCCGGGAACCTGCGTGAATTCATCGCACTCGCCAAGGCGGACATCAAAAAATACACATTCGCCACCTCCAGCCTGGGCTCGGCCTCACATTTGTCCGAGGAGACCATCAAGCGACAGGCCGGGATTCCCGATTTGCTCATCGTCGCCTACAAGGGCACCGCGCCTGCGCTGACCGATCTCCTGGGTGGGCAGGTGAGCGTGATGATTGACGCCATGCCCTCGTCCTATCCGCATGTGAAGTCGGGCAAGCTCAAGCCGCTGGCAGTCCTGGAGGGCGATGCTCTCGCCAGAGGCGTGCGCATCGTGCAGGCGCTGGGCCTGGACAAGAAATACGGCTACACCATCCACGCCAAGCCGGCCAAGGTGGCCTGAAATTCCGCGCAGGAACGCAATGCGCTTGTCGTCCTTCGCCATGGAGATCACATGAAGCCCATCGTTAAACGCATCATAAAACGCGTTGTGTTGCCCGCTGCGCTCGCCTTGGCGTCCTTGGCGCATGCTCAAAGTTACCCCGGCAAGGCGGTGCAAATCATCGTTCCGTTTCCACCCGGTGGCACGGTGGACGTGGTTGCGCGCATTGTTGCTCAAAGCCTCACCGAACAAATGGGCCAGACGGTCAGGGTGGAGAACAAGGCCGGCGCCAACGGCATCATCGGCAGCGATTTTGTGGCGAAATCCGCCCCCGACGGCTACACGCTGCTGGTGCAGGCTTCAATATTTGTGATCAATCCGCTGTTCCTGCCTGATATGCCATACAACGTGCAAAGGAATTTCACCCCGGTGTCCAATCTGGGCTCGGTGCCGCTGCTGGTGGTTGCCAACCCGAAGGTTCCGGCCGGGAACCTGCGTGAATTCATCGCACTCGCCAAGGCGGACATCAAAAAATACACATTCGCCACCTCCAGCCTGGGCTCGGCCTCACATTTGTCCGAGGAGACCATCAAGCGACAGGCCGGGATTCCCGATTTGCTCATCGTCGCCTACAAGGGCACCGCGCCTGCGCTGACCGATCTCCTGGGTGGGCAGGTGAGCGTGATGATTGACGCCATGCCCTCGTCCTATCCGCATGTGAAGTCGGGCAAGCTCAAGCCGCTGGCAGTCAGCAGCATCAAGCGTGTTTCATTCCTTCCCGAGGTGCCTACCGTCGCGGAGTCGGGTCTGCCCGGTTTTGAAATGGTGTCCTGGTATGGGCTTTGGGGTCCGTCGGGACTTCCCAGAGACATCGCGGCAAAATTGTCGGCCGAAACAGCCAGGGCGGTGCGATCTCCCCTTGCGAGCGAGCGCCTGGGTGCTCAGGCGTTTGATGCCGTCGGGTCCAATCCCGAGCAATTCGCCACCTATATTCAGGAAGAGATTGCGCGTTACACCAAGATTGTCAAGGAAGCCAACATCAAAGCACAGTAGTCGTCGCTGCAATGCTCCGGCGCGGTGATTTCGTCCTCAGGAACGTTTCAGCAGCGGACTGCCCGTCGGCGTGACGATGATCTCGACAAGATAGGGGCGGCCCTCCGCGACGGCACGAATCGCCGTCTCGAGTGCTTGCGGCAAATCGCGCGCACGCGTCACCGGCCCGACGGCATCCACTCCCTGGGCGTTCGCCAATTTGACCAGATCGAGCGACGGGTCGTCGATGCGCATGCCGATCCATTTGTTTTCGAGCGGGCGTTTGCGCTCCCTGGCGACGGCCTCCTGGTGGACCTCGTCGTTGAAGTTGGAGCGATTGTTGGTGACGATGA
>MEQV01000167.1:6706-8257 GCA_001770355.1 Betaproteobacteria bacterium RIFCSPLOWO2_02_FULL_62_17
GTCGCGCAATGCCAGGCCGGCGCCGATCGCCATGCCCGGCCCGGCGCCGAGACCGCCGCCGCCGTCCCAACCAAGAAAATCGAGCGGCTCGTGAAACGGGTAGTATTCGCTCGCCCAGCCCAGGCCGACGCGCACGATGGTGAACCGGCGCCCGGCGCGCGCCTGAGCGAGGCAATAAGTCAGTTCTTTGTAGGAGATCGGCTGATCGCCCAGTTCGGGGGGGGGCGGCGTGGCATGAGAGGCCGGCAGGACGCCCTCCCATTTGCCCTGGGCCGTGGCACCTTCGAGCGTTGGCAACAATGCTTCAATGACCGCATCCGGCTCGGCCAGCACCTTAAGATCGACGGTGGGCAGGGCCTGGTGATCCATGCTCCAGCCGTTATGGACATAGCTGTCGATGGAGCAATGGATGATGGTGCCGTTCGCAGCGCCGCCTGCGGCCGTCAGGCGCAACGCACCGGCGAGATCGACGCAATCGAGCGCGAGAATGACGTCCGCCTGGCGCATGAGGGCTTGCGACGCGGGCGGCAAATTCGGCCGTGGCGCCGGACCGTGCAGCGGATGGCCGGTCGGAAACGACGCGCCGGCGCGAAGATCGGTGATGACGCGCGCGCCGAGTGTTTCAGCGAGCTTCACCCGGCGGTCCCAATCGTCCTTGCGTCGTGAGACCTTGCCGATGAACAACAGCGGACGTCTGGCACGGGTCAAGCGGCCGGCCATTTCCTTTAATGCAACGGGCGAGGGATAGGGTGGCGGGCCGGGCTGAAAGCGGGCGATGTCGGGCATCTCGAACGCCGCAGATTCAAGCGCCTCCTCCTGCAGGCCGGCGTCCAGACAAACGTAAGTCGGGCCTTTGGGCGCGGTGCGGGCGATTTGCTGCGCGCGCAGCAGAGCCTCGACGGCCGCCGGCGCCGAGGCCGGCGTGTTGTCCCACTTGGTGAAATTGCGCAGCAGCGCGCCCTGATCGGCGGTGGTATGGATCCAATCGACCCAGGGGCGGCGCCGGTCGGCATCGGCCGGACCGCCGGCACCGATCACGACCATTGGTACCCGGGCGCACCAGGCGTTGAAGATCTGCATCAAGCCGGCCATCAGGCCGACATTGCTGTGCAGCAGGCAGCCCATCGGTTCATCGGTGATCTTGGCATAGCCGTGGGCGATGGCGACCGCATGGCCCTCGTTGAGACACAGCAGCATCTGCGGATCGCGGTTGCCGAGGTAATTGACGAGGCTGTCGTGCAGGCCGCGGTAGCTCGCGCCGGGATTCATGGCGAGGTACTTCAAGTCGAGCCGACGTATCATCTCTGCCATGATGTCGCTTGACCATTGCATCGCGGGCTTGCCGACGTTGCTAGGCAGTTCCATGTCCTTGCGGCTTGTCATGTGTGTCGGCTCTTTTGCATCGGTGCGCACGATTATCCCATGAGGAATCTGAGGGGTGATTTGTGACGCAACAATCCGGCGCCCATCCGGGCAAGGGCCGCAGCGAGGACCAGCGCCTGCTGACCGGTCGCGGTCGCTTCGTCGAGAATCTGCGGCCGGCGGATGCCG
>MEQV01000168.1:0-3734 GCA_001770355.1 Betaproteobacteria bacterium RIFCSPLOWO2_02_FULL_62_17
CGAATTCTTGATATCCAGCAGCATCTGCATAACTCACTCCTCTTGTTGCCTTACTCAAGCCTGGCACGCCATTCGCGCATGCCACAACGCCTTGTCCAGCACCGCTTCGCCGATTTCGGGAACCACATCGTTCAGGGGCATGAAGCGCTTCTGATTTCAGATTGCCGCGGCTGCGCGCTTTGCTACTCCAGCTGGGGGATTTTTGCTTCCCTGATGATGCGCGCGTATTTCGCGATATCAGCGCGGTAACGCGCTTCGAACTCTTCCGGCGTGGTGCCGGCGGCCTCCCCGCCCCAGCCCGGAACCCGCGCCAGGATGTCCGGCATCTTCAGGGCGCGCTGCGTTTCCGCGGAGACTCTTGCCGGTACCTCGCGCGGGGCGCCGCCGCCTGCGAACACGCCGATCCAGCCGGTTACTTCGACGCCCGGGAAACCCGCCTCAGCCATGGTCGGCACGTCGGGAGCAATCACGGCACGCTTGAATCCGGTCACGGCCAGCACGCGCGCGCGGCCGGACTTGACGTGCTGCATCAGCGCGATCGGAGTGAGAAACGAATATTGAACCTGGTCGGAAATCAGGGCCGGTTGAAGCGGCGCATCGCCTTTGAAGGGCACATGCACCGTGTCGATGCCGGTCTCCAGGCGAAACAGCTCGGCGGCCAGGTGCGGCGAGCCGCCGCTGCCGGTGGAACCGTAATTGAGCTTGCCCGGTTGCGCCTTGGCCAGCGCAACCAGCTCCTTGACGGTAGCCGCGGGCACCTTGGTGTTAACGCCGAGCATCAGGTAGGTAAATATTATCTGGCTCGCCGGCGCGAAGTCCTTGACCGGATCGTAGGGCAGCTTTGAATACTGCACCGCGCTGGTCGCCATGCTGGTGGAGTTGATCAGCAGCGTGTAACCGTCCCTGGGCGCCTTGGCGACCAGATCGGCGCCGATGGTGCCGCCCGCGCCGGCGCGGTTTTCAACCACGAACGGTTGATTCAATGCCTCGGAATACTTCTGTGCCATGGCGCGCGCGACGGTATCGATGCCGCCACCCGCGGAAACTGGCACGATCACGCGCACCGGCTTCACCGGCCAGGACTGCGCGGCAACGGTCGCGGCCTGCATACACGCACCGGCTGTCACTACCGAGATCAAAATGTTGCACGACGTATTCATGGCATTTCGCCTCACGCAAGGAAATATCGGGATTTGCAATGGTACCGCTTACTTCGGGCTTCGGTGATTCAGCTTTTTCCGGCGCGCAAGCTGCCGTTGTACACTCGGGTCAGATCTTCCATGGAGCGCAGCAACATGTCTGGAAACAACACGTCCCCTTCCCCTGGCGCACTGAACGGCGTTTGCGTCATCGACCTCACCCAGTTCGAGGCAGGCCCCTCCTGTACCGAAACCCTTGCATGGCTCGGTGCCGATGTCATCAAGGTCGAACCGCCCCATGGCGAGCAGAGCCGCGGCGCTTCCACCGACCAGCGCGGCGTGGATTCGCCTTATTTCATGCTGCTCAACGCCAACAAGCGCTGCGTCACGCTCAATCTCAAGGATGAGAAAGGTAAGCTTATTCTGCGCGAGCTGATAGCCAAGGGCGACGTGTTCATCGAGAACTTCGGCCCCGGCACCATCGAGCGCATGGGCTTTTCCTACGACGAAGTGAAGAAGATCAATCCGCGCATCATCTATGCACAGATCAAGGGCTTCGCGCCCGACGGCCCCTATGCCAATTACCTGTCTTTCGACATGATCGCCCAGGCCACGGGCGGCGCGATGTCGGTCAATGGCGAAGCCGGCGGCCCGCCGCTGCGATCCGGGGCCACTATCGGCGATTCGGGCAGCGGCCTGCATACGGCGCTGGGCATCGTCGCCGCGCTTTTCCAGCGCGTCACCACGCGGCGCGGCCAGCGCATCGAAGTGGTGATGCAGGAAGTGGTGCCCAACCTGTGCCGTATTTCGTACGCCGCGCAGGCGCTTGGCGGCAAACCGGCCATCCGCAACGGCAACCAGAGCCTGCTGGGCTCCACCTCGCCCTCCGAGGCCTATCCCTGCAAGGGCGGCGGCCCCAACGACTACTGTTTCATCTACAGTTCGCGCGCCACCAACCGGCACTGGGAGCGGCTGCTCGAATTCATGGGACGCGACGACCTGAAGGGCGATCCGCGCTACGCCACGCCGGAAAAGCGTTATGAGAATCGCGCCTCCGTGGATGAAATGCTCTCTGCCTGGACGCGCAATTACGACAAGCGCGAAGTCATGAAGATGCTGGGCGAGGCCGGCGTCGCCGCCGGCGCGATCTTCGACACCAAGGACCTCGCCGAGGACCCGCACATGCGCAAGCGCGGCATGTTCGTCACCGTCCGCCACCCGGTGCGCGGCGATTTCACCATGCCGGGGTTCCCGGTGAAGATGTCCGATTCTTTCGTGCCGGTCACCTGCGCGCCGATGCTGGGCGCGCAGAATGACGAGGTCTATGGCGGGGTGCTGGGCATGACCAAGAGCCAGATAGCCGAGCTTCGCACCAGCAAGGTGATCTGAGCGCAATGGAAACCGACACGCTGAAAAAGAAAGTCACCGGCGCCGATCTGCTGGGCAAGGCTCTGGCACGCCAGCAGGTGAATACGCTGTTCTATCTCATGGGCGCGCCCACCTACGACGCCGCCAATGCCTGCAAGACCGAGGGCATACGCATCGTCGACGCGCGCCACGAACAGGGCGCGGCGCTGATGGCGCAGGCTTATGCGCGGGTGCTGGGCAAACCCGCGGTGTGCATGGCATCGAGCGGCCCCGGCAGCGTCAACCTCGCCTCGGGGCTTGCCAATGCGCTGATCGACTGCGCGCCGATCGTCGCCCTGGGCGGTTCCAGCCCCGTGGCGCAGTACGGCACCGGCGCGTTTCAGGAGATCGACCAGGTGGCGGTGATGCGCCCGGTGACCAAGTGGGCCGAGCGCGTCTACGACGCCAGACGCATTCCGCAGTATGTGGACATGGCCTTCGCTCATGCCATCGCCGGCAAACCCGGCCCCGCTTACCTCGACCTGCCGGGCGACGTGCTCGACCAGGAAGTCGATGAAGAGGCGATACGCTGGTCGCGCAGACCCCGAACCCTCGCCCGTCCGGCGGCATCGGCCGAACAAGTGGCGCGCGCCCTGGAGTTTCTGGAAAAGGCCAAGGCACCGGTGCTCCTGACCGGCAGCGGCATCCTCTGGTCGCAGGCATCCAGTGAACTGCAGAAATTCGTCGAAGCCTCGGGTATCCCCTTCTACACCACTCCGCAGGGGCGCGGCGTGCTGCCCGAAGACCATGCGATGTTCTTCGGCCAGGCGCGCTCCACCGCCTACAAGGAAGCCGACCTGGTGATGGTGGTCGGCACGCGGCTCAACTATGTATTCGGCCATGGCAGGCCGCCGCGCTTCTCGCCGACTGCGCCCTTCATCCGCATCGACACCGACGCCGGTGAAATCAACGGCAGCACCCGGCTGGAACTGGGCATCGTCGGCGATGCGCGCACCGTGCTCGAGCAATTCAATGCCGCGATCGCCAATCGGGGCATTGCCGCGCGCTACGGCGCGTGGCGCGACAAACTGGGCGCGATCGAGCGCGAGCGCGCGCCGAAAAGCGAGGCGCGCCTCGCCAACGACTCGGTGCCGATCCATCCCCTGCGCCTGTGCCGCGAACTGCGCGAGTTTCTTGATCGCGACGCCATCCTGGTGGTGGACGGCCAGGAAATCCTCAACTACGGCC
>MEQV01000168.1:3745-5345 GCA_001770355.1 Betaproteobacteria bacterium RIFCSPLOWO2_02_FULL_62_17
AACAGCTACTTCCCCGGCCACCGCCTCAACTCCGGGCCCTTCGGCACCATGGGCGTGGGCGTGCCTTTCGGCGTCGGCGCCAAGGCGGCGAAACCCGACAAACAGGTGGTGGTGCTGTGCGGGGATGGCGCCTTCGGCATGAACGGCATGGAAATCGACAGCGCCATGCGCCAGAAGCTGCCGATACTGGTGGTGGTGAGCTTGAACGGCGGCTGGACCGCCGACCCGGATCGCAAGAAGCCATCGCGCGACCTGGGCTACACGCGCTACGACAAAATGGCGCAAGGCCTGGGGTGCCACGGCGAATACGTCGAGCAGCCCGGCGATATCCGCGCGGCGCTGGAGCGCGCAAAACAGGCTGTGGCCAAAGGACAAACAGCTCTCGTGAACGTGGTCACCGACTGGAAGGCGCGCGCCGAGACCTCCAATTTTGCCCGGCACATGACCTGAGGCGGCGTTCTGTATTTTTCATAATTGACATGAATTTTTTGCGAAGTGTCGGTCCGTCGGACATCAGCGCCATGTTTTTATCTGATAATGAAATAACGAGGAGGGAATTACCATGTCGAAGCAACCTGCCTTGAGCCTGGCGCTGCTCGCATTGCCGTTTGCTTTACTGCACGATGCGAGCGCGCAGGCCTATCCCGTAAAGCCGATACGCTTTCTCATCCCGCAGATCGCCGGCTCCGCCTATGACGTCGCCGGCCGCGTCATCACCGGCAAAATGACCGAGACCCTGGGCCAGCCCTTTGTCTCCGAGAACCGCCCCGGGGCCAGCGGCGTGCCGGCCGCCGACGCCGTGGCGAAAGCGCCTGCCGACGGCTATATGCTGTTGTGGGGTTCGCCCGGCATGAACATCATGGCGCAACTGGTCTCGAAGAATGTGCCCTACGACGGGAAGAAGGATTTCACGCCCATCAGCATCGGCGCCTCGGCGGTCCAGGTGCTGATCGTGAAGCCCTCGCTGCCGATCCATAACGTTGCCGAACTGGTCGACTACGCCAAGCGCAACCCCGGCAAGCTCTCCTACGGATCCTCCGGGATCGGCTCGGGCTATCACCTCGCCGCGGAGACACTCAATCAGGCCGCCGGCATCAAAATGGTGCATATCCCGTACAAGGGCGCGATCCAGGCGCTGCAGGATCTGTTCGCGGGACAGCTCGACGTTTCCTTTCTGACCCTGGGAACGGCAACGCCGCTGCACGTCTCGGGCAAGATCCGCATGCTCGGACTGCTGCAGAGTACGCGCTATCGCGGCGCGCCCGACTTTCCGACCCTGGCCGAGAGCGTGCCCGGATCGACATTGCCGAATTCCTGGTATGCCCTGATGGGTCCCGCAGGTCTGCCGCAACCGATCGTGCAGCGACTGTACCAGGGGCTGCTCGCCGCTTTGAAAACGCAGGAAGTGCAGGCCTGGCTCGCCAAGAGTCTGCACGACGGCGGCGGCAACACGCCCGAGGAGTTCGCCGCGGAATACCTGCGCTCCTTCGACATTTATGCCAGGGCAATCAAGCTCGCCGGGGTCAAGCCCGAGTAAGGCCTGCCGCGCCGCGGCGCCAGTATCGGTGTTGCGATGGGCCCGTCTGCGCCCGGTCCGTGG
>MEQV01000169.1 GCA_001770355.1 Betaproteobacteria bacterium RIFCSPLOWO2_02_FULL_62_17
CCTCAGCGTCAAATCGACGCTGTATTCGCCGGACCGGCTGCTCTACCCCATGAAACGCGTCGATTTCGATCCGAAAGGCGAACGCAACTGCCAGAACCGCGGCATCTCCGGGTATGAGCGCATCAGCTGGGAAGAGGCACTCGATATCGTCGCCGGCGAGATCCAGCGCGTGAAGACCGAGCACGGCCAGGGCGCCATCCTGGGCAACCACGGCTCGCACCACATGTGGGGCAACATCGGCTACTACATCAGCGCGGCCTACAAGTTCTTCAACACCATCGGCGCGACGCGGGTAATGCACAACCCCGACAGCTGGGAGGGCTGGTACTGGGGCGCCACGCATCATTACGGCTACAGCATGCGCCTCGGGCAGGTGGAGTTCTACAACACCATCGAAGACTGCATGAAGGATTGCGAGATGATGGTGTTCTGGTCTTCCGACCCGGAAGCCACCAATGGCGCCTATGGCGCGTTCGAGGCCACCATCCGCAGGCAGTGGCTCAAGGACCTCGGCATCGAACTGGTGCACATCGATCCCTATTTCAACCACACCGCGGCGCTGCTGGGCGGGAAATGGATCGCGCCCAAGCCCGGCACCGATACCGCGCTCGCCATGGCGATTGCGCATGTCTGGATGACCGAGGGGCTGTACGACAAGAAATTCGTCGCCGAACGCTGCGTGGGTTTCGATCTCTGGCGCGACTACGTGCTCGGCAAGGAAGACGGCGTGCCGAAAACCCCTGAATGGCAGCAAGCGGAAACGGGCGTCCCGGCGAAGGAGGTGCGTGCGCTTGCGCGGCAGTGGGGCAAGAAGAAGACCTACCTCGGGGCCGGTGGCCCCGGCAATGGGCACGGCGGCGCCTGCCGCGCCGCGAACGGCATCCAGTTCGCGCGTGCGCTGGCGTGCCTCATGGGCATGCAGGGCATGGGAAGGCCCGGCGTGAACTACGGCAACCTGCAGTACGGCGGGCCGATCGATATCCGCTTCTATTTCCCCGGCTACGCCGAAGGCGGTCTTTCGGGCGATATTCAGAACACCGGCATCCCGATCAGCCTCTACCAGCGCATGCCGCAGCTGCCCAGCTACGGCCCCTCGATGCAGAAAGTGCCGCGCCTGCGCATTCCGGAAGCCATCCTGGAGGGCAAAGCCGAAGGCTATCCATGGAACGGCTTCACCATCGAAGGCCAGTTCATGAAGTTTTCCTATCCCGCGCCCGGCCATTCGCCCATCAAGATGCTCTACAAGTATGGCGGCGCCTCTATCGGCACCATGACCGAGACCAACCGGTACGTGAACATGTACCGTACCGACAAGCTCGAGTTCGTGGTGAACCAGTCCATCTGGTTCGAAGGCGAAGCGAAGTTCGCCGACGTTCTGCTGCCCGCCTGCACCCAGTTCGAGCGCTGGGACATCAGCGATCTCGCCCACGCGGGCGGCTACGGGATGCACTACCAGACGCAGATGAACCACCGCGTCATCATGCTGCAGCACAAATGCATCGAGCCGCTCGGCGAATCGAAGTCCGACATCCAGATCTTCACCGAGATCTGTAGCCGGCTGGGACTCGGGACTTACTTCTGCGAGGGCATGAACGAGCTCGACTGGGTGAAGCGCGTGTTCGACGCCTCCGATCTGCCCAAGGTTATCTCCTGGAAGGAGTTCCTGAAAAAGGGCTATTACGTCGTGCCGCCGCTCGAGGAAGGCAAGCGCGACCCGGTGGCGCTGCGCTGGTTCTACGAGGGCCGCAAGAAGGACGTGCCCGAGCCCTCCCCCCTGCCCGGAGACTACGGCAAGCAGTTCCTGATGGGGCTGCAGACCCAGAGCGGCAAGTTCGAGTTCGAGTGTTCCAGTCTCAAGCATTTCGACCCGAACGATCCCGAGCGCCCGCCGATCGTAAGATACCTGCAGTCGTGGGAAGGTCCGCAGACCAAGGACCTGTTCGAGCGCTTCCCGCTGCAACTGATCTCGCCGCACTCGCGCTTCAGTTTTCACACCTTCGCCGACGGCAAGCAATGTTCGACCAACGATATTGCCGAGCACCGCGTGCTGGTGAACGGCTATTACTACTGGGTAGTGCGGCTCAACGCTCAGGACGCCCGGGCGCGCGGCATCAGGCACCACGACCTCGTCAAGGTGTACAACGATCGCGGCGCGGTCTTGTGCGCCGCGCATCTCACCAGCCGGCTGCCGCCGGGGGTTGTGCACTCCTACGCATCCTCCGCGGTGTACGACCCGCTGGGCGAGCCGGGCAATTCTGTCGATCGCGGCGGCTGCATCAACAATCTGACGCCCAAGCGCTCGATCGCCAGCAAGGTATTGGGCATGGCGCCCAACTCCTGCCTGGTGCAGGCGGAACTCTGGGACGGCTCCACCACGATTGGCGCGAGCGCCGGTGCCAGCGAGAAAGAGGCGGCGAAAGCGGGCGCAACGAAGGAGGCAATGCCATCATGAAGAAATGGAACCTGCTCATCGACGTCGCCAAGTGCTTCAACTGCAACAACTGCGCGCTCGCCGTGCACGACGAATATTGCGGCAATTCATTCCCCGGCTATGCCGAGGAGATGCCGCGCCAGGGGCATCGCTGGATCGAGATCCGGCAGCGCGAGCAGGGCCAATTCCCCATGGTGGAGGTGGCCTACCTGCCGGTCACCTGCAACCATTGCGACGAGCCCAGCTGCATGAAGGGCGCACCCGAGGGCGCCATCAGCAAGCGCGCTGACGGCATCGTGATTTTCGACCCGGTGCGTTCCAGGGGACACCCGGAACTGGTCGAGTCCTGCCCCTACGGCATGATCTCGTGGAACGAAGAAAAGCAGCTGCCGCAGACCTGGCCGTTCGATGCGCACCTGCTCGACAAGGGGTGGACGCAGACGCGCGCCTCGCAGGTGTGCCCCACAGGTGCCATCCAGACATTGCATGTGGAAGACGAAGAAATGCAGCGCCTGGTGCGCGAGGAGAAGCTCGAGGTGCTCCACCCCGAGTTCGGCAACAAACCGCGCGTGTATTACAAGAACCTGGACCGCTATTTCAAGTCATTCGTCGGCGGCACGCTGGAAGGCATGCTCGACGGAGCGATCGAATGCATCGCCAATGCGCGCGTCGTCCTGGTCAAAGGCACGCAGCAGCTTGCCGAGACGGTGAGCGATACCTACGGGGATTTCCGGTTCCGTGGGCTGGACGCCGACGGCACCACCTACCGCATCGAGGTGGACGACCCGCGTTTCAGCAGCAAGGCGCACGAGTTCGCCTTCAAGCAAAGCTGCTCCGTGGGCGCGATCGTGCTCGAGCCCAGGCTTACAAGCACGGCATAGCATGCCGGCAGGCGCGACGCGGCCGGTGGCTACGATCTGGCTGCCCTTCTCTATTGCCTATTTCCTCTGCAATGCACTGCGCAACATCAATGCCGTGCTGGTGCCGGAGCTGACGGCGGAATTCGCGCTGACGGCGTCGCAACTGGGGCTGCTCACCAGCGTTTTCTACATCGGCTTTTCGATCATGCAGCTTCCGGCCGGCATCCTGCTCGACCGCTACGGATCGAGGCGCGTGCATGCCACGCTGATGATAGTTGCCGCCGCCGGCTGCGCCCTGCATGCCATGGGCGGCAGTTTCCTCGCCATCGCCCTCGGGCGCGCTCTCATCGGCTTGGGGCTGGCGGTGGGTCTGATGAGCGCCGCCAAGTCGATTGCGCAATGGTTTGCGCTGCCGCGCGTGCCGCTGGCGCTCAACATGCTGATGGCGGTCGGCGGACTGGGTGCGATCGTGGCGGCCGGCCCGGTGGGCTGGTCGCTCGATTACGTATCCTGGCGCATGGTGTTCTCCGCGGCCGCGGGTCTGCTCCTGCTCGCTTCGGCCCTGCTCTACTTTGTGGTGCCCGACCGGCATGAGGCCGGCTCGCGGCAGTCGCTGTCGACGCTGGCTGCCGGGTTCGGCGTGGTCTTCGCGAACGGCACGTTCTGGCGCCTGGGGCTGATGATGGCCGTGATGAGCGGTACCAACACGGCCATGCAGAGCCTGTGGATCGGCCCCTGGCTGCGCGATGTGGGCGGCTTCGATCGTCCCCAGTCGCTCGCGCTGATGACCTGGCTGGCTTTGGCGGCGGTGGCGGGATACATCGTCGTCGGCACCGCCTGCGACTGGCTGATCCGCCGCGGCGCGCGCGCGCTCACGCTCTACAAGATTCAGTGCTGCATCGTCATTGTGCTGTTCGCCCTCATTGCGCTGGCCGGAAGGGAAGCCATGCCGCTCTGGTTTGCCTATTTCGCGATGGGCTCGGGAGGGCCGCTGGTGCTCGCCATGCTTTCGCGCCGCTTCACCCCGGAATTCACCGGCCGGGTCAACACGGCGTCCAATGTGCTGTTGTTTTCGCTGGCGTTCCTGTTCCAGTGGGGCGTCGGCGTGGCGCTGGACTTCTGGCCGGTGATCGACGGCCGCTATGCGGCCGAAGGCTACCGGGCGGCATTCATGGTACTGACAGCCCTGCAATTCGCCATGTTCGTGGTGCTCGTCGTGGGGGAAAAGCCGCAGACCGCGATTGGGGTGGTCGGTGGCGTGGCGCCAGTGGCAAAGGCATAATTTGAGAATGAACGAGGACGATTGAAGCAGAGTCATATATTCCAATAATGGAATCACAATCGCATTATAATTACCGCCATTCATTGCGATAGCTTAAACAATTCATCAAATCAAATCAAATTAATCGTATTCCACACGGTCTCGCAGCGCTCGCACTCCAGCGCGGGTCCGCGAGCGCTGCGTCCAACTCGCGCCCGGTAAGCTGCCCCTGCCTCCGGTTCGGCGCCAGACCCCGGTCAAACGCATCCAGATCACGCAGTAACCATTGCGTGTCGCTTCGCGACCCATCAGCAGGCAGTCTTCCTCGAGTGCCTGTGCGACGTTGTCCACGCGCGCCTCGCGACCATCCAGCCAGATCAGCGTCGAACCGCCTTCGAACCAAGGAAAGAGCATCCCCCCCATACGTGCAACCACTGGTCCGGTGGCTGCTGTCAGTCGAGCGCTCTCGAATGCAGTCAACCCCAATCGCCGCCGCAGCCGGCAGCCAGTCCTCGATCAAAAGCCGGGATCGTTTCACGGTGCCGGGTTCGTTTTCGGCCGGTAGTCGTAAGGATCGATGCACGCGTCGTACGTCGCGCGATCGATGGGAACCCAGTCGGTCTTATTTATGCCGCGACGATTCGCTGCAGCGGGACTGGACGGGTAGGCGCTTGCAACCTTTATCCAGCGGCCTTGCTCATTGGCGATAACGCGGACCTCCTCGGCAACCTCTGAAAGATCCTGGTCCTGACTGAATATCAGCGCTACGTCATATTCGCGACGGTGCGCCAAGGAAATCACGTCCAGCGCAATGCGCACGTCGACGCCTTTTTCTTCACCAGAAAGGTACGCATGGACGCTTCCGTCCGGCAGGCGAACCTTCTTGTTGCGGTACCGTAACGGGCGCGAAAAAGTCGTAACACCCTGCCGGCTCATGGCAAGCAATTTTGCCGCCCAGAACTTACTCCAGAAGGCGTTATCCGTCGCGTCGGGCACGCCGGTGTAAAAGCGTACGTTGTCGAGTTGCCAAGTCTTGGCGGCGCAGACTCGACTCGCCAGCGCCTTGGGTTCGAAATTCGGAAACGTATAACCAAACGCATTACGCGCGCAGTGGAAAAGATTCTGCCCGTCGATAAAAACAACGGTTCGCTTAATCGCTGATTCGCCTGCCATGGGCACTCAACACGTTGGAGAAAAAACAAAACCCGGGTCGCAAGTGCGAGGCCGGGTTTTGGGGATAACCCCACCCGGGCCTTGCGGCATGTCGGGAGGGGAGCAAGTAATAGGCCCCATTATAGGGACGGCGTCGAAATATTCAAGTGCCGATTGGTGCTCACTTCACTGCCTCGGCAATAGTCCGCAGAGCACGCACCGCCAGCTTGCAATTCCTGGCGCTTCTGAGGCCGAACGACCATGCAGCCTCAGTCGGATCCACATGACGCAGGTTTTCTGCAGCCTTGTGAATGCGGTCGGCATTGCACAACCCAGCCGCAACCAGCGCGAAACACGCCACCCGTGAGCCCCAGTCCGAATCGAGGGGCAGAAACGGCCCCGGTGCGAGCCTGGGGTGTCCGGCGGCACGCACTGCCGCGCGCAGGAGCGCTCCGGCCGCAGCAAAAGCGAGCGGCGAGATTGCAGCCACGCGATCAAATCGCTATTTGTGGCGCTCGGTAAGGCGGCGGCGATAGAGAATTGCCGCGGACGGCGTACGGGCCACAAGCACCAATTCCAGCAATAGGCAGTCAGCAGCATACTCGATGGCCTTCTCCCAGGTCGTTGCGACCGCGCGCTGCGCAGGCGGGGGTGGAGGAGTCCGTTCCGCTGCACCGACGCCACCGCTTTTGCCCTCAAGCAACTATTTCTTCGCCGTCTCGCTATCGGCGCGCGCGACATGCACAGTGTCATCAACGGCAAAACTTGTCAGCCGGTTGACACCGCGATGGCGCTTGCCGGACAGGCCTTCGACGCAGCCCTGTGCGTCCCAGGCGCAATCACCAGACTTCACGACGAGTTTGCCTGGCTCCACCGCCCACACCACGGACTGGCGCAAAACCTAAGGCCAGGAGCCGAATTCTTGAAGCCGTGCATGAGACGGCCGCCGATCTCCATTGTCTGGGGTTCATCGAGTTACGCAAAATGCGCAAGTTCGACGTGCTGTGCCTCGATCCGGTACCGGCATACGACAGCGAAAAAATTCGTGCATTATGCGACCATCTTCAATTGAGCCAGGCGGTGCTTGCCGCGGTGCTGAACACCAGTTTGTCGACAGTACGCAATTGGGAAATCGGCGAGAAGCATCCCAGTGGCCCTTCCCTGAAGTTGCTGTACCTCCTGAATCGCAAAGGACTGGAAGCCATTCTTTGATGGGTGGTCAGTTCCGGCTCATTGGGCTTACGTCGAGCGCGCTGTCATCGGACGGAGCGATTCCAGATCGCGCCGCCCCGGCCGCCGGGCCGGGGCAAACGACTCGGAAGCATCCGGAAGGCTGGTTGACTGCGGGTCGATTCGTGTTAAAGCCAATACTGGCGCGGCTTTGCGGCCAAATTTACTTGGCGCTAATTTGAACTTGGAATGCTTGTTTTTGTGCCATGCAAATGTGTTATCGCAAGACCTGACCCCTTAACAGTTATCCCAGCGCGACGCTTCCATCCCTGCTGACAAGCAGCGTCGCCTTGTGCCCAAACCCGCGCGTGTTGTCGATCAGCGTGATGCGCGATGGGGTGAGCCGGTAGAAGCTCGCTTTGTCCCATGCCGCGCGCAATGCCGCGGGAGCACCGGCAAGCTGCGCGAGAAACGCGTAACGCGCCGTCAGCAGCGCGCAGGCGCGCGCTATGTCAATTACGCCGCTCAGGCGCTCGGCCTCCCCTGCCATCTGCACGCCGCGAATCGCGGCGAAGTCGCTGTAGTCCGGCGCGATCGTCGCCGTCACCCGGCGCCGCGCCTCGAGGTGCAGCGAATGCCGGCTGGCCCGATCGGAGGTCCACA
>MEQV01000170.1 GCA_001770355.1 Betaproteobacteria bacterium RIFCSPLOWO2_02_FULL_62_17
CTCTTCTTCTTGCGTGACCTGCTTGAACAAATCCAGCAGTGCTTTCATTTGTCACTCCAATCTGGCATGGACCGAAACAAAATCCAAAAAACGAAAACCTGTCTTGCCTAAAATCGCTCGAGATCGATATCGATGCCGAGCGAACGAATTTCCTTAACGAGCACGTTGAACGACTCCGGCATGCCAGCGTCGATCTTATGATCGCCCTTGACGATGCTCTCGTAGACTTTGGTGCGTCCCGCGATATCGTCGGATTTGACCGTAAGCATCTCCTGAAGGGTGTAGGCGGCGCCATAAGCCTCCAGCGCCCACACCTCCATTTCGCCGAAACGCTGACCGCCGAACTGCGCCTTGCCGCCAAGAGGCTGCTGGGTGACCAGGCTGTAGGGGCCTGTGGAGCGCGCGTGCATCTTGTCATCGACGAGATGGTGGAGCTTGAGGACGTGCATGAATCCTACTGTTACCGGGCGATCGAATGCATCGCCGGTGCGTCCGTCGTGCAAGGTCACCTGGCCAGAGCGCGGCAAGCCGGCCAGACCCAGCATTTCCTTGATCTCGTCCTCAGACGCCCCATCGAACACCGGCGTGGCAAAGGGGACGCCCCCGCGCAAATTGCCGGAAAGTTCAAGTATTTCGTCATCCGACAGCGACTCAAGGTCTTCCGCCTTGCCGTTGCTGTTGTAGACCTGGGTGAGAAAGCTCCTCATTTCAGCAGCCTTGGTGCTTGCCTCCAGCATTTTTCCAATCTTGATCCCAAGCCCCTTTGCCGCCCACCCAAGATGGGTTTCCAGAATCTGCCCGACGTTCATACGCGATGGCACGCCCAGGGGATTAAGCACGACATCCACAGGCGTGCCATCGGCCATGTAAGGCATGTCCTCGATGGGAACAATCTTGCTGACAACGCCCTTGTTGCCATGTCGTCCCGCCATCTTGTCGCCGGGCTGGAGCCTGCGCTTTACGGCGACATAGGCCTTGACCATTTTCTGCACACCGGGCGGCAATTCATCGCCTTGCGTCAGCTTCTTCTTCTTGGATTCAAAAGCCTTGTCGAATTCGTCCCGCATACGGGACAAACTATCCTTCAAACTTTCGAGTTGAGCCGCCGCGTCGTCCGATGCGAGCCGAATATCGAACCAATGATAGCGTTCATTCGAATCGAGGTAACTCTTGACGATCTTGGTGCCCTTGGGAAGTTTCTTGGGGCCTCCGTTGGCCGTCTTGCCGAGGAGCAGCTTTTCGATCCGGTCAAAGGTATCGTTCTCCACGATGCGCATCTGATCGGCGAGGTCCTTCTTGTACCGCTTGAGTTCCTCGTCAATGATCTGCTGGGCGCGCATGTCCCGATCAATGCCTTCGCGGGTGAATACCTGAACGTCAATCACCGTCCCCGAGATGCCCGATGGCACGCGCAGACTAGTGTCCTTCACATCCGAAGCCTTCTCGCCGAAGATGGCCCGCAGGAGTTTTTCTTCCGGCGTCAGTTGCGTCTCGCCCTTGGGCGTCACTTTTCCGACGAGCACATCACCGGCCTCGACTTCAGCGCCAATGTAGACAATGCCGGATTCGTCCAGACGCGCCAGTTGCGCTTCGGAAAGGTTGGAAATATCCCGGGTGATTTCCTCTGGTCCGAGCTTGGTATCGCGCGCGACCACGGTCAATTCCTCGATATGTATCGAGGTATAGCGGTCATCGGCGACCACGCGCTCCGAGATCAGGATGGAATCCTCGAAGTTGTATCCGTTCCAGGGCATGAACGCGACCAGCATATTCTGGCCCAACGCAAGTTCCCCGATGTCCGTGGAGGCGCCGTCCGCGACCACATCGCCCTTGGAAAGTTTTTCCCCGACTCGAACCAGCGGCCGCTGGTTGATATTGGTGTTCTGATTGGAACGTGTGTACTTCACCAGGTTATAGATGTCCACGCCGACTTCACCCGGAACCGTTTCCTCGTCGTTGACACGAACCACTATGCGGCTCGCGTCCACATAGTCGACTATGCCGCCTCGCAAGGCCTGGACCGCCGTTCCGGAATCGACCGCTACTGTGCGCTCGATCCCGGTGCCCACCAATGCTTTCTCGGGACGAAGGCAGGGTACCGCCTGCCGCTGCATGTTGGAACCCATCAGCGCGCGGTTGGCGTCATCATGCTCAAGGAACGGAATCAATGACGCCGCCACCGAAACAATCTGAGCCGGCGCGACATCCATGTACTGCACGCGATCCGATGTGGCCAGCATGAATTCGTTATGGCTGCGGCAGGAGACCAGTCCGTCCTCAAGCCGTCCGCTCTTGTCCAGTTGCGCATTCGCCTGCGCGATAACGAAATTCGCCTCTTCGATCGCCGAGAGGAAATCGATATCGTTGGTTACCTTGCCGTTGGACACCTTGCGATAGGGCGTTTCAAGGAAACCATAATCATTGGTGCGGGCGAAAAGGGCCAGCGAGTTGATCAAACCGATGTTCGGACCTTCAGGCGTTTCGATCGGGCACACCCGGCCATAGTGGGTCGGATGGACGTCGCGGACCTCAAAACCCGCCCTCTCCCGTGTCAAACCGCCCGGTCCGAGCGTCGATACTCTGCGCTTGTGCGTGATTTCCGAAAGCGGATTGGTTTGATCCATGAACTGCGAGAGTTGGCTGGAGCCGAAGAATTCCTTTATCGCCGCCGAAATGGGTTTGGCATTGATCAGATCGTGCGGCATCAGATTGTCGGATTCAGCCTGCGACAACCTTTCCCTCACTGCGCGCTCCACGCGCACCAGGCCCGCGCGGAACTGGTTTTCCGCCAGCTCGCCAACCGAGCGTACGCGACGATTGCCAAGATGATCGATGTCATCGATCTCGCCGCGGCCGTTGCGAAGCTCCACCAGGATGCCGACGACCGCAAGAATGTCATCGCTAGACAGGGTGCTCGCGCCCTGCGAGTCTTTGGGTCCGACACGCTTGTAGAAATTCTTCAACCATGGCGGTGCCTTGTCGTCCAGCCGCTCCGGATACGCGCGACGGTTGAACTTCATGCGCCCGACGGTTGACAGGTCGTAGCGGTCCTCCGAATAGAAAAGCCCGTTGAACAGGGTTTCCACTGAGTCTTCGGTAGGCGGTTCGCCGGGCCGCATCATCCTGTAGATAGCGACGCGCGCGGCGCTTTGATCGGCGGCTTCGTCGATTCGCAGAGTTTGCGAAATATAGCTGCCTTGATCCAGATCATTGGTATACAGCGTCTTGAAAGAACCGATCTTGGCCGAACGCAGCTTGGTCAGAAGCTCTTCGGTAATCTCATCGTTGGCCTTGACCAGAATCTCTCCGGTGGAGGTGTCAACTATGTCATGCGCAATCGCACGACCCATCATGAAATCTTCGGGAACATCGATGCGCTTCAGACCGGCAGCTTCCATGTCCCGGATATGCCTGACCGTGATGCGCTTATCCTTCTGGACAATCACCTTGCCTGACTTGTCGACAATGTCGAAACCGGCGACCTCGCCGCGCAAGCGTTCAGGAACCAACTCGTACTGAACGCCGGCATCGCTGAGGTGGAATGTCTCAAAGTCGTAAAAAGCGGTAAGTATCTGCTCATGCGTCATGCCAATCGACTTGAGCAGGATGGTGACGGGCATCTTGCGGCGCCTGTCGACGCGGAAATACAGAAAATCCTTGGGATCAAATTCGAAATCGAGCCAGGAGCCGCGGTAGGGAATGATGCGCGCGGAAAACAGCAGCTTGCCGGAGGAATGCGTCTTGCCACGATCGTGCTCGAAGAAAACACCGGGAGAACGGTGAAGCTGGGAAACGATCACGCGCTCGGTGCCGTTGATGACAAATGATCCCGTCGTGGTCATGAGCGGGATCTCGCCCATGTAGACCTCCTGCTCCTTAACCTCCTTGATGGTAGGCTTGGACGCCTCCTTGTCCATGATGGTGAGGCGAACCTTGGCGCGCAATGGGCTGGCGAACGTCAATCCACGCTGCTGGCATTCCTTGACATCAAAGGGCGGCTCCCCCAGGACATAGGAAACAAAATCGAGCCTCGCATTCCCGGAATGCGACGAGATCGGAAATATGGATCCGAATGCGGCCTGCAATCCCTGCGCCTTGCGCTGGTCCGGATGCACCGACGCCTGAAGAAACGAGGCAAAGGACTCAAGCTGGGTAGCGAGCAGAAACGGTATATTTAAAACGCCGGCCCGCTTGGCAAAGCTTTTGCGGATACGTTTTTTCTCGGTCGAAGTATAGGCGACTGCGCTCATGGAAACTCCATGTCAGAAGCAAAAGAACAGATGACAAAAACCGGCAAAGTTAACGCCGGATACTCTCATCTGGCCGTCAGTTCATAGGTGAAGATCCGGCCGGAGGCAATACCTTCGGCCGGATCATTCTTGCAACCCTTACTTGATCTCTGCCTTTGCGCCGGCGTCGATCAACTTTTTCAAAACCGCGTCGGCGTCCGCCTTGCTAACGCCTTCCTTCACCGGCTTGGGCGCGCCGTCCACCAGATCCTTGGCTTCCTTCAACCCCAATCCTGTGACTTCGCGAACCGCCTTGATGACATTAACCTTGCTGTCGCCACATGCGGTAAGCACGACAGCGAACTCGGTCTGCTCTTCCGCTGCAGCGGCGGCGCCGCCACCGGCTGGGGCGGCAACCGCAACCGCGGCGGCAGCGGCGGACACACCGAATTTCTCTTCCATGTCCTTGATGAGTTGCGAGAGTTCCAGGACGGTCATATTTGCGATTGCGTCCATGATTTCTGCTTTTGCTACAGCCATTTCATTTCTCCTGAATCGAATTAGTTCAATAGTGGGTTGGCTAATGGTTATTGCGCGCCCGCGCCCTGCTTCTGGTCCCGCACGGCCGCGAGCGTACGCACAAAGCGCGAGGGGATCTCGTTCAAAGTACGCACAAACTGCGCGATCGGTGCCTGCATGGTGCCCAGCAATCTGGCGAGCAGTTCTTCTCGAGAAGGCATGGACGCCAGAGCTTTCACCTCGTTGGCGGTAATCACCGCGTTGGGCATGGCTCCAGCTCGAATGACCAGCTTATCGTTTGCCTTTGCGAACTCGTTGAGCACTTTGGCGGTTGCCACGGGGTCGGGCGAAATACCGTAGATCAGCGGTCCGGTCAACTTCTCCGACAACTTCTCAAACGGGGTTCCGCTTACCGCGCGCCGCGCCAAGGTGTTCTTGAGTACGCGCAGATACACACCCGATTTTCTCGCCTCGCGACGTAAATCGGTCATGTTCCCAACCCCCAGACCACGATACTCGGCGACGACGATTGCCTGCGCCTTCGCAACGTGCGCGGAGATCTCGGCAACCACAGCCTTTTTCTGCTCCAGACTGAGACTCAAGGTCTACCTCCATTCATAGCAAATCTGAAGACGCCTGCCGGTTACGATTCACAGCAATCGCACCAACTCTTGCCCCCTTCTTCGCTTTTAGGTACTGCAATAAAACGGCGACCTTGCAATTCAGGAAAATCCTTCATTTCGGGCACGCCATCTGCGTAGGACTGCGGACCGGCCATCGGATGCCGCGAGCTTGACCACTGCCGCTCGCTATACCTGCGTCCAAACCGCTCGATTAAACCTTTCGGTTCCTACGGTCTTTGATAACCCGCCAGCCTGGCCAAAAATAAATGGTCTCGCCGACGGCCCAAAGCCAAACACCCTGGACAAACTGCCGTTAATACCGGCCTGCTTCGTCCAAGGAAAATCTCATTGCTGTTGCGACGCGCCCGTCAACGAACCCACGTCCACGCGAACCCCCGGGCCCATCGTGCTCGAAACCGATAGTTTTCTCAGGTAAATACCCTTTGAACTGCTGGGCTTCGACTTGTTGAGTGCTTCAACCAGCGCGGTCAGGTTATGGCTCAACTGCTCGGGCGTGAACGACGCACGGCCGATGGTGCATTGCACGACACCGGCTTTGTCGGCCCGATACTGAACCTGCCCGGCCTTGGCGTTCCTTACAGCTCCCGCAACGTCCTGCGCGACAGTCCCGACTTTGGGATTTGGCATCAAACCGCGGGGGCCGAGGATCTGACCGAGCTGTCCGACCACGCGCATGGCGTCGGGGCTGGCGATCACCACGTCGAAATCGAGCTTGCCTCCCTTGATCGATTCGGCGAGATCATCCATACCGACAATATCCGCGCCTGCCGCCTTGGCAGCCTCGGCGCGTTCGCCCTGCGCGAACACCGCGACACGTACCGTCTTGCCGGTGCCGGCCGGCAGAACCACCGACCCGCGGACCGTCTGGTCGGACTTCTTTGCGTCGATCCCCAGATTGACCGCGACATCGATTGACTCGTCAAACTTGGCTGTCGCGGCTTTCTTGACAATATTCAGCGCATCGGCGACCGGGTAAAACTTGTTCTGCTGAACAAGCGAATCCCAAGTCTTGGCGCGTTTGCTTGCGTTGCTCATTTCACGCCCTCCACCGTAATCCCCATTGAACGTGCGCTGCCCGCGATGGTGCGAACCGCCGCATCCAGGTCGGCTGCGGTAAGGTCGGGCATCTTGGCCTTCGCGATATCTTCGACTTGCGCACGGGTAATCCTGCCAACCTTTTCGAGGTGAGGAACCTTGCTCCCCTTTTCGATTCCGGCGGCCTTCTTGATCAATACCGTGGCGGGCGGCGTCTTGATGATGAATGTAAAGCTCTTGTCCGCAAATGCCGTTATCACCACGGGAAGCGGGAGACCGGGTTCCATCTTCTGTGTCTGCGCGTTGAACGCCTTGCAGAACTCCATGATGTTCAGTCCGCGCTGGCCCAGCGCCGGACCTATGGGCGGGCTGGGATTGGCCTTGCCTGCCGGGACCTGCAATTTGATATAGCCGACTATCTTCTTCGCCATGCTGGCTCTCCTATTGGGTGCGATCGGGCTTGCGCCCTCCCCGGTTCAAAACCACTTGCCTCAATCCCGGCGCGACGCGCGTGAGTCCGTCACATCCGAATACATCTATGCCTTTTCGACCTGCCCGAACTCCAATTCCACAGGTGTTGCGCGGCCAAAAATCGTCACTGACACCCGAAGCTTGGACTTGTCGTAATTGACGTCTTCGACCGAACCATGAAAATCCGTAAACGGGCCTTCCTTAATTCGGACCGCTTCGCCAATTTCAAACAAAACCTTTGGCTTGGGTTTTTCCACGCCTTCGCGCATCTGGTGCATGATGGCCTGGACCTCCTTCTCGCTGATTGGCGGGGGTTTCCTGCCATGCGCGGCGCCCACGAAACCGGTTACCTTTGGCGTATTTTTCACCAGGTGCCAGGCTTCATCGGTTATGTCCATCTCGACCAGCACATATCCGGGGAAAAATTTTCTCTCCGAAATATTCTTCTGTCCGCCCTTCATTTCCACGACCTCTTCGGTCGGCACCAGTATCTTGCCGAACATCTCCTGCATTCCTGCCCGGGCGATCCGCTCCAGCAACGTGCGCTGCACCGTTTTCTCGAACCCGGAGTAAGCGTGTACGACGTACCAGCGCATGGTCATGACTTCTTCCAACCTAAAATCAAGTCATAGAGCACCACTTCCAGAGTCTTGTCCGTGACCCAGAGAAATACCGCCATGACGACGACAAATGCGAAAACCACCCCGGTGGTCTGCAACGATTCTTTGCGCGACGGCCACACGACCTTTTTTGTCTCGGTAACCGACTCTCTGGCAAAGGCAAAGAACTGTTGACCGGGCGCGCTGAACCATGCGACCGCGCCGCCCGCGACGATACCGGCCATCAGCGCCACCAGGCGAAGCACCGTGGCGCTGGACGAGAGCAGGTAATAGGCCGCCACACCGCCAATCACGCAAAGCACTGCGATAGAAACTTTAATTTTGTCAGCCATCTGTCCGGTCATCGCGGCTGCTTAACCGCTCCCGTCCTTCCTAGTTTGTTTTGGCAGGCCAAGAGGGAATCGAACCCCCAACCTTCGGTTTTGGAGA
>MEQV01000171.1:0-5660 GCA_001770355.1 Betaproteobacteria bacterium RIFCSPLOWO2_02_FULL_62_17
CAACATCGACCCTTCCCTCGATGACAAGGTGGACATCGTGCAGAATGCGATCGACTTCGCGCACCTGATGGGCGTGCCCAAACCGAAAGTTGCGCTGCTTGCCGCGCTGGAAATGGTGACACCAAAAATGCGCGCCACCACCGACGCCGCGGCGCTGTGCAAGATGGCGGACCGCGGACAGATTACCGGCGCCTTGCTCGACGGCCCGCTCGGTTTGGACAACGCGGTGTCGAAGGATTTGGCGCGCAACCAGGGGATCCGCTCCCTGGTCGCCGGCCAGGCGGACGTGCTGGTCGCCCCCGATCTCGAGTCGGCCAACATGCTGGCCAAGCAACTGGAGCAGCTGTCTGACGCGATATCCGGGGGCGTGGCGATGGGCGCGCGCGTGCCGATCGTGCTGATGAACCGCAGCGATTCGCAGGAAAACCGTATCGCTTCGTGCGTGCTGGCGCAATTGGTGGCGCAACGGCGCGACTGGCGCGAACGACCGCGATACAGTTGAAGCGGGGGATCGCCTTCGATGCGGCGGCGCTCAGTTCTCCAGGACGTAGGTCCCGGGAGCGTCGGCCAGCTTCGGATACTCGGGCGTCGAGGTCGGTGGCGGATCGCCCAGCGGCCCGCACTGCGGGCGCAGCCACGCCACCCAATCCTCCCACCAGCTACCCTCGTGCGCCTCGGCGTCCGCACGCCACCCGTCGGCGGTGTTTCTGCGGTGCGCGCTGGCCACCCAGTATCTGCGCTTGGCGGGCTTGGCCGGCGGATTGACGATGCCCAGGATGTGGCCCGAGCTCGACAGCACGAAACGTTTGGGCCCCTGCACCGACTGGTTGATGCGGAACGTCTGGCGCCACGGCGCGACATGGTCGTCCTCGGCCGACACCCCGTAGAGCGGCTGGCGGATGCGTTTGAGCGAGATCGGTTCTCCGGCGATGGTGAGGGAATCCGGCTTTACCAGCCGGTTGTTAAGGTACATCTCGCGCAGGTAGAACTCGTGCATGGCGGCCGGCATGCGCGTGGTGTCCATGTTCCAGTAGAGCACGTCGAAGGGCGGGGGCCGCTCGCCGTAAAGCCAGCCATGCACCAGGTAGTGCCAGATCAGGCTGTTGGAGCGCATCAGGCGAAAAGTGGCGGCCATCTCCTTGCCGTCGAGGAAACCCTTTTTGCGCATGTTGTCGCTAAGCCAGCTTACGCTGGCTTCATCCAGGAACACCTCGATGTCGCCCGGGGACTGGAAATCGGTCAGCGTGGTGAGCAGCGTCCAGTGCGCGACCGGCACGTCCTCCTCGCGGTCGTGGCGCCGGTTGAGCCAGGCCATGTAGGCCGACGCCAGCGTGCCGCCGATGCAGTAGCCCACCAGATGCACGCGCTCGGCAGCGCTTATCTTGCGGGCAACCTTCACCGCTGCGTCCACGCCACCGGTCAGATAGCCGTCGAAGCTCACCTCGGCCATGTCGGCCGTGGGATTCTTCCAACTGGTGATAAATACGCTGAAACCCTGCTTGAGCAGGTACTGGACCATGCTCTTATTCGGCGTCAGGTCGAGCACATAGAATTTGTTGATCCACGGCGTCACGATCACGATCGGTATTTGATGCACCTTCGCGGCCATCGGTTTGTAGTGGATCAGCTCCAGCAGGGGATTTCGAAACACCACCTCGCCCGGCGTGGTCGCGAGATTGGAGCCGATCTTGAAATCCTCCGGACTGGTCATGCGCACCGTGCCCGCCAGCATATCCTCGAACATCACCTCCATGCCCTTGGAAAGGCTCTGGCCGTTGCTCTCTATCGCCTTGCGCACGGCCACCGGGTTGGTGAGGAAATAATTTGTGGGCGCGACTGCATTGAGCCACTTGCGCCACCAGAACGCGGCACGGCGGCGCTCCTTCGGCGCAAGGCCGGGCGTCTCGAACAAAGCGTCCTGAATATTGCGCGTGTAAAAAAGATAGGACTCCTTGAGTAAATCCCATCCAGGCGAATCGGTCCACACCGGATCCGAAAAACGCTGGTCGTCGGCATTGGGCAGCACGATGTCGCCTTCTGCGCCGCCCACGAATCGTTGCGCCGCATGCGCCTGCAGCGCGCCTATCTCCTGCGACGTGCGCGTCATCCATTCGGCCAGTTCCTGGGGATGGGCAAGCCACGCCGCATGCGCGTGAAAAATAGGCGCAAACATGCCGATCGGATCGACAGCCGCCCTGTGCTTCTCGAACAGCGTCTGCCACGCCCGCCACACTGCGTTCGGTTCGCCTGCGTGTTCAGCGATGGTGGCGGGCAGGTCTTTGGGAATATCTTTCGGATTCATGGCATCAACCTATGGCTAAGTCAGTTCCATCTCCGCATTGAACTCGGGTCCAACCCGTTTCAGTTTGAAGCCGATCTTGCGCGCAACGTGCTGCATGGCGACGTTATCGCCCAGCATGGTGGCGACGATACGTTCGAGTTTTTCATCACGACCGATCCGCACCAGGCGGCGCAGCAACTCGACGCCGATTCCGTGGCCCTGGTGGGCGTCACTGACCAGAATCGCGAATTCGGCCTCCGCGGACTGGTGCAGTTTGCTCAATCGCCCGATTGCAACAATCGCGTTCTCGCCTGTCTTGGGGTCCTTGCGCTCCACCACCAGCGCCATCTCGCGGTCGTAGTCGATGAAGCACAGCCGCGTCAGGCGCTCATGCGCGACGCGCTGGTTGTAATTGACAAACTGGAAATAGCGCATGTACACGCTTTCCTTGGACAAGGTCGAATGGAACTTGACCATCAGCGGCTCGTCTTCGGGGCGAATGGGGCGTATGGTGGCCCGCATGCCGTTCTTCGAAGTCCACGCCGACACATATTGGGCCGGGTACGGCCGGATGGCGAGTTCAGGCAGATCTTTTTCGCCGACCGCCGGCCCGTGCAGGACAACGCGCGCATCCAGCGCCAGTAGCCCGCTGGCGCCGCTCGCCGCGGCTTCGCCCGCCAGCCCGGCCGCCAGCAATGGATTGATATCAATCTCCTTGATCCAGCGCTGCTCTATCACCAGCTGGCTGAACCGCACCAGCAGGCTCGACAGCGCCGCAAGATCCACCGGGGCGCGGCCGCGCACGCCTTTGAGCGCCTTGAAGATGGTCGTTTGCTCCATCATGCGCAGCGCCAGCGTGGTGTTGAGCGGCGGCAGCGCGAGCGCGCGGTCGCGGAACACTTCCACCAGCTGTCCGCCCGCGCCGAACAGCAGCACCGGACCGAATTGCGCGTCGATGCTGCAACCGAGTATCAGTTCATAGCCGTCGAGCTTGATCATCGGCTGAACGGTCACGCCGAGAAAATGCCGTGCGCCTTGCGGCGGGGGTTCGCCCACAGTGTTTGCCCCCGCTTCAATCTCGCGGTAGGCGCGCCGCACCGCGTCGGCATCGGCGAGGTTCAAGCGCACCCCGCCGACGTCGGTTTTATGGGTGATGGTCTCCGAATGCAGCTTCAGAACGACGGGATAGCCGGTCGCGCTCGCGCATTGCACCGCTTCGTCCGCGCTGCCGGCAATGCGCGTTGGCACGGTGGGAATGCGATAAGCCGCGAGCACCTGCTTCGACTCGTACTCGGTCAGCAGGGTGCGGCCGGACTTGCGCGCGTCGGCTATGAGCTGCCGCACCTGCGCGCGATCCGGCGCCGCATCGGCCGCGGCCTCGACCAGCGTCGGCGTTTCGTACAGGCCGCGCAGGTTATAGGCGTAGCGATACATCAGCATGAAGGTGCGCGCCGCGGTGTCCGGATAACCGAATGTCGGTATGTTCGCTTGATTGAGGATCGCCTCGCCCGCGACCACGTCCTTGCCGCCCATCCAGCTGGCGAGCACCGGTTTGCCTTCGGTGGCGGCAAACGCGGTCAGGCGCCTGGCCGTTTCGGTCGGATCGGTCATCGCCTGCGGCGTCAGCGCCACCAGCAAGCCGTCGCTGTTCGGATCTTTGGCCGCGATCGCAAGCGCCTGCGCGTAGCGCTCCGGCGCTGCATCGCCCAGGATATCGATCGGATTGCCATGGCTCCAGTGCGCCGGCAGTACCTTGTTGAGCGCCTCGATTGATTCCGCGGACAACTCGGCCAGCTCGCCGCCGAGGGCAATCAGGGTATCGGTGGCAAGCACGCCAGGGCCGCCGGCGTTGGTGACGATGGTCAGTCGCGGTCCGGAGGGCCGCGGCTGCTTGGCCAGCACCTCTGCCATGTAGAACAGATCGGAGATCGAGTTGACGCGCAACACCCCGCAGCGGCGGAACACCGCATCGAGCACCTCGTCGCTGCCGGCAAGCGCTCCGGTATGCGAGGCCGCGGCCTTCGCCGCAGCGGCGGTGCGCCCTGCCTTGATGACGATGATCGGCTTGGTCAGCGCGACCTCGCGCGCGGCGGAGATAAACGAGCGCGCATTGCCGATCGACTCCATGTAAATCATGATGCTGTGGGTATGCGGATCGTCGCCAAAATAGTTGATCAGGTCGCCCCAGTTGACGTCGAGCATCGAACCCACGGATACGCAAGCGCTGAAGCCGACGTTTTCACGAAAACTCCAGTCCAGCACGGCAGTAAGCAGGGCGCCGCTCTGGCTGATGAAGCCAACCGAGCCGGGCCGGGCCATCGCGCTCGCAAATGTCGCGTTCAGGTGCGTCACCGGGCGCATCACGCCCAGGCAGTTCGGTCCGATAAGCCGCATCTTGCCGCGCGCGTAATCGGCAATCTTGCGCTCCAGCTCCACGCCTGCCGCGCCCGCCTCTTTGAACCCGGCCGAAATGATGATTGCGCTCTTGACGCCTGCGGCGACGCATTCCTTGATGATGTCCGGCACGGTGGGAGCGGGAGTGACGATGACGGCCAGATCGATCTGTTCGGGCACGCTCCCGATATTCGGGTACGCCTTGATGCCCAGCACCTGATTTTGTCGCGTGTTGATCGGATAGACAGTGCCACCGAATGGATTGCTGATGAGGTTCCAGAGCAGGGTGCGGCCGACCGCACCCGCTTTCTCCGTCGCGCCGACCACCGCGACGCTCTTTGGCGCAAACATTGTGCGTAACGCATCGCGCTCAAAATGCAGCACGTCCAGCGTACGGTCGGCGCTGTCGGCGGGTTTGATTGGTGCGGGACCCATCGCGCTACTTGATCAATGCGGCAAATACATTCTGCCGGAGATCGCGTTCGCCGCGTTGAGATAGGTCAAGGATTGATACCAGGGCGCACGAATGAAAAAGGCCCCTGAACGGGGCCTTTCTCAAAAAATCAGGATGCGCTTATTGTGTCTTGCTCTTTACCCAGCCGACAAGTTCCTGTACTTCGGGACTGCCGGGCTGGCGCTTGGCCATTTCATCGACCACCGGCTTCATATCGTCATAGAGCAGGTAATCCTGCAGCACGCTGTACAAGTACAGTTCTGGTGTGATGTCATCGGCCGGGGACTGGCCACGCATCGTCTTGTAGGTGCTTCTGGCCGCGTTCACCTCTGCCTGCTGCGCGGCGGTCAGGCGCGGGGGCTGGCCGCTGCCGCGAACGTTCACGCCTCCGGAACGGCCCAGCTTGGCAATCTGGATGAGTTCCGGCACCTGGGCAATCTTATGCGATGCCGCCGAAGGCACGGCCGAAACCAGCAGCGGCTGGCCATTGCTCGCCTCGCTTTGCTTGTCGCTCGCGCGGAACGCGGCGGG
>MEQV01000171.1:5767-10781 GCA_001770355.1 Betaproteobacteria bacterium RIFCSPLOWO2_02_FULL_62_17
CCGCCAAGCCCAAACTCAGCACAACCGCACTCAATGCGTTTCTGATGGAATGCATTATTGTCACCTCCCAGTGAATCTTTATCGAGTCAGGATAACTCTGCAACGATGGCGCGTCCGGGAATTTGTCACGTTCCCGCGCACCCCACACTCCGGAATGAGAAAAAATCCGCTTTTCCCGCCAATTTAGGCCGGAATTTCAGGCTATTCCCGCATTGCCAGCACTTCAAACACTTCGATCGGCTCCGCACGCCCCTTGACGGTGACGGTTTCAGTCTTGCCGGTGGTAATACCATCGCCGGCTTCCTTGAGAGTCGCGGCGCTTGCCACCAGCCACACGCCCAATTCCTTGGTGACACCTTCCAGCCGCGACGCCGCATTGACGGTATCGCCGATGGCGGTGAACTCGGTGCGCCGCTCGGAACCGATATCACCCACCACACAGGAGCCGGTGTGCAAGCCTACACCGATGGCGAATTCCGGCAATCCGCGATCGGGAAAGCGCGCCTGCATCCACAGCCGGAAATCCTTGCCCTCCTGAACCATGTCTATTGCCGCGGCGAGCGCGCGCCGCGCATGGTCCGGATACGACTTGGGCGCGCCGAATACCGCCATCACCGCATCCCCGATGTACTTGTTGACCATGCCGCCGCGATTCAGGATCGGCTCGCATACCTTGGAAAAATACGCATTGAGCATTTCCACCACCTCGTGGGCGTTGAGCTTCTCGGAGATGGTGGTGAAATTGCGGATATCGGAAAACAGCACCGTCACATGGCGTTCCTCGCCGGAGAGGTCGGGCCGGTCGTCCTCGGAGAGCAGCGTGTCGACGACGTCGTCCGACACATAGCGCCCGAACATGTGCTTCAAGCGCGCTCGTTCGCGCTCCTCGCCCGTCAGGCGCAGCGCGATGGTGCTCAGATAGGCGATCGCCAGGCCCACCTGCACCGTGCCCACCGGAACGATCCAGTCCTTGAGAAACAGCAGAAACGCCGGTATCAGGCAGACGTTGGCGAGGATCACGATCCAACCCATGCCTTTGGGCACGCTGAAATACAGGAACAGTAGGGTGCCAATGACCAGCCATGCAAGCACGTACGGCCAATGGATCCAGGGCGGAAATTCCCGCGGGAAATGCCCCGAGAGAACGGTCTCGATGATGTTGGCGTGTATCTCGCCTCCGATCATCTGGTCGCTGGCAAAAAACAGGCCGCCGCGCGAATAGGGCGTGAAATGCCGGTCCGAGGTGCCGGCGTTGTTCGCGGCAATGATGACCGCGCGCCCTTTGAGTTGCTGCACCTGCGGGTCGGAGAGCGCCTCGGGACTGAGGAGTTTGCGCATCGAGACCGTGGGAATGGTTCCCGCAGGGCCGACAAAGCCAATGCGCATCCTCTGGCGCTCGCGCGGCCATTCGACGCCGGCGATGGTCCATTTGCTTTTGGTGGGATCCTCCCCCGCGCTCCGCAGTGCCAGCTGCATGGCGAAGCCGACGCCGGGCGCCTGGGGATTCGGGTCGAATGCCGGGTAGAAATTGCGCACCAGCTTGTCCGAATCCGGCTCCAGATTGGCGATCCCAAGGTCGTTGATGCCGCCGGGCAGCAGGAACAACTGGTCCTGCGGCGGCAGCAGCAGCTCCGGCTCGCCCTCGGCGCTCTCGATGAGATGGGTGATCAGGATCTTGTCGCCGGCGGCCAACTGCGCCCGCAACGGCGAATCGTAATTGCGGCTGATATCACTGCCGGGCAGATTGAGCTTGGCAAGCCAGGATTCCGCGCTGACGGTATAGATGAAATCGAGTCCTGTGGCTGTTACCCCGGCCTGCGTGAGCGTATCCATCGCCTGCGCCCAATACGGCGCCCAGAACGCCAGCGGATCGTCCTTGTATTCCAGCAAGGTCGCGTCGTCCACCGCGATCACCGCGGTATGCCGGGCCTCGCGCCGCACGCCGGCGAACTGATGCCAGTAATCGTAATAGACATCCTCGATGGGCAGCAGCATCCCGGCCCGATCCAGGCCAAAGGTCAGCAACGAAGACACCAAGATGACGATGATGAACTGCGTCCTCCTGGAGGAGCGCGGCAGGTATTTCAATAGCGTATCGAGGTTCATTGCCTCTTTCCGGAAAGGGTGATTCGCGCGGGCGGCGCGCTATTCAGGAACATGGGATCGGCACAATCTCCAGAGTGACGACGCATGAAGCGATGGGCCATGAAAACTGCCCGGATTCTAGCAGTTGCCCGTCGCTCCCCGCAGCGCCGTCAGCCCGTCGCGCGACAATTTCCGCCACCTCACATTGCCCGAAATCCGGAACTCCTCTAATGTAAGGTTTCCCTCAGCGGAAAAACTCCCATGTCACATCGTAGCGGCCGCCATTTCCTGCAGTTGCCCGGACCGACCAATGTACCGGACCGCATCCTGCGTGCTATCGACAGCCCGACTATCGATCACCGCGGTCCGAAATTTTCCCGCATGACCCTGGAAATTATCCAGGGTATGCGCGCAGTTTTCCAGACGCGCCAGCAACTTGTTATTTTTCCGGGCTCGGCCACCGGCGCCTGGGAAGCGGCGCTGGTCAACACCCTTTCACCGGGAGACCGTGTACTCATGGTGGAAACCGGCCACTTCGCCAATTTGTGGAACAAGATGGCGGGCAAACTGGGCATCGCCGTCGAATTGCTTCCCACCGACTGGCGGCACGGCGCCAATCCCGAGGCTATTGCCGCGCGGCTCACGGACGATAAGGAACGCAACATCAAGGCGGTGTGCGTGGTTCACAACGAAACCTCCACCGGCGTGGCGAGCCGCATCGGCGCGATCCGCAAGGCGATCGATGCCACCGGCCATCCCGCGCTGTACATGGTCGATGCGGTCTCCTCGCTGGCCTCGGTCGATTACCGCCATGACGAATGGGGCGTGGATGTCACGGTCGCGGGTTCGCAAAAGGGTCTGATGCTGCCCCCGGGCCTGTCCTTCAATTGCATCAGCGACAAGGCACTGCAGGCATCGCGATCGGCCAGGCTCGCGCGCTCCTACTGGAACTGGGAAGACATGCTGGCCGCCAACAAGAACGGCTTTTTCCCCTATACGCCCGCGACCAACCTGCTTTATGGATTGCGCGAGGCGCTGCGCATGCTCGAAGAGGAAGGCTGGCAAAACGTGTTCGCGCGCCACGCTCGCCACGCCGAGGCCACGCGCCGCGCGGTGCGCGCCTGGAATCTCGAAGTACTTTGCGCCGCGCCCGAGGAGTACAGCAATACCCTCACGGCGGTCATGATGCCGCAGGGGCACGACGCCGATGCCTTGCGCGATACCATACTCGACGCCTTCGACATGTCGCTGGGCATGGGGCTGGGGAAGCTCGCCGGCAAGATCTTCCGCATCGGACATCTTGGCGATTTCAATGACCTGATGCTTGCGGGAACCCTGTCAGGCGTGGAAATGGGCCTTGCGCTTGCCGGTGTGCCGCACCAGCCGGGCGGCGTCGCCGCAGCCACGGCTTTCCTCGTTGCCGACGCCGCAAAACGCGGCAATCCCTGAGTACCATGCGCATAGCCGCCATCGCGGCCGAACTGATCGAGGCCGAAGCGCGGGCGGCAACCCTGGCACCAATTGCCGCGCGCACGCCGGGATTCGATCTCGCCGCCGCCTACCGGGTGCAGGCCGAAATCACACGGCAGCGCCTCGCCTCGGGCTGGCGCATGGTCGGCAGAAAAATCGGTTTTACCAATCGCGGCATCTGGCCGCTCTACGGCGTGGACGCGCCGATGTGGGCGCCGGTTTTCGATCGAACCGTAATCCACACGGAGACAGGCCGTGCCCGCGTTTCGCTTGCGGGCACCGTACAGCCGCGCATCGAACCCGAAATCCTTTTATGCCTCGCCGCGCCGCTGCCCGCGGGCCTCACCGAGCCGGCACAGGTGTCGCCCTACGTTGCCTGGTATGCGCATTCGGTTGAGATCGTCCACTCGCACTATCCCGGCTGGAAAGCGCAACTCGCCGATTTCTGCGCCGATAATGCTTGTCACGCGCGGCTGCTGGTCGGCCCGGCCCGCAAGGTCGCCGCCGGCAAGCACGCGCAAACCATCGCCGATTTCGAGAACTGCCAGGTGGCGCTGATGCATTCCGGACGCGTCATGCAGGAGGGCCGCGGCGGCAACGCCCTCGGCCACCCGCTGCTCGCCCTGGCGTATCTGGCCGACGTGCTGGCCGCGCAAACGCGGATGCCAGCGCTTGCCGCCGGGGAAATTGTCTCGACCGGCACGCTCACCGATGCGTTGCCGGTGGCCCCGGGCGAAACCTGGTCGACGCGATTCTCGGGCCTCGAGGTGCAGGATCTGGACATCGAATTCCTGGCTTGACGCGCCGGGACGATTGCGCAAGCGCGCCGGAGTCCCTATGATTCGCGCTCGCCCGGCGAGCGCGCATGCGCTTCGCAGCGGCCGGTTCGAGAAACCGTCATTCAGAGGAAACCAACATGATCGAAAAGCACGTCGATATCGCAACCAAGGGCGGTGCCGCCGATACCTTTGTCTGCCATCCGGAGCGCGGCGGCCCGCATCCCGCGGTGATTTTCTACATGGATGCCCCGGGCATACGCGAAGAGCTCTTCGACATGGCGCGGCGCATGGCATGCGTGGGCTACTACGTCATCCTGCCCAACCTTTTCTATCGCAGCGGCCGCGGCACGCTGCTGACCGCGGAATGCACCGTCAACGAAAGCGCAGAGCAGAAAAAGATGTTCGCCCTGATGGCCAAGATTTCAAACGGGCTGATCGCCGAGGACACCGCGGGTTTCCTCGCGTTTCTCGACGCGCAGCCTGAGGTGAAAAAAGGGCCGATCGGGTCGGTGGGCTATTGCATGAGCGGCCCCTACGCGATGGTCGCCGCCGCAAGTTATCCGGAACGCTTCGGCGCCGCCTTGTCGCTGCACGGCGTCCCCTTCGTGACCGACCAGGCCGACAGCGTGCATTTGATGCTCGACAGGATCAAGGCTGAGGCCTATTTCGGTTTCGGCTCC
>MEQV01000172.1:0-611 GCA_001770355.1 Betaproteobacteria bacterium RIFCSPLOWO2_02_FULL_62_17
CGACAGCCTGGCCCGCGCGTCGTAGATGCCGATTCGTTCCATGGAAATCTCCGCGTTTTGTGCTTCGTCACGTCTGTACATCTGTACAGATAGCAGTGTAATGCCAATGCGGGCATTGGGGCAATTCCGGCATGGCGCCTGAATCGGCCATAGTTATTTATACTGCTTTGCAATTGAAAAGAATGCAGTGTGCGAGCAGAAAGGGCAGCGATGGCAAAGCCGGTTCCAGCGGTTGAGGATCATGATCGGGGCTTCTGGGAGGCCGTCAATCAGCGGCGCCTGGTGGTGCAGAACTGCACGGCGTGCCAGCGCATGCAGATGCCGCCGATGGCGTCCTGCACGAAATGCGGTTCGAAGGACCACCTGGAGTGGAAAGAAGTCCGGGGCCGCGGGCGGATCAATGGCTATTGCGTGCAGCACGACACCCGCGTGGCGGCGCTCAAGGCGGATCAGCCCTTCAATACCGCCGTGATCGAGCTCGCGGAGAACCCGGAGATCAAGTTTCTTTCAAATCTTCCCGGGGTACCTGCCGGGGGCGTGCCGGTCGGGGCGAGCGTGGAAGTCGTTTTTCAGGAAGTGGAGCCGGGGCAGCTGGTTCCCGAATGGCAAGT
>MEQV01000172.1:641-1997 GCA_001770355.1 Betaproteobacteria bacterium RIFCSPLOWO2_02_FULL_62_17
GACTACACAGACGGGATGGATGCGCAATCGCCTCGGAGACGGCGTGTGGAAGAACCGCGGCAAGGTCACGGTCGCCGGTGTTGGACACTCGCCCGTCGACCGGCGCTGGGAAAGCGGCAATTTCGATACCAGCCTGGGTGCGTATTCGATCCTGGCGGCGCGGCGCGCACTGGAGGACGCGGGCATCACGGCGGCTGAGGTCGATGGCATCGTTTCGGCGCCCGGACCGATCGGCGACAACTGGGGTCCGTCACGGCCCTATTTCGAACCACCGTACGATTCCGAGGACGGGATCACCAAGGTCACGGCCGAATGGCTCGCCCGCGGGCTCGGGCTGGACATCGGCAAGCTCAGATTCGCCAGCAACGAGCCTCCGTATATTGGTCTGGCCTGGGGCTATGCGATCGAAGCGGTCGCCACCGGCAAGGCCTCCACCGTGCTGCTGCTCTATCCGACGGGCAACGTGGAAGGCCGCTATCACCAGCTGACCGACACGCGTTTGCGCGGTCCGACCAAATGGACCAATCTGTTTGGCTGGACCGGCGGCTCGACCTACGCGTACCAGTTCAACGAATACACGCGCCGCTACGGTGGCCGCAGGGAGGACCTTGCGCCTTTCGTAGTGAACCTGCGGTGCAACGGGCTGATGGTGCCGTGGGGTTATTACAGCCTGCACCAGCCCAAGCCCTTCACGGCGGCGGACTATCTCGCCGGCCGCTTCATCAACGAGCCTTTGAACCTGTACGACAATGACCTGCCGGTCAACGCCTCAGGCTGTTATCTCCTGACGACTGCCGAGCGGGCGAAGCACATGAAGCAGCCACCCGTCTACATCTGGAACCACGCCGAGCATCTTGCCACCCTGCGCAGCATGGTGCAGACCCTGGACGAGGCCCAGGAGTGGTGCGACGCCTCGGCGCGCAAGACGCTGGAGGGCGCGGGCCTGTCCATCGGCGACATCGACATATTCAATCCGTATGACGGGTACACGCTGTTCGCGCAGCACTGGCTGGAGGCGTTCGGCTGGCATGGCGTGAAGAAGGGCGAGGCGCTGAAGTTTTACCAGGGCGACATCGGAGTCAAAGGGCCCCACCCGTTCCTGTCCAGCGGCGGCAACAACGGCACCGGGCGCACGCGCACCGCCATCTACACCGATACCATCGAGCAGCTTCGCGGCACGGCGGGGCCACGGCAGGTGCGCGTGCGGGCGGATACCGGCATCGCGGGCTGCGTGCTTCCGCAGACCAATGGGCACGTGGTATTCGGGAAGCATCAGCCGTAAGATTAGTGATGCCGGCGCGAGATTCCTGCGACGGCGGTCATATAATACGACCGCGCGGCCAGAAGCTCGCCGCG
>MEQV01000172.1:2007-5324 GCA_001770355.1 Betaproteobacteria bacterium RIFCSPLOWO2_02_FULL_62_17
CGGTCTTATAAAAATTTTCCCAAAGCAAAGAATCATCTGGAGCCATGCATGAGCGAAGAGAATGTTGTTACCTATGAGCTGCAGGGGGATATCGCCCTGATTGGCATGAACCGGCCCACCAAGCGCAATGCCATGAGTCCGGAGCTGACAAAAAAGCTGCTGGAATATGTGTTGCGCGCCGGGCAAGAGGCGAAGTGCGGCGTTCTCTTCGGGCATGGGGAAAATTTCTGCGCGGGGCTCGATCTTTCCTGGGCGGCCAAGCAGTGGTCCGACGACAGAACCGCGCGCAATCCGTACTCGTCCCGCGTCGATCCGCGCGAAGTGATCGCGCGCGGAAACATTCCGTTCATTGCCGCGCTGCACGGCGCGACACTGGGCGGAGGATTGGAAACGGCGTGCGCCGCGCATGTGCGCGTGGCCGATGAAACCACTTTCTTCGGCCTGCCCGAGGGAACGCGCGGCATCTATATCGGCGGCGGCGGTTCGGTGCGCATCGCGCGGGTACTGGGATTTTCGCGCATGCAGGACATGATGCTCACCGGCCGGGTGCTCACCCCCAGCGAAGGCGAGCGCTTTGGCCTGATACATTACCTGGTGCCCAAGGGGCAGGCGCTTGCCAAGGCCATGGAACTCGCCGCGAGGGTCTGCAAGAACGCGCCGCTTGCCAATTTTGCCATCACCAACAGCCTGCCGCGCCTGCAGGACATGGGCTACGACGATGGCCTTTACTTCGAGCGCATGGTCGGGGAGTACACCCGCAGCCCCGAGTCGATCGAGCGCCTGCGCCAGTTTCTCGACAAGACCGCGCCGCGGCTGAAGATGCCGGATTGAAAATTCACGGCGCAAGCGGCTGGCACAAGGGGATTACACATTTCCCGTCTAGAGGATTCGCCTTTGGCACGCTCTACTCACCAAACGCAGCAATCGGCATCCAGGTTTCAATCAAACGGCGGGTCATGTCAGGCGATGCTCCAAAGCCAGTGCGTTGCATTCGGCAACGAGTTTTTGGTGAATGTCAGGCTTGCGATGATACGGATCGGCGGCCAGTGCCGCTTCATCAGCAGTCATTTCCGCGAGAAAGGCGAAGCGCTTGGAGCAACGTGCCAGCATCTGTCCCGGATCGGATACGCCACCGCGCACCAACTGGCGCAGATCGCCCCAGTCCCAGGCTTTGGCCTCCGCCAGTTTCACGTTCCAGCGCTCAGGCGAAAAGCTATCGCGCACCTGCCACAGCTTGATGATGACGAGCTTGCGGATCAGCGGCTCATAAAACGGGCGGTCGGCGAAATTGTCGAGGTCCCAGACGTCGCGCGGCTTGTTGCGCTGGTAAGTGGCACGAATTTTTTCGGCGAGAATTTCCTCGATGCGCAGGCAGGACAGGTCGGCGGGGGCGAAGGGCAGTAACTTAAAGTAGGAGATTTCAAGCTGGGCGCGGGTATCTGGAGTGAGAGTTGGCGTTTCGCGATTACTAACCTGGAGTTTCAATACCCCGTTGCCGAGGTCATGCCGATAATTTGGCAACACGCCCCAGGAAACGCCGTCGTCGGCTTCATACCAGCCCTTGTCACCCATGTCGATTTCGAATTGGATGCTGTGAAAAGGCTCTGCAGTCATTTCAGCGAGTTGCATTACAGAGTCATCAGCGGATTTTTCCTTTCGCGTTGCCGTGAAATCCACGTCGGTGGAAAAGCGGCCGATGGAACCCAGCCAAGTTTTACGTATGCAGGTGCCGCCCTTGAAAGCCATATCAGCGAGAAAGCCGCGCTCCGACAGCAGTTGCAGGAAGTAGGTCAGCACGACTTCCTTCTCGACGATTTCAAGGCTCCTGATTCCGGACTCGTGCGCAAAGCGCTGCAGTTGCGGCTGGGTCAGCATTCAGGAGCGAAACAGCATTTGCGGATCGACGTTGACTACCACGCCCCAATCGCGGTCGTAGGCGGGCGGCGGCATGCCTGGCCGGCGCGGCATGAGATAGGTCCGGCTCGACGGCTTCAGGGAGTTGCGCAGACGTGCGCGTATGGCATCCGGCATGGGGAGGTGGCCGGCATCACACAGGTAGCCGAATTTCTGGATGAGCGCGGTGTTGCCTCGGCGCTCGAAATATCCGGCAGCCTTTTCCCAATTCCAGCGGCGGGCAGCATTGGCGAGTATGGCGGATGCTTCGGGCAAGCCGCCGGCGCGCTCGGGATATTCGATGCAGTCGAGCGCGGTTTTTTCCAGATCACTCATGGGCACTGCGTAGCCGAATACCTTCACGCGCTCGAAGCCGAACAGCGCTTTCGCAGGAAGCCGCGCGAAGCGAATGTCGCTGTCGTTGATGCGCCGCAGGCGGGCATGGGTGCGCGTGACGATCCAGACCACGTTGCGTATTTGCGTCGTCAGGCCCCAGTGCGCGGCGGCAGTGGAGAAAGCGATGTAGCCGTCAGTGGTGAGTTGGCTGGCAAGCGCCAACGTGTTCGATTCACCCACCGGTGTTGCGCCCCACTCGGGCGGAATGAGCAGGTATTTGCCACGGCCGGCGCGTGCAAGCCAGCCTTTGCGCACAAGATTGGTGAGCACTTCGTTGACAGTGTTTTCGGCAAGAGAGAATCGTGTCATGGCCTCTTGCCGGGTAAGCTCACGGCGCCCTTCCTCGGTGAGGCCGAGAACCAGACGGCTCTCAATTGGCCCAAGACTGCGGTAGTTATTACTCTCATCCATACTTGGATAGAATCCTTGATTTGCTTAGTATATTAATCACATTTTAGTCCAAATAGGACTAGAAATCTAGTGTCTAGCACAGCCTTAATATTGGTTAGACACGTGATTTGATAAATATATTAACTGTTACATTATCTATAAGTACTATTATTTTCATATAGTTAGTTATAAATTAATGCAAAGTTGGAAGGTTGCCAACACGAATAGGGAAACAACGGTATCCTTCGCGCTTCTTGAACCCGTTATTGCCCCGGCTTTTTAACCATAAACCACAAGTCAGAACCCCATGAGCACTCACGATTTCAAAGGCCGTCTCGAAGATCATCGTTACATCACCGGTACCGGTTCCTATACCGGCGACCGCAATTTGCCCGGTCAGTTATATGCCTGTTTCCTGCGTTCGGACCGGCCGCACGCGCAGATCGTTTCTATCGACACCACCGCTGCGCGCGCGATAACCGGAGTGCATCTGGTGCTGACCGGCGAGGATATAGCGGCCGCCGGCTTCAAGCCGCAGCCGGTCAATTCCATCGCCGGCAAGAGCCGCGACGGAGCGGAACTCATCAAGACGGTGCGCATGGCGCTGCCGCTGGACAAGGTGCGCTTCGTGGGCGAGG
>MEQV01000172.1:5353-22302 GCA_001770355.1 Betaproteobacteria bacterium RIFCSPLOWO2_02_FULL_62_17
GCCATTGCGCAAGACGCAGTGGAAAAGATTGCCGTCGATTACCGCGACCTGCCGCACGTCACGCGCGCGGTGGATTCGATGCAGGCAGGCGCCCCGCAACTGCACGACAACGCGCCCGGAAACCGGGTGCTGGATTTCGGCACCGGCAGCGACGAGGCGAAGGTGGATGAGGCCATCAAGGCCGCCAGGCATGTGGTGAAGCTCTCGCTGTACAACAACCGCGTGGTCGCCAATCCCATGGAGAACCGCTCCGCCAGCGCGCATCACGATACCGCCAGGGACCACACAACGTTTTATTCGGTCTCGCAGGGCGTGAACGGCCTCCGGGCGAGCCTGTGCGGCGTGGTGGGCGTGACCGAGGACAAACTGCATGTCGAGTCCTACGATGTCGGCGGCGCGTTCGGCGTGCGCTCGCAGATCTACCCTGAATACCCGGTGCTGATCCTGGCGTCGAAGAAACTTGGCAAGCCGGTGAAATGGAGCAACAGCCGTTCCGAAGGATTCCTCAGCGACGAACAGGGCCGCGACGTGGTCAGCAGCGGCGAGCTCGCGCTGGACGATAACGGCAGATTCCTCGCCATGCGCTTTTCCTTCATCACCAATCTGGGCGCCTATACCACCACCAGCGGCGCGTTCATCAATTTCCGCGCCACTGCGCCGATGACCGGCTTGTACGACGTGCCCCTGGCCTGCGGCCGCAACCAGATGTTCCTCACCAACACCGCGCCCATGGCCGCCTATCGCGGCGCCGGCCGGCCCATCATGTCCTCCATGATCGAGCGCCTGGTGGGGCAGGCGGCGCGCGAGCTGAAAATCGATCCGGCGGAACTGCGCCGCCGCAACATGATTCCCAAGGACAAGTTTCCCTACAAGCTGGTGAATGGCAGCGTCTACGACTCGGGCAATCCTCTGGGGGTGCTCGCCGATGCAACCAAAGCCGCCAATTGGGCCGACACCGCTGCATGGGAGGCACGCAGGACCGAAGCGAAAAAGCGCGGCAAGCTGCTCGGCCGCGGCATGGCCACCTGCATTGAATCGACCGCGGGCTCTTCGGTGGACGAAGTGGAGCTGCGTTTCAACCCCGATGGCAAGCTCACCATTTACTGCAATACCAAGTCCACCGGGCAGGGGCATGAAACCGCGTTCGCACAGGTGGCCGCCGGGGCGCTGGGATTGGAGCTTGCGAATGTGCACGTCATCGAAGGCGATCCGAATGTAAAAGTGCTGGGCGGCGGCTCGGGCGGATCGCGCTCCATGCAGTTCGGCGGCAGTGCGGTGCTGCTGGGTTCGCGCGAGGTGATACAGAAAGCCACCGCGCTCGCCGCGAAGGATCTCGAAGCGGCGGCGGCCGATATCGAATTTGATCACGGTAAATTTCACATCAAGGGCACCGATCGCAGCGTAAGCATGCAGGCGCTCATCAAGAAGCACGGTGGCGCGCTCGACTCCAAGGTGCAGGGCAAGCACGATCCCACCTGGCCCAACGGCTGCCACATTGCCGAGGTCGAGGTGGATGAAGCCACCGGCGAGATCGAGATGCTTTCCTACATTGCCTGTGATGATGCCGGCAACATCATCAACCACCAACTGGTTGAAGGCCAGATGCATGGCGGCCTCGCGCAGGGATGTGGCCAGGTGCTGGGCGAGCACGCCGTCTACGATCCGCAGACCGGGCAGATGCTCTCCGGCAGTTTCATGGATTACTTCATGCCGCGCGCCGGATTCCTTGGCAAAATCACGCTGCTCGACCACCCGGTGCCCACGCCCACCAATCCGCTGGGCGCAAAGGGATGCGGCGAGGCAGGCGTCACCGGTTCGCTGCCGACCATGATGAATGCGATTCTGGACGCACTCGCGCCCGCGGGTGTGACACATCTGGACATGCCATGCACGCCCGCGCGCGTGTGGATGGCGATTCAGGCGGCGAAGGCGGGTAAGTCCGCGGCGATGGCTGTAGCGCAACCGTAGGCGTCGACGCGGGCGGTGCCATCGAGCGCCGCGCAGGGTTTGGGGAGAGGACGAGTGCTTTATCGAGTCCGACCCTCAAACCCGGAGCGGCGCGGCAAGTCGTTCTTCATGGGCCGCTTTTTTGGGCTCGACGCCAATGCTTGTCCGGTTTTCATTTCCCCTTTGATGTAGGTCAATGCCCACCCCCCTCGGAAGGGACTAGCGTGCCGGCATGACGGACTGTTGCCGGTCCGGGCAGCTCTTACCGAGGGGAAATCCCATGCCGCCGGTCTTCAATGCGCACTGCAATGGTTGCGGCATCTGCGCGAATGTTTGCCCCAGCGATGTGTTCAGCCGCGACAACGACCATCAGGTGCCCAGGGTGCTCTACCCGGACGAGTGCTGGTATTGCGACGCCTGCGTGCTCGATTGCCCGGGCGAGGGTGGGCATAAGGGAATCGAGCTGCGCATACCGCTGCAATTGAGCCTGTTGTGGATCGACCCCGCCGCGGAAAGACGGCTGCCCTACGACATCATCGGCGATCATCTCGGTACCGACCCGGATTACTCATGGGAAATGCCCAGGGAATGACACGGCTCGCAGCAGCGGAAAGAGCGCACCTATGATCCAAGTCGACAAGCGCTGCATCGAATGCGACGTCCTCGTGGCCGGCGGCGGTATCGCAGGCTTGATGGCCGCGATCGGCGCCGCCCGCCAGGGGGCCAGGGTGGTGGTGGCCGAAAAAGCGCATGCGCTGCGCAGCGGTTCGGGAGCCACCGGCAACGATCACTTCATGAGCTGGATTCCGGAAAAGCACGGCGATGATATCGAGCCCATCCTGAAAGAGCTGCTCAACAGCCAGATCGGGGGTTTTCACGACGTTCCTCTGTCGCGCAAATTCCTGGAGCAGTCCTTCGCTCGCGTCAGGGACTGGCACGAGTGGGGCATAGACATGAAGCCCAACGGGGACTGGTCGTTCTGCGGGCATGCGTTTCCCGGGCGGCCGCGCATCTGGCTCAAGTACGCCGGGAGCAACCAGAAGCGCGCGCTCACGCGCGCGGCCAAGAAGCACGGCGTGCGCATCGTCAATCACCTGCCGATCACCGATGCGATCGTGCACAAGGGACGCATCATCGGCGCTCTGGGCCTCGACATTACGCAGGAGACGCCCAGGCTGCGCGTGGTGCGGGCGCACGCGCTGGTGCTCGCGGGCGGTTCGGCGGTGCGGCTGTACCCCTCGCCCTCGCCCTCGATGCTGTTCAATACCGCATGGTGCCCGGCGTGCACCGGCAACACCCAGGCCTCGGCTTACCGGGCCGGCGCCAGGCTGGTCAACATGGAATTTCCCAACCTGCACGCCGGCATCAAATATATGGAGCGCGCCGGCAAGGCGACCTTCATCGGCGTGATCACCGGCCCGGACGGCAAGGCGCTCGGCCCTTTCATCACCAAGGCGAACCGCTGGGTGGGGGATATCACCGCGGACGTCTGGAATTCCGTTTTTGGCGACGTGATGAAGTCCGGCGAGGGACCGGCCTACATGGATTGCACCGCCACCGATCAGGAGGACATCGATTACATGTTGTGGGGCCTGAAGGAAGAGGGCAATACCGGGCTCATCGACACCATGGCCAGGGAAAAAGTCGATCTGCGCAGGCATCGCCTCGAGTTCATGCAGTACCAGCCGTTTCTCATCGGCCGCGGACCGGAAATCGATCTTGACGGCCAGACCAGCGTGCGCGGCCTGTACGCGGCGGGGGATGCCGTGGGCAATTTCCGCGCCGACATCGCCGGCGCGGCAACTTTCGGCCATATCGCCGGCGAACACGCGGCGCGCGCCGCGCGCACCGCGGGAGCATTCGAGCCCGCCGAGGAGTCCGAACTGGTCGCCGGACGCGCTCGGCAGTTCGGGGCATTCCTCGCCAGAAACGAAGGCGCGCACTGGAAGGAAGCGAACTACATGGTGCAGCAGCTCATGCGCGATTACGCCAACGCGGAAGTGCGTTCGGCAACGCTGCTCGGCGCCGGTCTGAAGTATCTGGGCGACCTGCGCCGCCGCACGATCGAAACACTGCGCTGCGCCAATGCCCACGAACTGATGCGCAGCGCCGAAGTGATGGAATTGATGGACTGCGCCGAGATGATCTTCATCGCGGCGCAGGCGCGCCAGGAAACGCGCGGCACGCATCGCCGCTCGGATTTCCGCTTCACCAATCCGCTGCTGGCCGAAAAGTTTCTCGCGGTCTGGCAGGAGGGCGGGCGGCCCAAAGTGAGCTTCCGTCCCAGGATCGCCGACATGGACGCTTACGAGCGCTATTTCGGCGCGCGCAGTGCCCAGCCGGCGCCGCGCGAAGCGTTCGCGGCGACTGCCGGTGGCGCGTAAGGCGAAGGTCGCGGTAAAGTGGCCTGCGGCACGCAGCGCAAATACGCTTGAGCGCGGCTGACGCGTGTGACACGCCGCGAAAGTCGACTATCTTGCGAATCACGCTGATGGTTCGATCACGCCCCGGTCGATTTCGCGCACGCTCTGCAGCCCGAGGAATCCCAGCGCAGAGTACATTTCGCCTTCGATGATGCGGATCGCCTGTTCGACGCCGGCTTCGCCCGCGCCGCCCAGGGCGTAGGCGTAGGCGCGCCCCAGCAGGCAGGCATCGGCGCCCAGGGCGAGCGCCTTGATCACGTCCTGGCCGCGGCGCACGCCGCTGTCGAACAGCACCGCAATGCGCCCATTCACCGCGTCGGTAATGCGCGGCAGTACCGCGATGGTCGAGCTCGCGCTGTCAAACTGGCGGCCGCCGTGATTGGAAACCACGATGCCGTCGGCGCCATGCTCGATGGCGAGCAGCGCGTCCTCGGGCGCCATGATGCCCTTGATGACGAGCCTGTCCTTCCAGCGCGAGCGCAGGTGATCGATGTCGCGCCAGCAAAGCGTATCGTCCTGCCCGCCGCCCACCGCCATGCGCAGCACCGGGTTGAAATTGCGCCGGCCGCCGGGGAAATTGCCGTAGGCCAGGCGCGGTCCCAGCGCCACGTCGCGTAGCCAGTCGAAGCGCCGCATCATGTCGAGCACACTGGCCGGCGTGGTGCGCAGCGGCACGGTGAAACCGTTGCGGATGCTTTGCTCGCGCTTGGCGAAGATCTGCGAATCGATGGTGACCATGAGAACCGGACAGGCCGCCGCCGCGGCGCGGTCGATCAGGGTGTCGGCATGCGGGCGGTCGCGGTTGATGTAGAGCTGGAACCAGAACGGTTTTTCGCGCGAGGCACGAACCTCCTCGATCGAACAGATCGATCCCGTGGAAAGGCAGAAGTTGACGCCCACGCGTTCGGCCACGCGTGCCGCAACCACCTCGCCGCGGCGCGCGAAGGCGCCCAGCGATCCGACCGGTCCGAGGATGAGGGGCATGGAGAACTTCTCGCCGAGAACCGTGGTGGCGAGGCTGCGCTTGGAGACATCGACCAGCACCCGCTGCTTCAGCCGGATCGCGTCGAGGTCGGCGCGATTGGCGCGCAGCGTGACCTCGTCGTAGGAACCGCCTTCGATGTAGTCGTAGATGACCTTCGGCAGGCGCCGTTTGGCCATGCGGCGGAAGTCTTCGATGTTGACGGCTTGCGGCATGGCATCCTCCTATTAGTGCAATTCTTAAACATTGCAAAAACATTAACAAGTAACGGCGTACCTAATCAGGCAATATCAATGTGCATTTTGACAACCAGATGGATTACCGGCTTACCCTGTTGCGCCCGGCGCTTTTCGCGCGGTACAGGGCCTGGTCGGCTGCGCGCAGCACCTGCGACGGGTTGAGCGCGGCATCGCGCTCAGCCACGCCGATGCTGACGGTAACGCCCAGCACCTTGTACGCGCTTGGGGCGGAGTCGGCGCGGACGGCATTACCGTTGACGTCGGTGCGCCGCAGGCTGCCCGACTGGCTGTCGCGCGGGCGGTCGTCGCTGCGGATTTTCATGCCGTAGCCCTCGATGGACGCGCGCAGTTCCTCCAGCGCGCGCAGCGCATCGTCGAGCGATCGGCCCGGGAACAGCACGGCGAACTCCTCCCCGCCGTAGCGGTAGGCAATGCCGCCGCCCGTCACCAGCGCGAGGCGCGCGGCCACCAGCTTCAGCACCTGGTCGCCGATGGCGTGGCCGTGGGTATCGTTGAACTTCTTGAAGTGGTCCACGTCGATCATCGCCATGGCGCATACCGGTCCCAGCCCCGGCAGCCGCTCCTCCAGCGCGCGGCGGCCGGGCAGGCTGGTGAGTTCGTCATAGAAGGCAAGGCGATGCGATTCCTGGGTCAGTGCCACCAGCAACAGAATCCCCGAGGTCGTGATGAAGGCGCTGAATGCCCCGGGCGTGCCGTACCATTCGCAGGCGATGAAGAATGAGGCCACCAGCGACGCCATGCCGACGTCCAGCGGGCGCGGCGTATTGGCCGGCGGCACCGGCCAGGCGCGCCACACCGCGGCGACAAAGGCCGCGGCAATCAGAATTCTTCCTGCCAGAGGAATCGGCGGCGAGCTGAGCAGCCAGTGCTCGAGCAGGCTTTGCCAGACGGTCCCCGAGAGCGGATTGCGCCCGGCGCTCGCGACCCAGGCCACCACCACTATCTCGGCCGCGGCAATCAGCCACCAACGGTAATTGCGGTGCTGGTAGACGCCGCGCTCCGCGTATACGAGCGCGAACAGGATATTGGCCGGCACCAGCAGCGTGATCGCGGTGTACACGGCGCGCTCGGGAAAACCTTGCGGACCCAGGGACGCGGAAAACTCGATTCCGGCGTAAGCCGCCAGCAACGAAACAAACGCGATGAAGGCCCGGCCGCGATTGAACAGCACGCTCAAGCCGGTTCCGGTGACGAGCGCCAGCCACGGCAGTGCCGGGAAAATGGTGGCAAGGGACCGCGGCAGTGCCGGCACGGCTGCGAGCGTCAAGGCCGTGCCGATGATGATGGCCGCCGGAACGATCAGCGGCCTGGCGATTCGAAGCAAGTCGAGTTGCATGCGGATCAGTCCGTCCGTCCCCGAAGAAATTCCGCCAGCACCTGCCCGGTGTGCGAGCGCGCGGCGGCTTTCGAAATGCTCGCGGGGTCTCCCTGGACCACGACCCTGCCGCCGGCATCGCCGCCTTCCGGGCCCAGATCGACGATCCAGTCGGCTTCGGCCATCACATCCAGATTATGCTCGATTACCACTACCGTGTTGCCGGCGTCGACCAGCCGGTGCAGCACGCGCGTGAGTTTTTCCACATCGGCCATGTGCAGGCCGACGGTGGGTTCATCGAGAACGTAGAGGGTGGAGGCTTGCGCGCCGCCGCGGCCGGGCCGCGATGCGGCGTTGCCCGGTGCGTCGATCCTCACTTTCGACAATTCGGTGACGAGCTTGATGCGCTGCGCCTCGCCGCCGGAAAGAGTCGGGCTTTGCTGGCCGAGCGTCAGATAACCCAGTCCGACGTCCTGCAACAGGCGCAGCGCGTGGTGTATGGAGGCGTGCGCGGCGAAAAACTCCACCGCCTCGTCCACGCTCATTGCCAGCACCGCACCGATGGATTGTCCCTTCCAGTGCACCGAGAGGGTCTCGGGGTTGAAGCGCGCGCCGCGGCAACTGTCGCACAGCACCTTCACATCGGGCAGGAAACTCATTTCGATGCGGCGCACTCCCTGTCCCTCGCAGGCTTCGCAGCGCCCGCCCGCGCTGTTGAAGGTAAATCGGGATGCGCTCCAGCCGCGCATGCGCGCCTCGTTGGATTCGGCGTACAGGCGGCGCACCGCGTCCCAGAAGCCGACGTAGGTCGCCGGGCACGAGCGCGGCGTCTTGCCGATGGGGGTCTGGTCGACCTCCAGCACGCGGCCGAGCAGGCCGAGATTGCTGATCTCGCGGCAGCCGCCGAAGGCGTCGCTGCCGGCGGCGCGCCTGGCGCGGCGCAGCGATGCCGCCACGCTGCGCGCCGCGTTGGCATGCAGCACGTCGCGCGCCAGCGTCGATTTTCCCGAGCCGGAAACCCCGGTGATCACGGTAAGCCGGCCCAGCGGCACGCGCACATCTATGTGCTTAAGGTTGTGCAGGTTCGCGCCGCGAATGGCCAGCGACGGCGTGGCGCGCAGCACCGGGTGGCGCGCTTGTGAAGGATGGCGCGTGGGTTGCGCAAGATAGCGTCCGGTAACCGAGTCCGGATTGCGCATCAGTTCCGCTGCGGTGCCCAGCGCAATCACCCGGCCGCCCTGCTTACCGGCGCCGGGTCCGAGATCGAGGACCTGCGCCGCGCGGCGGATGGTGTCCTCGTCGTGTTCCACCACCACCAGCGTATTGCCTTTCCTCTGCAGTTTTTGCAGGGTGTCGAGCAGGATGCGGTTGTCGCGCGGGTGCAGGCCTATGGTCGGTTCGTCGAGCACGTAGCACACCCCGCGCAGGTTGGAACCCAGTTGCGCGGCCAGACGGATGCGCTGTGCCTCCCCCCCGGAGAGCGTGGGCGCGGCGCGGTCCAGCGCCAGGTAACCCAGTCCCACTTCGGCAAGAAACGCTAACCGCGACCGCAGTTCGGCGAGAATGTCGCGCGCGATCTCGGCGTCGCGCCCGGCAAGGCGCAGGTCCCGGAAAACCACGCCCAGCTTGTCGATCGGCAGCGCCGCAAGCTCGGAGATGGAGCGTTCAAGGTAGCGAACGGCGAGCGCTTCGTCGTTGAGCCGCGCGCCATGGCATTGGCCGCAGGGTTCGGCAACGCCCTCGAACCAGGCGTTCCACCAGACCTCCTCGCCGCTTTGCTCTTCGTCAAATCCCGACAGGGCCAGGCCGGTGCCGTAGCACGCGGGGCACCAGCCATGGCGCGAGTTGAACGAAAACAGGCGCGGGTCGAGCGCGGCGAAGCTGCGCGCGCAGCAAGGGCAGGCGCGCCTGGTGGAGAAGAATCGTTGCTGCAGTTCGACCTCCACGAACGCGGTCTTGCCGCCGGCACGCGCGTTGTCATAGGCAGTTGCAAGCCGATCCAGCGGCGCGAGCACCAGCACCACGCCCTTGCCGAATTCGAGTGCCGTGGCAAGCGCCGCGCGTAGCGCCTTTTCCTGCGCGGGGTGGACCCTCAGGTCCGCCACCGGCAGCTCGATGCTGTGCTCGCGAAAGCGGTCCAGGCGCGGCCAGTGCCCGGTGGGGACGAAATCTCCATCGACGCGCAGGGCGGTGTAACCCTTGCCGTGCGCCCACTTGGCGAGATCCGTATAAAAACCCTTGCGATTGACGATCAGCGGCGCCAGCAGTCCGATGCGCACGCCCTTGTAGTCGCGCAGCAGCCGCGCGGCAATGGCATCGGCGCTCTGCGGTTCGATCGGCACCTTGCAGGCGGGGCAGTATTGCGTGCCCAGCTTAACGTACAGGAGGCGCAGGAAGTGATAGATCTCGGTGAGCGTGGCCACCGTGCTTTTCCGGCCGCCGCGGCTGGTGCGCTGCTCGATCGCCACCGTGGGCGGAATGCCGTAGATGGCGTCGACATCGGGCCGGGTGGCGGGCTGCACGAACTGGCGCGCATAGGCGTTGAGCGATTCGAGGTAACGCCGCTGCCCCTCGGCGAACAGGATGTCGAAGGCCAGCGTGGACTTCCCCGATCCGGAGACGCCGGTGATCACGGTGAATTGATTGCGCGGAATCGCGACGTCGATATTTTTCAAGTTGTGCTCGCGCGCGTGGTGCACGGTGATCGATGTGGATCCGCGCAATGCCGCTTGCAGCGACCGTCCTTCTCGAGACGATTCCTGCGGCGCGGCATCCTGGGCCGCGCCGGCGCCCGGGCGTGAGAAGGAGTTCTGATATTCGCACAGTGCCCGACCGGTATGCGAGCCCGCGTGCCGGGACACCTGTTCGGGGGTGCCGCTGCACACCAGTTCGCCGCCCGCGTCGCCGCCTTCGGGGCCCAGGTCGATGATCCAGTCCGAGGCGCGGATGACATCCAGGTTGTGTTCGATGACGACCAGCGAATGGCCGGCGGCGATCAGGCGGCGAAAAGCGCGAAGCAGTTTGGCAATGTCCTCGAAATGCAGGCCGGTGGTGGGTTCGTCGAAAAGAAACAATTTGCCGCCGGGCGCTGCTTTGCCGGGCTGGCGAGCGGCGCCGCCCGCAAGCTTGAGTTTTTTTGATGCCGGCGCGGCGGCCGATTCCGCGAGGTGCGCCGCGAGCTTCAATCGCTGCGCCTCGCCTCCTGACAGCGTCGGCACCGGCTGGCCGATACGCAGGTAATCCAGCCCCACTTCGGCCAGCGGCGCGAGCACGCGCTGCACTTCCGCGTCCGCCGCGAAAAACTGCAGCGCTTCGGATATGGTCAGATCGAGCACATCGGCGATCGATTTGCCGCGCAATTCGACCTCCAGGATTTCATCGCGAAAACGCCGGCCGTTGCAGTCCGGGCAACGCAGGTAGACATCCGAGAGAAACTGCATTTCCACGTGCTCGAAACCGCTGCCGGTACAGCCGGGGCAGCGTCCGCTGCCCGAGTTAAAACTGAAGGTGCCGGCGGTGTACTTGCGCTCCTTCGCCAGCGCGGACCTGGCGTAAAGGTCGCGGATCGCGTCCCAGGCGCCGACGTAACTCGCGGGGTTGGAGCGCGCGGTGCGGCCGATGGGTGTCTGATCGACCATCACCACGTCCCCGATCAGTTCGTGTCCGCGCAGTTCCCGATACGCGCCCGGCGTTTCAGTGGGTTTGCCTTTTGCGCGGCGCAATGCCGCGTGCAGCACGTCCTGCACCAGGGTGGATTTTCCCGAGCCGGAGACGCCGGTGATGCACACCAGGCGCTGCAGGGGAATGCCGATGTCAAGGTCCTTCAGGTTGTGTTCGGTGACGCCCAGAAGGGAAAGCTTGGGTCCGCCAGGCGCCGGGGGGATGCCCGCGACGCCGGCATCGGCGCGCTTGCGTCCCGAGAGGTAGGCCGCGGTAAGTGTATTGCTCGCTTTCAACTCGTCGGGCGTGCCGAAGAACACCACCTCGCCGCCTTTCTCGCCCGGCCCCGGGCCCATGTCGAGAATGCGGTCGGCGGCGAACATGATCTGCGGATCGTGTTCCACCACCAGCAGCGAGTTGCCGGCATCGCGCAGGCGCTGCATCACGCCGATGACGCGCCCCATGTCGCGCGGGTGCAGGCCGATGGAGGGCTCATCCAGCACGAACAGCGTGTTGACCAGCGAGGTTCCCAGCGCCGTGGTGAGATTGATGCGCTGCACTTCGCCGCCCGAGAGCGTGCGCGACTGGCGATCGAGCGTGAGGTAAGCAACGCCGACTTCTTCGAGATAGCGCAGCCGCGCGCGCAGCTCGGCGAGCAGCAGATCGGTGGCCTCGTCCATCGGCGCGGGCAGATGCAGGCCGTCGATGAGGCGGCGGCAGCGTTCGATCGGCAGCAGCATCAAATCGTGCAGGTTCAATCCCGGCAGGTCCTGCAACACCGTGTCGCTGAAATTAACGCCCAGGGGCCGGAAGCGCCGGTAGCTGCCCGCGTCGGGCCTGGCCCCGGCAGGGGCAAGGGTATCCCTGGCATCCTCGCGTGAGCCCACGCGCCACAACAGCGCAGCGGTCTTCAGGCGCGCGCCGCCGCATTCGCCGCATGGCGTATAGGCGCGGTATTTTGAGAGCAGCACGCGCACGTGCATCTTGTAGGCCTTGCTCTCCAGCCATTTGAAAAAGCGCGCCACGCCGTACCACACGCCAGGCCAGGACTTGCGCCAGTTCACCCATTCGGGTTCGCCCTCGAACACCCAGTTGCGCTGCGCCGGCGTGAGCTCGCGAAACGGTACATCCAGCGGAATACCGCGCTGCTTCGCGTATTTCGCGATGTCGTCCTGGCATTCATGGAAGGAAGGGGTTTGCCAGGGGCGGATGGCGCCCTCGGCAAGGGTTTTCGACTCATCGGGAACGATAAGTCCGTAGTCGATGCCGATGACGCGGCCAAAGCCGCGGCAGGTATCGCAGGCGCCCAACGGCGAGTTGAACGAGAAGAGACTGGGCACCGGATCGGTGTAGTGAATATTGCAGTCGGCGCAATGCAGGTCGGAGGAGAAGCGCCACACCGCCGCAGGCGCGTTGGCGGCGGGCCGCGGCGCCGCCACGGCGTCTTTTGCGACGTGCACATTGACCTTGCCCTGCCCGACCTTGAGCGCCGCCTCGATCGCTTCGATCACGCGCACGCGCTCAGCCGTGGACATGCGGATGCGATCCTGCACCACTTCCAGCTCGTCCCGGGTGCGCGCGTGGATGCGCTGGTAGCCCTGGGCTTCGAGCGCCGCGAGAATCTCCTCTTCCTTGAAATTCTTCGGCACCGGCACCGGGAAGGTGATGACCAGGCGCGGGTCGCCGTCCGCGGAGGCAAGCGCCTGCATGCGCGCGTGGATGGTATCCGGCGTATCCCGCGTCACCGCCTGGCCGCAATCGCGGCAATAAAGGCGCGCGGCGCGCGCATACAGCAGTTTCAGATGATCGTTCAGCTCGGTCATCGTGCCCACGGTGGAACGCGAGGTGCGCACCGGATTGGTCTGGTCGATGGCGATGGCCGGTGGAATCCCCTCGATGGCATCGACCTGGGGCTTGTCCATGCGATCGAGAAACTGGCGCGCGTAGGGACTGAAAGTTTCGACGTAACGTCTTTGCCCCTCGGCGTAGAGGGTGTCGAATACCAGCGAGCTCTTGCCCGATCCGGACACGCCGGTGACCACGATCAGTTCGCCGGTGGGCAGCGTCAGGGTCAGATTCTTGAGATTGTTCTGGCGCGCGCCGCGCACGACGATGGCGTCTGCGTCCCGCGCCGGGAGGTCCCTCAGATTTGTCATGTTTCTTGCACCGATTGCGAACCGGCTTTATAGCATCTTGCGGGCAGGGATTATGATAGAGATGGGCAGGTCGAGGGCGCACAGGCGGTGCGCGGTTTCGGTAGTGCGTTGCTTATCAGCAGGAAGGAGCCATGAAAAATTTCGCATCTCTCATCAGCAGCATGGTCGCTATCGGGGCGATCGCGGTGGCACCGGCCACGGTTTTATCGCAGGTCTATCCCACGAAAACCGTGCGGGTAATCGTCCCGCATCCGCCGGGCGGGCCGGGCGATGTGCCGCCGCGCGGGTTCGCCCAGGCACTCTCCCAGAAGATGGGGCAGCCCTTTGTCATCGAGAATCGCGAGGGCGCCGACGGCCTCATCGGCGCCGAGGCCTGCATGAAAGCCGCGCCCGACGGTCATACGCTGTGCGCCACCAGTGCGGGCGTCATCCAGGTCAATCCGGTTTTGCGCAAGGAGCCGACTTACGATCTCACCAAGTTTACGGCGATAGTGCACACCGGCACCCTGCAGCAGTTGATGCTTGCCAACGCGTCAACACCCGGCAACACCATGAAAGAAGTGTTTGCCGCGGCCAAGGCCAAACCCGGCTCGATTACCGTCGGGACATTTGGCGGCATCAACCTGGCGAGCCTTTTTGTGGGGTGGACCAAGGCGGAGCTCGGTATTGAGTTCTATCCGATCCCCTACAAGAGCGCCAGCCAGAGCCTGCAGGCATCGATGGCGGGCGACGTCAATATCGTAAGCTTCGCGGCGGGGCCGGGCGCCAAGATGGTGCAGGCGGGCAAGATGAAGGCGCTGGCGATTTCGCCGCGCCGCTCCAATCTGCTTCCCGAGGTGCCCTCGCTTCGCGAAGCGGGCGTGGGCTTTGATTTCAAAACCTGGTGGGGCTGGTTTGCGCCGGCCGGCTTGCCGCGGGACATTGTGCGGCGACTCAACGGCGAGATTTCACAATTGATGGCCGAGCCGCAGTTCAATGCCAAATTCATCACATCACAGGGTCTGGCGACCGATCACCCCGCGGGTGCTTCAGCGGAGGAGTTCGAGAAATTCATCAGGGCCGAACAGGAAGAATTCCAGAAGCTTGCCAGGCTTTTGGGCCTCAAGCCGCAGTAATCCGCGCCGCAGATGGCGGAGGATTTCTGCCGGGCGAAACCGGCGTGCTCCGGTTGTAAATCAGCCCAGCGGATTGCCGCGCAGATCCGAGGCCCGTTCAATCTTGATCAGCACGCCGATGCCTTTATCGGCGCCCTGGTGTTCCTGTTCGCGCTTGGTCAGCTTTTGGAAGATCGCTTCGCGCATCGGCCCGGTTTCGTGCAGTTCGGCAGTGCCCCATAAGCGCAGGAAGCCGGAGTCCAGCACGCCGTCGTGCTGCGCCTTGAAGTTGGCGTACATGACCGCGACGCGCTTGTCGTGCCCGAGGTTTTCCAGGGCGCCTTTCTTGGTGCGCTCCCAATAGGCGAGATGCTCGTCGTCATACACCAGCAGGCTGCCCTTGACCGAGATGGTCGGGCCGGAAGGCCCGGTGGTTGCAACCAGGCATGGATAGCCGTCCACCCAGGCGTTGTTGATAAGGTTCCTGATTTTTTCGCTGATGGCCATGTGTTATTCCCCAATAGACAGACTGTGTCGGCCGGCTATGTTAGCAAACATCACCGTCATTCCGCGAAAAGGAGTTCCGGCGTGCCTATCGGTTCCGATGGGTAATGTTGCGCGCTGCGTTTCCCGGTAAAGCGTGTTCAACACGGGAAAATTATCCTGGTAATGTGCCTCGCACGAAGCCAATATCGCCGCAATTAGGGAGATTTAACAGAGTTTTGCCAGGGGAGGTGTCATGCGAAATATCGCGCGCTGGAGTTCTTGCTGTCTTGCACTGTTTGCCGTTATGTCGTCCGCGAATGCTCAGGATTATCCGACCAAGCCCATCAACATGATCGTGCCGTTTCCGCCTGGCGGCGTCGCCGATCTCACCGGTCGGCCCACTGCCATGGCAATGGAAAAAATTCTCCGGCAACCGGTATTGGTGGTGAATCGTCCAGGCGCGGGCGGTGCGGTTGGCAACGCGCAGGTGGGCAAGGGTGCGGCCGATGGCTATACCGTCCTGATGGCCTTATCGAGCATTTCGGTCATTCCGGAGGCGGAGCGCGCCTGCAAGCGCGCCGCTCCTTACGATCTCAATCAATTTTCGCCGATAGCGCTCATTTCGGCCGATCCCACGGTGCTCGCGGTGCGCAGCGAAAGCCCCTATCGAAGTGTGCGCGATCTGGTCGAGGCGGCACGCAAGGCACCCGAGAAACTTTCGTTTTCGTCGTCGGGCATTTATGGCGCGCTGCACATGCCGATAGCGATGTTCGAGGCCGCAGCGGGGATCAAGCTCTACCACATCCCCTACTCGGGCGGCGGGCCGGCAGTCACCGCCCTGCTGGGATCGCAGGTGGATATGACCGCCGGCGGCCCCTCGGCGCTGATAGGGCAGGTTCGCGGCGGCAGGCTGCGTCCGTTGGCGAGCTGGGGCAGCTCACGGCTGGCATCGTTGCCGGACGTGCCCACCTTCAAGCAACTGGGCATGGAGGTTGAGTATTTCATCTGGTCGGCAGTGTTCGTCGCTGCCGGGACGCCAACGCCCATCGTCAACACGCTGCGCGATGCAGTGCGCCGCGCGGTGCAGGACGCCGACTTCAAGGCAACCATGGAGAAAATCCAGACACCGGTCGCTTATCTCGATGCACCCGAGTTCGCGAAATACTGGGAGACCGATGCGCGCCGTCTGGCTGGTGTTTTGAAACACCTGGGTTGCATCGAGCAGAAGGCCGGGAGCCCGGCACCCGGGAAATAGACTATTTGGGTGGTCTATTCCTTGCCACGGGCGCCGGCGGCCATAGCTTGAAGGCGGCAAATGCGGCCGGCTTCACCACGCCGAAGTGCCGGTTGTCCAGGCTCAATACATCGGGGGTGTGATGCCGTTCGGCAACGGCCATCACCGCCGTATCCGCCAAGCCCAGCTTAAGACTTTGGTAGCGGTCCATCAACGCGCCGCAATAGCCCGCATCCTCTCGCGTAAATGGCTCCACCATGAAAAAACCGGATTCGACCGCGGACAGAAAGTCCCGCGCCGCCTGGGGCGCCAGGCGCGCCGCCAGCATGTAATCGATCTCGGCCAGGATGGCGGAGGGGATCAGGCGCAACGCGGCGTTGCGAACGCAGACAAGCGCTCCCTTATGCGCCTTCGCACTGGCGTCATAAAGCGCGACCACGCCGCTGGTATCGACTATCAAAGTGCCCGGGGTGACTGCAGAAGCCATCAGGCACTACGTCGCAACCCGCGCGCGGCCGCCGCCCGGCGTAGGGTTGCCCGTGTGTTTGCAGCCAGTGACGGATTGCCACTGCGATAAGCGCCCATTCCCGGGGGAAGTTTTCCGTCAAGAGCGGCGGCGCCGGCTGATTGGGCATAGCGGGCGACCGCTTCGCGCAACACCGATGTTTGCGTACGACCCTCATGCAGGGCGAGCGAGCGCAGCGCCTGACGCGTTTGTGCGTCGAGATACAAGGTGGTCTTAAACATGACCGCCTCCTTGGCTTTTAAGGGTGGCCATATTACCATATATGGTAACAGCAGCTCGCCCGCACACCGTTGTTCCTTGACTATTTTCGGCGCAGCGGCTGCGCACGGCCGCTTGTTAATCTTAGTGGGTTCAAGTAAACTAAGCTCCAACTGGGAGCGCCATCCATGGACACGATCAACATTCACGAAGCGAAAACCCACCTTTCCCGCCTGGTCGAGGAAGTGGCCGCGGGCAACGAGGTGATAATCGCCAAGAACGGGGTGCCGCGCGCACGCCTGGTGCCGCTGGAAGGCGCCCGCAAGCTCAAGTTCGGCGTGCTGAAAGGCAAAATCCGCTATCCCGACGATTTCGACGCGCCCTTGCCGGCGAGAGTTCTTGCGCTGTTCGAGGGCCGCCGCACGAAATGAGGCTGCTGCTCGACACCCACGTCATGCTCTGGATGCTGGATGGCTCGCCCCGGCTAGGGCGAGGAGCGCGCGAGCTGATGGAGGCTCGCGGTGCTGAATGCTTCGTGTCCGCGGTCAGCTTCTGGGAGATCGCGATCAAGGCGGGCTTGCGCCGCGAAGACTTTCGCGTGGACGCGGACAGGCTTATCGAGGCGTGCCTTGCGGCCGGACTGAGGCTGCTGCCCTTCGCGCCGGCGC
>MEQV01000172.1:22318-29445 GCA_001770355.1 Betaproteobacteria bacterium RIFCSPLOWO2_02_FULL_62_17
GATCGCGCCCTCGTCGCGCAGGCGCTGGTCGAACCGCTCACCCTGCTCACGCGGGACGCGAAGCTCGCGCCTTACGGCAGTGTCGTGCGCGTGGCGTAACGCGTGCAGGTCGCGGACTTCAAGGCGACCATGGAAAAAATTCAGACGCCGATTGCCCATCTTGACGCCATCGAATTCGCGAAGTGGTGGAAGGCCGATGCGCGCTCCAGCATGAAAGGCGTCGCGGTGCGGTATCCACAGATCGATCGCATGACCGGACGGTTGTTGACCCTGGATGCGCGAATATTGCAGTCGCGTGCTGAACGGCAGAAAGCGCCGCCGGTTGCGCGCGAGTCCGAGGATCTGCTGGCGCTCAGCGCTTACATCACCTATCAATCGCGCGGACTAAAGATGGACGCGGAGATTGAAGGCATGGCGAGGAAGAATTTCGACGCCGGCGAGGCATTTTTTTTCCGCCGGCGCGGTCAGTTGAATCTCAACTGCGCCCATTGTCACAACGCCAATTGGGGGCGCACGCTGTTCGCCGAGCGCATCAGCCAGGGGCATCCTAATGCCTATCCGGCCTATCGCCTGGAATGGCAGACGCTGGGATCGCTGGAGCGGCGCCTGCGCGCCTGCCTCTCCGGCGTGCGCGCCGAGATTCTTCCCTACGGTTCGCCCGAATATGCCGATCTCGCGCTCTACCTCTCGTGGCGCGCGAAGGGACTGCCAATCGAAACGCCCGGCGTCAGGAGATAAACCCCGGAAAGCTATTTGCGGCTTGCCGCCTGGGGGATCAGGGATTTTTCACCCTTGTATGGCGAAGAAACCACCTGGTTGCGGCCGGCGGCCTTGGCGAGATAAAGCGCGTTGTCGGCGCAACTGAGCAGACTGTCCAGCGAATCGATCGCATTGGCATCGTCGCCGCAAACGCCTACGCTGGTGGTGATGTGAACCGGGCCGGCGCGCGTCTGCATCAGCGAGTTGTCCACCATGGCGCGTATGCGCTCGGCCAGCGTGAGCGCGGTGCCGGTATCGGCGTCGGGCAGCAACACACAGAACTCCTCGCCGCCGTAACGCACCAGCAAGTCCTCGCGGCGCAGACAATCGGCGACGCTGCGCGAGAATTCCAGGATGACATCGTCGCCGACCAGGTGCCCGCGCGTGTCGTTGATGTTCTTGAAGTGATCCAGATCCAGCATCAACAGGCGCAACGGCTGGCCACTGCGCCGGCAACGCGCGAGTTCGCGTTCGGCGAGCTGGATGAAGGTTCTGCGGTTGAACACGCCCGTGAGCGGATCCATGGTCGCGAGCTCGCGCATTTCGTCCTCGGCGCGCTCCTTCTGCAGCAGAAGAAAACCGAAGGAAGCAATCACCACGTAGACAATCGCGCCCAGCACGCACACGCTTGGCCACTGGCCCGGATCGATGAGCATGGCCGTGTGTTGAAGGCCCGCCAGGGAGAAGCTCGCATGCGCCAGGAAGATCACCAGCATCAGCAGATATGCTGCGATCACCAGCCAGCGCGTGCCGCGCCTGTGATGCAGGTCCTGGCGCGTCAGTTGCCCGATGATGGCCGCGCAACAGACGGCCTGGATCAGATTGATGACGACACCGGCCGCGGCGGGACTGCCTGCCAGCGCGAGGCTGAGCAGCACCAGCCCGATCGGCGGGCCGAATATGCATGCGGGTGCGGCCCGGTGCTGGCGGAATTCGATCAGCGCGCCGGCCTGCAGTGTGAAGCTGGTACACAAGAGTACCTGTCCGGCGACCACGACAAAGTATCCGGGCCAGAAAGCATTGGCCATAAACATCGCCCAGGCATCGGCCTGCAACAACAGCGAAATGCCCCACTTTTCCAGGCCGTTGTGAAAGGAACCGGAAAACGCAATCCACAGCGCGCCTGCCATGACCAGGTTGCAGAGCAGCAGCACCAGAAGGAGTGTGAAGATGTCCAGCGCCATGGTGTCTAAGCTAAGTCGTTCCGCGTGGGCCTGGAGGGTTTCTACGTGCAGCCTGCGTATTTTAACGGTATCGCTATGATGCTTATATGGGTATTTCGGGAAATGCAAGGCAACATGCCAATGGCATCAAAGCTGCGTCAAACCGAAGCGATCACGCCATTGACATTGGACCAGGGTGACGGGGTTACACGCCACACTCACGCGAGTAGCCTGCCGGCGGAAGGTGCCCGCTGGAGGGGCTCTAGCCGCGCCCGATAAAGGGCATCTTGGTGGCCATTACCGTCATGGACTGCACATTCGCCGACGGCGGCAGGCCGGCCATGTAGACCACGGCCTTCGCCACATCTTCCACATCCATCATGTCTTCGGCGGCGACCGACCCGTTGGCCTGGCGCACGCCCTTGGCCATTTTGGCCGCCAGCTCGGTAGCCGCGTTGCCCACGTCGATCTGCCCGCAGGCGATGTCGTACTGGCGCCCATCCAGCGATGCGCATTTGGTAAGCCCGGTGACCGCGTGCTTGGTGGCGGTGTAGGGCGAGGAATTCGGCCGCGGCGTGTGCGCCGAAATCGAACCATTGTTGATGATGCGGCCGCCGCGTGGCTGCTGCGCCTTCATGATGCGAAACGCCTCCTGGATGCACAGGAAAACGCCGCTCAGGTTGACATCCACCACGGCTTGCCATTTCTCAAAGGAAAAATCCTCCAGCGGCACGGCCGGCGAGCTGACCCCCGCGTTGTTGAACAGCAGATCGAGCCGCCCGAAACGCTCTTTTGTCTTCGCGAACAGGGCGCGCACCGATTCGGGATCGGCGACATTGGTGGGCACCGCCAGCGCGTTGGCGCCGTTGGCGCCCGCATCCGCAATGGCCTGCTCGAGAAGTTCACCGCGCCGGCCGGCCAGCACCACGCTCCAGCCGTCCCTCATCAGGGCGAGCGCGGAGGCTTTGCCGATGCCCGAACCCGCGCCGGTCACGATGGCGATCCTGCTGCGAGTTTCCATAATCTCCTTCGCTGTATTGCCTGCCTGGTATCTTGAGTCAGTCTTCAGGCTGATAACTCAGGAACAGCTCGATCAGTTCCCGGGTGGAGTCGTCCGCATTGACGAAACGGCAACCGGAGCGCACCGCGGGGTTGCCTTCAATCGGTGGCGCGGGCTGTGAATAGCAAACCTCGAGGTCGAACTTGTAGCTGCGCTTGCCGGGGATTTCCACCAGGCAGCCTTGCAGCAGGGTTCCCGGCGAGAGCGTGATCTCGGCGGGATGGACCAGAAAGCCCAGGCCCTCCGGGGAAATATCGACGATCTGGCCGTCAAAGGGCATCATGCCTTCGCTATCCGCCAGACACTGCAGCGGAACCTTGGAATGCGTCGCAATCCGCGCGCCTGCCCGCCTGCCATGCGGCGAGGCGTCCGCAAGCGTTGTGATTTCTGGAGCCTTATCGCTCATTTTCATTCCTGATTTTGTTTGCCCTGGACAATAGCCGGAACCTGTGCGCCCAGTATAGAGGGGAGTGGCGGTACCCGTTGCGCATTCCTGCACACCATTCGCTGCGTCGCGCAGCGTTGGTCATGCCAAATCGACCGTTCGTCGCCGGACTGGGCGGTTTTCATGCGGTTGCCGGATCCGCGACATAACGCTCCAGAAAATCGGTCGCGATCGGCCAGATGCGGTGCGCGACATCCGCGTTGTGGTTATCCCCTTCCATTGAAATAAAGCCATGCGCGGCGTCGTGATAGAAGTGGTATTCGAAAGGCTGGCCATTGCCCATCAGCCCGCCCACTACCTGCAACTTCAAAGCTGCCGGGGTGACGGTGTCGCGGCCACCCCAGACCAGTAGCGTTGCGCACTTGAGTTCACGCACGGTGTCGTAGCCCGCGCGCGGCTTGAATTCACTGGGCGGCTCGTCGCGGATCGAAGGATAGTTGAGCACGATGGCGCGCACTTCCGGAGTATCCGCGGCGAACGGGATCGCCAGCCGCCCGCCCATGCAGTAGCCGATGGCCGCGGTGCGCTTGCGATCGACGCCGGGTTGGCTGACGAGGTAATTCCAGCCGTCGGTGATCACCCTCAGGAACTCGGCATCCTTGTGCTTTTCCTGCATCTGCCTGCCCAGTCCCATCTGGCCCTCGCCTTTGGCGCCCAGCGCGTGGAACATGTTGACTGCGAAGGCCCCATAACCCATGCGCGCGAGGCGCTCGGCGAATTCCCGGATCTCGGAGGTCACGCCGTTGGCGTGGTGGATGAACAGCACACCCGGTTTGGCGCCGGCGCCGGGCGGCGCTGCGTAAAAACCCGATACCTTGTCGCGATCGACGGCGGCGTTCCTGGTGACGATGCGCATACTTACTCCGTAATCAAAAAAATTCAGTGTACCGGTTCGATGCTATCGAGCAAAGGCGGCAATGGACTGTCGAGCGCCGCGCACAGCGCGCGCATCAACTCGCCCTCGATGACTGTCAGTTTCTCATCGGCCATCACCACGGCAAGACAGGCTTTGATAAAAGCTGGTTTCTTCAGCGGCGCGAGCAGTTTCAGTTCGTAGAGCGCGGACTCCACCGCCGCAATGGAAAGTTCCGCGGGTGGGCGCGGAACGCTTGCGGTGAGCCCCAGCGCCTTCATGCCTTGCCCGAAGGCGGCAGCGTCGCCGCGGCCGGCGTGCACCAGCAAAGACAAAACGATGCCGGCCTCGGCGGCGGCGCTGTCGATGCTCTTGTGCTTTACCGGCGGCGCGCCATTGATGGCCTGACCGAGATGCCGGCGGCACAGTGTCAGCAGCACGAATTCGCCGAGGGTCACTTTGTGGTCGGCCTCAATCAGTTCCTTGACACGCGCGAGGACCGCATCGCGCTCCTCCTGCGGCAACTCTTTCAGCGTCGGAAGGGCGAGTTCGAGTAGCGGCATGCGCACACGCGGCCCGAGCCGGCGCAGCGGCTCGATGAACTCCTGCGCCTGCCGCGCAATCTCCTCGACATGGTTGCGCCGCAGCCCCGCCAGCTGCGCGCCGCGCACCTCACCGTCTCCCAGCAGCAGGGCGAACAGCACCGCCCGTGCGCCCGTGCGGGTGCGGGTCGCGACATGCAGGTTGGCGGGAAGCTGTTGCAGCACGCGCTGCGCAGCCTGGTAATGCTCCTGGGTGGGTTTGCCGACGCTGTCGACCACCTGTTGCGCGGTAGTGTTGACCATCGCAGCGGCGCCGCCCCAGCCACTTGCGGACAGCGCTGCGCCGCCTTGCCGAGCGGCAATCGGCATCGCACCCATGTCTTCCATGGCGGCGGCCTGGCCGCCGAATCCCCCGGTCCCCGGAGTTTGCGCGGCGGCTACAGCATCCGGCTCGCGGGGCTGGCGCCTGATCCGATCGCGCAGCAGGTGCTGTGCGCCCGGTCCCATGAGGCGCTCGATCCTCTGCTCGACCGGGGGATGGGTATTGAGCATGCTGAACATGTTGGATACGGATTCGCCGAAGTACATGTGGCTCAGATCCTCCGCATGGCGGCTGCCGATGGCGCCGCCCTGTTGCCCGATCTTGAACAGCGCGGCACCGATGCCCTCCGGATTGCGCGTGAACTGCACCGCGGACGCGTCAGCGAGAAACTCGCGCTGGCGTGCAATGGCGGCCTTGATGACGCGGCCGGCGAGCACGCCGATAGAGCCGATCAGCCACAGGCCGAGGCCCACCAGGAACACGCGCATGTCGGTGTCACGATTGCTACTCGATCTGTAGCGATTGCCGGTCGATCTGTAACGATAGTCGTTCGAGCTGTCGCGGTTGCTGCTCATAAGGAAGCGGCCCAGCGCGCCAATCATGACGATTCCGGCGATAACGCCGATCAGGTGAATGTTGAGGCGCATGTCGCCGTTCAGGATGTGGCTGAACTCGTGGCCGATGACCCCTTGCAGTTCGTCGCGATTGAGGTTCTCGAGCGTGCCGCGCGTGACCGCGATCACCGCTTCGTTCGGTGAATAGCCCGCGGCAAAAGCGTTGATGCCGCGCTCGTCTTCCATGACATAGGCCTGGGGCACGCTGATGCCCGAGGCGATCGCCATCTCCTCCAGGATATTGAGCAGGCGCCGCTCCAGCGGTTCCTTGGAATCGCGCGGCACCAGGCGCGCGCCGACCATCGTAGCAACCGCCGCACCGCCGGCGGACAGCCGATACAGCGTGGAGAGGGTGCCAAAGGCGATAATGGCCAGCGTTACCGCTGTTATCACCAGGAAAAGTCCCTTTGGTATCGCGCCGGTCAAGCCGCTTCCCATGGACAAGGGCCTCTCGGTCGCCAGCGCCCACACCACCGCACCCAACAGGTTCAGCGCCGCCACGATCACCACGACAGAGAATAGAAACATCACCACCATCAGACGCGACTGGCGGCGGGCATGATGCTGCTGTTCGAAGAAATCCATGGCGGGCGGTCCGACCCGTCAGCGGTGGTGTTCCGCGGGCGTCAGGTGAACGAAACCTTGACCGCCTTGCGCTCCTCGGGCGACTCCGTGGCTTCGAGCAGCGTTGCCGCGGGGAAGCTGCCGAATCCGGCGACATAGTTGTCCGGGAAGCTTTCAATCGCGGTGTTGTAGGTCATGACCGAGTCGTTGAAGCCCTGGCGCGCAAAGGCGATCTTGTTCTCGGTGCTGGTGAGTTCCTCGGTGAGCTGCATCATGTTCTGGTTGGCCTTGAGATCGGGGTAGGCCTCGGCCAGCGCGAAAAAGCGGCCCATGGCGCCGGTCAGGCCTGCTTCGGCGGCCATCATTTGTTTCATCGCCTCGCCATCGGCCGGATTCGCGGCCGCGCGCTGCGTCGCGCTGGAGGCGCTGTTGCGCGCGGCGATGACCGCCTCCAGCGTTCCGCGCTCGTGCGCGAGATAGCCCTTGGCGGTTTCCACGAGATTGGGAATGAGATCGTAGCGGCGTTTCAACTGCACGTCGATCTGCGCGAACGCGTTCTTGAAGCGATTGCGAAGCGCGACCAGTTTGTTGTAAATCGTAATGACCCAGATCGCCAGCACCAGCAGTATGCCCAGCAGCACCCATTCCATGATTCTCTCTCCAAGTAAGGATCCTGGGGATTGTACCCATTGCGCGGGCTGATCGATTGGGATAGATTGCCCAGTAATTGCTTCCAAATCGGGTCTTTTCCCGCCTCCCACACGCGGCTTGCGGACACAATCGGCCTTGTGCGCACAGCCCTGAT
>MEQV01000173.1:0-1364 GCA_001770355.1 Betaproteobacteria bacterium RIFCSPLOWO2_02_FULL_62_17
CATGACATCACCTTCGCCATTGGCCCCGCGGGCACCGGCAAGACCTATCTGGCGGTTGCCTGCGCCGTGGATGCCCTGGAACGCGATGCCGTCAAGCGCATCGTGCTGGTTCGGCCCGCGGTGGAAGCGGGCGAGCGGCTGGGCTTCCTGCCGGGCGACCTGGCGCAAAAAGTGGATCCCTATCTCCGGCCCCTTTATGACGCGCTCTACGACCTGCTGGGATTTGACAAGGTGGGCAAGCTGTTCGAGCGCGCGGCCATCGAGCTCGCACCGCTAGCCTATATGCGCGGGCGTACCCTCAATCATTCCTTCATCATTCTTGACGAGGCGCAAAACACCACGCCTGAACAGATGAAGATGTTTCTCACCCGCATCGGTTTTGGCTCCAAAGCAGTGGTCAACGGGGATGTCACCCAGGTCGATCTGCCGCGCGGCCACACCAGCGGCCTCGCCAACGCCCGCAAGGTGCTGGCCGGGGTGCGCGGCATCGCGTTCTCGAACTTTACTTCCAAGGACGTGGTACGGCATCCGCTGGTGCAGCGCATCGTGGACGCTTATGACAACGAAGCGGAATGACGCTCAAAATGAACTGCGCGACGCCAACGGTCAGCGTGCAGATTGCCACCCGTACCCGCGGCGTACCGCGCAGCGCGAGTTTTCGGCGCTGGGCGCGCGCGGCGCTGGGCGCGCGCGCCGAGATTACCGTTCGCGTGGTGACCGCGCCCGAGTGCCGGTCGCTGAACCGCCGCTACCGCGGCAAGGACTGCGCCACCAACGTGCTTTCCTTTTCCTATGAGTCGGGCCGCATGACCTGCGGCGACATTGTCTTGTGCGCTGCCGTGGTAGGCCGCGAAGCGCGCGAGCAGCACAAATCGCTGGGCGCCCACTACGCGCATTTGACGGTGCATGGCGTGTTGCATTTGCGTGGCTACGATCACGAAACCGCCAGCGCGGCCCGGCTCATGGAACGCCATGAGCGGCGCATTCTGCGCGGCCTGGGATACCCCGACCCCTACCTGCCGGCCCCTGCCCGTGAACGACCCTGACAAACCATCGCTGCTGGAGCGGCTCTCCGCGCTGCTGATGCGCGAGCCGCAGGACCGCAAGCAATTGCTCGAGTTGCTGCGCTCCGCGTACGCGCGCAACCTGCTGGACGCGGACGCGCTCTCGATGGCCGAAGGCGTGATGCAGGTCTCGGAGATGCGGGTGCGCGACATCATGGTGCCGCGCGCGCAGATGGATGTCATCGACGTCGCCGAGACACCCGACAAGTTCATTCCGTTTGTGATCGCCACCGCGCATTCGCGCTTTCCGGTGATCGACAAGAACCGCGACAACGTGATCGGCATCCTGCTGGCGAAAGA
>MEQV01000173.1:1442-1526 GCA_001770355.1 Betaproteobacteria bacterium RIFCSPLOWO2_02_FULL_62_17
CAAGCCCCTCAATGTGCTGCTGCGCGAGTTTCGCGCCAATCGCAACCACATGGCCATCGTGGTGGATGAGTACGGAGGCGTGGC
>MEQV01000173.1:1571-4962 GCA_001770355.1 Betaproteobacteria bacterium RIFCSPLOWO2_02_FULL_62_17
CGCGTCAAGGCGCAGACCGAGATCGCGGATTTCAACGTAGCGTTTAATACTTCGTTTGCCACCCATGATTTCGATACCGTCGGCGGGCTGCTGATCGACCGCTTCGGCCGGCTTCCCAAGCGCGGCGAATCGGTCACCATCGAGGGATTGAGGATTTCGGTGCTGCGCGCGGACAGCAGGCGGCTGCATCTGCTGTCAGTGCAGAAACTTCCCGGACGAAATTGAACGCGGCCCCATTCGCGGGGGTGCTGGCTTCCTGCCCGCGCCGCGCCATGCTCGCCACAGCCGCGGGCGCCTGCGCGGCCGCCGGCTTCTCGCCCTTTGGACTGTCCTGGCTCACTGGCTTGTGTTTGACGGGCCTGATTCTTATCTGGCTTCGCACCCCGACGCCCAGGGAAGCGGCGCTGCATGGGTTTCTCTTCGGCGCCGGACTTTTTGGCGCCGGTGCCACCTGGATCTATGTAAGCCTGCACGAATTCGGCATGATGCCCGCGCCGCTCGCCGCCGCCGCGACCGCGTTTTTCTGTGCCTACCTCGCGCTGTTCCCGGCGCTGACAGGATCGATCCAGGCGCGCATTGATGCGCCCCCCGCTGTCCAGGCGACTCTCATGGCGCCGGCTTTGTGGGTTCTCACGGAGTGGATGCGCGGCTGGCTGCTGACCGGTTTTCCGTGGCTGGCCATGGGCTACTCGCAGATTGACACGCCCTTTGCCGGTTATGCGCCGGTACTGGGAGTGTATGGCGTATCGCTTTTTCTGGCCATCGCCTCGGGCGCGCTCGCCGCGGCTTGCGTGATCGCGCGCGTGCCCGCGCGCCTGTCCATGCTGGCGATCACCGCAGTATTGATCGCCGGCGGGGCGCTGCTGCGCAATGTCGAATGGGTCAGCGCCGCGGGCGCGCCGGTGCCGGTCGCACTGATTCAGGGAAATATCGCGCAGAGCACTAAATTCGAGCCGGCTCAATACGCCTCGACGCTTGCCACTTACAAGCGCCTGGTTGAATCCAGTAACGCCAAGCTGATCGTGCTGCCTGAAACCGCGCTGCCGCGCTTCCTCGACCTCGTAGACCCGGCGTATCTGGATGGCCTCGCAGAATTTGCGCGCCGCCAGCAGGCCGACATACTGCTTGGCGCGCCCTATCGCCACCGCAACGGCGATTACTTCAATGGCGTGGTCAATCTGGGGTTCAGCGAATTGCAGTTTTACGCCAAATCGCACCTGGTTCCGCTGGGAGAGTTCGTGCCGCCCGAGTTCAAATGGATATTGGGCACGCTGCGCATCCCCTTATCGGACTTTTCCGCCGGCACCCACCCCAAGCCCATGCGCGCCGCGGGAGAACTCGTCGGCATCACCGTCTGCTACGAAGATGCCTTCGGCGAGGAACTGATCGCGCAGCTTCCCGAGGCGACCCTGCTCGCGAATCTTTCCAATGTCGCCTGGTTCGGCGACTCGCTCGCGCCGCAGCAGCACCTGCAGATCTCGCGCATGCGCGCGCTGGAGACCGGCCGCACCATGCTGCGCGCCACCAATACCGGTGTCACCGCCATCATCGACGAGCGCGGCAAGGTGATCGCGCAACTGCCGCAGTTCTCCGAAGGCGTGTTGCACGCCAGGGCACAACCCCATGGCGGCACCACGCCTTATGTGCGCGTGGGAAACCGCGCGGTACTCGCCGCTTGCGCGCTTGCGCTGCTCGCCGCTTTGTTTTTTGTCTTGTGGCAGCGCCGGTCCATCAGTCACTCACGAGTCAAGAGTTGACAGGCGACGGGGTGGTTTTGTATACGTCCCGTCAATTTGGAAAGTTGCGCCTTCGCAACTTTCCAAATTGACGGGAATAGTGGATGCCAAGGCAAAGCAAGCAGTTTGGTTCCGGCTGGTCCGGCTTAGGAAAAGACGGACTCCGGCCGCCTGAGTGGCCATAAATGCCGGTAAAATCGTGACGGTATTCATCAGCGCAGCCCCGCCCCATGTCCACGTTCCAGGATCTCATTTTCTGTCTGCAGCAATTCTGGGCGGGACAAGGCTGCGCGCTGTTGCAACCCTATGATCTCGAGGTCGGCGCCGGCACCTCGCATACGGCCACGTTCCTGCGCGCCATCGGGCCGGAACCGTGGCGCGCCGCCTATGTGCAGCCCTCCCGCCGCCCCAAGGACGGGCGCTATGGCGACAACCCCAATCGCATGCAGCATTACTACCAGTTTCAGGTGGTGCTCAAGCCCTCGCCGCTGGATATCCTTGACCTTTACCTCGGATCGCTGCGAGCCATCGGCATTGATCCCAAAGAGCATGATGTGCGCTTCGTCGAGGACGACTGGGAGAACCCGACGCTTGGCGCATGGGGTCTGGGCTGGGAAGTCTGGCTCAACGGCATGGAAATCACCCAATTCACCTATTTTCAGCAGGTGGGCGGATTGGATTGCAAGCCGATCATGGGAGAGATCACCTACGGCCTGGAGCGGCTGGCGATGGTTCTGCAGGGCGTCGAAAACGTTTTTGATCTGGTGTGGACCCCCGGCCTCAAGTATCGGGATGTCTATCATCAGAACGAGGTGGAACAATCGACCTATAACTTCGAACAGTCGGACACCGAGATGCTGTTCCGCCATTTCGGCGACCATGAAAGCGACGCCAGGCGGCTCATGCAGGCACGCCTGGCGCTCCCCGCCTACGAAAAGGTGCTCAAGGCGGCGCATACCTTCAATTTGCTGGACGCGCGCGGCGCCATATCCGTCACCGAGCGCGCCGCCTACATAGGGCGCATCCGCAACCTCGCGCGCAGCGTCTCGCAATCCTATTTCGATTCCAGGATTCGCGGCGGCTTCCCTCTATGCACGCCGAATCAGTTGCGCCAGCTTGGCATTGACCTTGACGCCCTGCGCGCGTCCTTGCTGGAGCGCGAAGCGGCATGAACGCGAGTCTGCTGGTTGAGCTGTTTACCGAAGAGTTGCCGCCGAAAGCACTCAGGAATCTGGGCGAGGAGTTCGGCCAACGCATCAAAGCTTCCCTGGCACGGGCGCGACTTTGGGACAGCGATACAGCGGGCACGCGAATCTTCGCTACGCCGCGAAGATTGGCAATCCTGATCCGCAACGTGCGGCCCAGTGCGGAGGACCGCACCGAATCGAAAAAACTGATGCCCGCCAAAGTTGCCTTTAGCGCCAATGGGCAGCCTAGCGCCGCACTGACCAAGCGACTGGAAAAAGAAGGTGGCAGCGTGGTCCAGGTCGAGCGCAGAACGGAAGGTGACGGCGAGTACGCGTTTCTAACCCAGACAATTACCGGCCTGACGCTTAGCGCCGGCCTGAACGCGGCCTTGGAGGAAACCGTGGGCAAACTGCCCATCCCAAAGGTAATGAGCTATCAGCTTGCCGACGGTGCAACCACCGTGCAGT
>MEQV01000173.1:5031-6493 GCA_001770355.1 Betaproteobacteria bacterium RIFCSPLOWO2_02_FULL_62_17
TGAAGGCTGGCCGCGTCACCCACGGCCATCGCTTCCAGGGGGTGAAAAACATCGAAATCGGTGCCGCGGATGCATATGAAGAGGCGCTCGCTGCACACGGAAACGTGCTCGCCGCATTCGACGAGCGTCGCGCCGAAATCGAAAAGCAATTGCGCACGATGACTGCCGAGCTTGGCGCCTCGCTCGGGCCCGAAGAACGCGTGGCGACGCTGCTGGAGGAAGTCACCGCACTGGTCGAATACCCCACTGTCTACGTCGGCGAATTCGAGCCGGTGTTCTTGACCGTGCCGCAGGAATGCTTGGTTCTCACCATGCGCACCAATCAGAAATATTTTCCGCTGTTCGACGGCGCAGGCAAACTGAGCAACCGCTTCCTCATCGTCAGCAATATGCGCTTGGCTGATCCCAAAAACATCGTCGAGGGCAATCAGCGCGTGGTGCGGCCTCGCCTGGCCGACGCGCGTTTTTTCTTCGAGACCGACCGCAAGGCGCGCCTGGAAAGTCGTGTTCCCGGGCTCGCCAGCATCGTCTATCACAATAAACTCGGCAGCCAACTCGAACGCACCGAGCGCGTGCAGTTGCTGGCGGGACAGATTGCGCGTGCAATCGGCACCGACCCTTTGCTCGCGGAGCGGGCCGCCTGGCTCGCCAAGGCAGACCTGGTAAGCAACATGGTGGGTGAATTTCCCGAACTGCAGGGGACCATGGGGCGCTATTACGCACTGGGCGACGGCGAAGATGCGCAGGTCGCCGCAGCCATCGAGCAGCATTACCAGCCGCGCTTCGCCGGCGATGCCCTTCCCGAAGGCGGTGTCTCCGTGGCGGTGGCACTTGCCGACAAGCTGGAAACACTCACAGGCATGTTCGGCATCGGCCAACAGCCCAGCGGCGACAAGGATCCGTTTGCCCTGCGCCGCCATGCCCTGGGTGTCGTTCGCATCTTGGTCGAACGCGGACTGGAGGTTTCGCTTGCGAAGCTTGTCGATGCCGCATTCGCCGTATTTCCCCAGGACATGATCGGCAATGCGGGGACAGACCTGATCGAATTCATACGCGATCGCCTGCGCGGTTACCTGCGCGATGCCGGCTATTCGGCCAACGAGATCGAGGCGGTGCTGTGCATGCAACCTCTGCAGCTCGCGCCCATACCGCGACAACTCGCAGCGGTGCGCGCCTTCGCTGGCATGCCCGAAGCCGCGAGCCTAGCCGCGGCCAACAAGCGCGTGGCCAATATCCTCAGGCAAGCCGAAGCCAAGGGAGAGTCATTCGCCAACGCATCTGCCGCGGAAATGCTTGAGGATGCCGAACTCACGCTATTCGACGCGCTGACCGAGGCCTCCCGCATAGCAACCCCTTTGTTCAAGAACGGGGACTACACGGGATATCTGAAGGCCTTCGCTGTGCTAAAAGCGCCGGTTGACGCATTCTTCGAATCCATCATGGTCATGGTGGACGATCCCGC
>MEQV01000174.1 GCA_001770355.1 Betaproteobacteria bacterium RIFCSPLOWO2_02_FULL_62_17
AAGCCCGGCAGCGTTTCCGCGATCGCGGGGACTTCCGGCGAGACCGCGTCGCGCTTCGCGCTGGTTACCGCGATCCCCTTCATTTTTCCGGCCTTGACGTGGCGGTACGCGCCGAACGAGGGGTCCACCTGCAGATCGATGCGTCCCGCCATGAGCTCGGGATAGGCCTGGGCGCCGCCCTTGAAGGCGATGTGCAGGATGTCGATGCCGGCGGATTGCTTGAAGAGCTCGAAAGCGAGGTGGTTGGCGCCGCCCGGACCGGGCGAGCCATAAGTGAGTTTGCCCGGGCGCTTCTTCGCCAGCGCGATAACCTCGGCGAGCGTGTTCGCCTCGAGCGTGGGCGAGCCCACGATCATGATCGAGGAGGTGGCGGTCAGCATGACCCCCGCGAGGTCCTTCACCGTGTCATAGGGCATGCTGGCACGCAGCGCCGGCATGATCACCAGCGGCGTCACCGCCATGCCGACCGTGTAGCCATCGGGCGCGGACTTCGACACGTGATCCATGCCGATCATGGTGCCGCCCCCGGTCCGGTAGTCGACCACCACCGACTGGCCCCACAATTCCTGCAGCTTCTGCGCGTAGATGCGCGCCTGGATATCGATTGCGCCGCCCGGCGGATTGGGGTTGACGATGCGCACCGGCTTCGCCGGAAAGGCCTGCGCATGGGCGTCTCCAGTCAGCATGAGTGGCGCCGTCGTGAGTGTCAGCGACGCGGCGAGCGATAAGAAAGTCTGGTGCCAGGATTTCATGAAGGTATCCTCAACTTTTCGACGAGTGCATGAGCGGGTGCCCGCCAGGATTGTATTTTAAGACGCCAGGACGCGCTTTCGCGAAACTGGCTTGCGGCCCGCCTGAGACCGGAAAGCCAACTTCGGCGATACTCCCGGTTTTCCGATCCCGGTTCGCGCCGGCAAGCCTCCGGCCAGCGCAGCGCGAACCCCTCGGCATTATCAATGGAGGAGTCAGTCATGGGTCAGTTGCAGGATAAAGTCGCGATCATCACCGGATCGAACACGGGCATCGGCAAGGGCATCGCCGAGGTATTCGCCAAGGAAGGCGCCAAGGTGGTGATCAACGGCCGCCGCAAGGAACTCATCGATTCCGTGGCGGCGCAGATCAAGGCCGATGGCGGCGAGTCGCTGGCGGTGCCGGCCGATGTCACCAAGGAAAAAGACGTCCTGGCGCTGTTCGAGAAGACCATCGCCACCTGGGGCAAGGTCGACATTCTTGTCAATAACGCCGGCGTGGCAACCCACACACCCACCTGGGAGATGTCGCTCGCGCAATGGCAGTCGGTGATCGATATCAACCTCACCGCGGCTTTCCTGTGCAGCCGCGAAGCCTTCAAGTTCATGAAGGACCACGGCGGCGGGCGCATCATCAACATCGGCAGCATTTCCGCGCAGACGCCGCGCACCCATGCGGCGCCTTATACCGCCACCAAGATGGCGATGGAAGGTCTCGCCCGTTCGCTGACGCTCGACGGGCGCCCCTTCAACATCGTATCCTCGGTGATCCACCCCGGGCCCACGGCCTCGAACTTCAACGCCGCGCGCGGCGGTCCGGGAAAGGGCAAGACACCGGCCGACTTCATCATGTTCCCGCACGACATAGGCCGCCTGGCGACCCTGATGTGCAGCTTGCCTGAAGAAGTGAACCTGTTCTCCGCGATCATTCTGCCCAACCACATGCCGTCCTTTATCGGCCGAGGATGACGCAATGCAAAGGAGCAGGGCAATGATTCATGGCATGACCCGCGCAGGCGCGGTGTTGCTTGCGCTGGCGGCTTGCACCGCCCAGGCGCAGAACTGGCCGGCCAAGCCGATACGCATGGTGCTCACCATTTCCGGCGGCGGCGAAACCAACGCGCGCGTCGTGATGGACCGCGTCAGCCTGGCGCTGGGCGTTGCTATCGTGGTGGATGCGCAGTCCGGCGCCGGACGGCTACACAATCCTCTATGGCACCAACAGCGCCATGACGCTGCGGCGCTTCCTCGTCAAGGACATGCCCTACGACACCATGAAGGATTTCATCCCGGTGGCGCGCATCGGCGAAGCTACCTCGGCGGTGGCCGCCACCATGAATCTTCCGGTCTCGACCCTCGGCGAGCTGATCGAACAGATGACCGGCATCAAGTTGGTTCACGTGCCCTATAAGAGCGCGCCGCAATCGGTGACCGATCTGGTGGCCGGGCGCGTGGATATCGTGTTCACCACGCTCAGCAGTTTTCTGCCGTTCTCCGACGCCGGTAAACTCAAGGTGATCGGCATCAATGGCGGCCAGCGTTCCGAAAAGCTGCCCAAGGTCCAGACGATTCTGGAGGTGCTCCCGGGTTTCGAGCGTCCCCGCAGCTGGATCGGCACGTTTGCGCCCGCGGGCACGCCCGCGCCCGTCGTCAGGCGGCTTTCCGATGAAATCGTCAAGGCCGCAAGCCTGCCGGAGGTGAAGGCGCGCGTTGGCAGTCTTGGCACTCTGGCCGATCCCGCGCCCAGCGAAGATTTCGCGGCGTTTCTCAGACGCGATGCCGAATCGGTCGGCCGGCTCATGAAGGCCGCCGGCATCCAGCCGGAGTAACGTTTAATATCGCACCCCAGCACCGATAGCGCATTGTCGGCGAACCGGTAACCCGCACGGAGACAGCACATGTCAGCACCCAAAGTTCACATCTTTCAGCCCGTCGACGAATCCGGCCAGACCCACGAGCGTCTGCGCCGCTCCGGCATCAACCTCAAGCTCCCCGAAATTTCGTGGATGCAGGCGGCCAACCTGCGCAACTTCTACGACCTGGTGCTCGATCAGGATACCGACGCCGCCGCGGGCGTCTCCAACAAGACGGTGCGGGTGACGCGCCAGTCGCTGGAGGGCGCGAAGAACCTGCGCATGGTGGCCTTTTACACCGTGGGTTTCGACAACATCGACATGGATGCCGCCATCGAGCGCGACATCCTGGTGGTGCACAGCCCCACCGAATCCAACTGGGGCGGCGTGGCCGAGGGCACCATGGCCAATATCCTGGCGATGCTCAAGAAGGTTCGCGAGAAAGACCGTTATGTCAAGGCCGGCAACTGGCGCGATCCCTCGCTGCAGGGCATCTACGTCGGCCCGCGCCAGATCGACGACTATCCCGGGCTGACCGTGGGCATTATCGGCATGGGCCGCATCGGCTCGCGCGTATCGGACCTGCTTGCTCCGTGGCACGTGAAACTGATCGGTTGTGATCCTTATGTCGATGATTCGGTGTTCGTGCACCACCATGTCAGGCGCGTGGACCTGGATACCTTGCTGAAGCAGTCGGACGTGGTCACCATCCACTGCAATCTGACCAGGGAAACGCAAGGGATGATAGGCGCGAAACAACTGGCGATGATGAAGCCGACGGCGCTGCTCGCCAATCATGCGCGCGGGGCGATCGTCGATATCGAGGCGCTCGCCGACGCGCTGGAAGCCGACAGGCTATACGGCGCGGTCATCGACGTGCTGCCCGAGGAACCGCCGCCGCCGGACTTGCGCCTGTCGAAACTGGGCGACAAGATCCTGCTTTCGCCGCACATGGTGTCGAACAACATCGGTACCGGCCTGGGCATCGCCGCGCCCTGGGTGGAGCAGGCCATCTACGACGTGCTGCAGGGAAAAATTCCCAAGCATGTCGTCAATCCGGACATCATTCCGGCGTGGCTCAAACGTTATGGCGGGAAGAATCTGCTGGCCGCGGCGGCGGCGTAAACCGGGTTTTCCGCTTCAATCAGGCCGCGAGTGCGGCCGCTGCCGCCACGGTCAGGCCTTGGGGTCCTCCGCGCGCAATTCCGCGAACACTTTTGTCGCGACCAGCATCGCGTCGCGAACCAGGGGCGCACCCACGTAGCCGATCAAGTGGAGGAACGCCTCTGTCAATTCCTCCTCGGTCCAGCCCTGGCGCCACGCCATGCGCAGGTGGGTAACCAGCTCGGCCTCGCGGCCGGTCGACGCGTCTGCGATCACGGTGATCAGCGTGCGCGTCTTGAGATCGAGCCCCGGCCGCGTCCACAGCACCCCGAAGATCGTCTCGCTCGCGAGGTCGACGAACGTCTGCATCATCGGATCCTTGTAGGTGGTCGCCGCGATGGCGTCGACGTAGGCGTCACCCAGCAGTTTGCGGCGCATCGCGCGGCCCGTCGTCAGATCCGTCTCGGACATCGAATTCTCCTCTGAGGTGGTGGAAAGTATGGGAAAACCAAACGCTATTCTGCCAGTTCACGATTGACGCGCTGCTTGACAAGCGCCGCAACCTCCTTTGACTGAGCATCTTCGCGTTCCAGCAAACCGGCGATTATTCCGGGCTTGTCGGCTGGTGGCCGGTTTTGACTGAGCTTCCATTTGCCGGCAAGGCTGGAAATCGGCATTTCAATGCCAACGATGGAGCGCAGCATGGTGTCGATGTAATCGGGCGGCGCATCCGAGACTTTCCATGGAACCGCCTGTTGAGATTCTTGCATGTCGGTAAGCTGGCTTACATGCCGCAACAACCACTCCCGGTCTTCAATTGCATTGGGCATGCCGTGCGCATGCACGACAGCATAGTTCCAGGTCGGGACGGCTTTGCCGTGTGCGCGCTTGCTCGGATACCAGGAAGGCGTGATGTACGCTTGCGGACCCTGGAAAACCACCACCGAAAGGATGTCCTTCGAGTATGACTGCCACACGTCGTTGGCCCTGGCGACGTGGCCCATGAGCGTGCCATTCGCCCCCCGGCTTGGATCCACAAGAAATGGGATGTGGTTGACTGTGAGTTCGCCATTTCCCTGCGTAACCCAGGCGCCCAATGGATGCGATTGGATGAGCGCGTGCAGAACGGCAGTGTCCGACTCTTCGAAATACTTCGGTACGTACATGCACGAGCTCCGGCGGTTGAAGAGGCTACGGTCCCGGTGAGCGGCGCGCCGCCGTGGTCGTAGCGGCCGGTCCGTCCGCTACGCCCCGCCCAATGCGACTCATGCGGTTGCAATCATCGCCTCTCCCGATCATTGGAGCTGGATTTCACCATCGAAGGTGACATTCAACTTCACTCCCGCGACCTCCAATTTGACTTTGGCAACAAGCGTTTCCGTTCCTTTGATGGAGCCATCAGCAATGGCCTTCGCCACCGCTTGCTCGATGTCGCGTTGCGAATTGACGCCAACCATCTTCAGGAACTTGCGAATGCTGATATTGAAAGTTT
>MEQV01000175.1 GCA_001770355.1 Betaproteobacteria bacterium RIFCSPLOWO2_02_FULL_62_17
AGGAAACGCCATTTGTCCGCTCTCCCCTGGTGGTGGTCGACACAATGCTGAAGATGGCAGGGGTACGGGCCACCGACTTCCTTATCGATCTGGGTTCCGGGGATGGACGGATCGTGATTACCGCTGCCAAGGATTATGGAGCCAGGGGTTTCGGCGTGGATTATGACCCCCGGCTGATCGCCTTCGCGACTGAAAATGCCCGTAAGGAAGGTGTCAGCGATCGAATCAAGTTCATCCAGCAGGACCTGTTCAAGACGGATCTGGGTTCGGCCACAGTTATCTCGATGTACTTGCTTGAAGAGTACAACATGGCATTGCGCCCCCGGTTATTCGCCCTGAAACCCGGAACGCGCATCGTGTCTCATGATTGGCACTTAGGGGATTGGGAAGCCGATGCGAAGGTAAAGATACCCGTCCCGGATAAGCCCGTTGGCCTCGAGAAGGCAAGTTGGATATATCTGTGGATCGTGCCTGCGAAGCTTGGAGGGATCTGGCGCTCGCGTATCCCTTCTGCAAAAGGCTGGGTCGATGCCGAGCTTCGATTCGACCAGCAGTTTCAAAATATTTCTGGCGAGGCAATGGTCGGCGGCCAGAAGCTGCCGATTGAGCGCGCCAGTCTGAGCGGCGAGTTTTTAAGCTTTCGAATCCAGCACGGCAACCAAACCGTCTTGTTCAACGGGCAGGTGCAAAGTGGTCGAATCGTTGGACAGGTGATGCTCTCGGGCGGGCGGACTCTGCGCTGGCGGGCGCTACGATCGCAAAGCTGATATCGGCAGTATTCCTGACACGTTGCCGCTCATCCCTGGCCGGGAGAGGCGGAGCATACGGGGCTCATGACCGTTTAGGACCCGGCTGGCGGGTCTGGGTGGCGGGATCGAGCGGATCTTGTTGCTTGATTGCGGGGATGCCTTGCCGGACCCAACTGGGCCGACGCTTTTCCAGAAACGCGCTGATGCCTTCTTTTGCTTCCCCCGAGGCCCGCATCTTAGCTAATTGCGAGGCCGCCGCCGATATGTGATCTTTGGACTCCGGATCCTCCGTTAACTGAGCGATGACCTCCTTCGCCGCTGGCAGCGCCTTGGGGCTACCCAGCATAAGGTGGCCAAGAATTCCGTTTATCCTGGCGTCCAATTCATCCTGGGGCGCCAGTTCATGCACCAGGCCGATGCGATAGGCCTCAGCGGCTGTGAATGCCTCCCCTGATAGTACGTAACGGCGGGCCTGGCGTTCTCCGATGGCTCGCACCAGGTAGGGGGCAATTGTCATGGCAGCAAGTCCCAGCCTGGTCTCGGACACGCAAAATTCCGCCTCAAGGGAGGCAACCGCAATGTCGCATGCGGCGATAATGCCCAGAGCGCCCGCATATGCGGCACCGTGGACTCGCGCCAAAGTCGGCATTGGCATGCAATCGAGCCGGTGGAGCAAGCGCGCCATCCCAAGTGCGTCCCGGGTGTTCACGGCCAAGCTCGATCCCGCCATGCGTTTCATCCAGCGCACGTCAATTCCCGCGCAAAAAACCGGGCCCACACCGGCGAGCACCACCGCGCGAACAGACCTATCCGTTTCCAACGCGGCGAGCGTGGCATCGAGTTCACGAACCATCACCCCGTCAATAGCATTGCGAACATCGGGGCGATTCAGCCAGATTACCGCGACCTGGGAAACGTGGGTGACATTAATGGATCGGGTTGGCATGATCAGATTCCCAACGAGGACTGCTGTTCTTTCGGACTCGATACCAGCGCAAGCATCTGATGCAGGGCGGCACGAGGGTGGTCCGCGGCGATCAGCAAGCGTCGATGCTGCGCCCGCAGAAAACCTTCGGCAAGCGCGTGATCCAGCAAGGCGAGCAGCGGATCGAAGAACCCGGCGACATTGACCAGCGCCACCGGTTTACCGTGGATTTCCAGTTGTGACCAGGTCACAACTTCGAGCAGTTCTTCAAGGGTTCCTATACCGCCGGGAAGTGCGAGAAATCCATCTGCAAGAGCGGCCATGCGCGCCTTGCGCTCGTGCATAGTGGCGACCACTTCAAGTCGGGTGATTCCGCGGTGCCCATGTTCCTTGTCCAAAAGAGCCTTTGGGATAACGCCGACCACTTCACCGCCTGCTGCCATACAGCTGTCCGCCACGGTCCCCATCAGACCAATGTTGCCGCCGCCATAGACAAGCTTGATGCGTTGCTGCGCGAGCAAAACACCCAGCTCCAAAGCAGCTGCCCGATAGGCAGGGCGTGATCCGGGGCTGGATCCACAGAAAACGCAAAGCGCATTCATCCGGGACGCACCTAGAATCCGCCGTTCGCGAGCCGTTTCTCGACTTGGTCCAGTCGATCTACGCCCAGAAGAAAAGGGCGGCACAAGTCCGCCCGCCCGTAGCTTGCGGCCAACTCGTCGATTTTCCCGCTGGTGATATAGCCATAGGGGAAGGAAAAGTCGAAGTAATACTCCACTGGGGTTGGCATTTCGATAAGAGCTTGTCAATGTTGGCGTGCAAGCGGCTAATCTGGGAGAATCCGCCGGCTTTGGCGATGCCAAGATTTTAACGCCGAATTGAAGCGCCGACCCCGCCAATAAAATGAATTGCGAATCGCTCCTGCAATATCCCTTTACGCAGCTTCCGTCACCCGGTGAAACCTTAACGGTGGCAGCGGGGGTGCATTGGTTGCGCATGCCGCTGCCGTTTGCGCTCGACCACATTAACTTGTGGCTTCTTGAGGACGGAGACCAATGGGTGATAACCGATTGTGGGTTTGGAAACGACGCGACGCGAGCATTGTGGAAGCAACTTATCGCAACGCGCATCGGTGCGGTTGGTGTTTCCCGGGTGATTGCGACTCACCACCACCCAGACCATGTTGGTAACGCCGGCTGGTTGACGCGGCAGTTCGGGGCGCCGCTTTGGATGCCGCAGGGCGAATACCTTTCGGCGCATGCGCTATGCGACGGCGCGGCAGGGCAAAGTCGCGAGCACATGGCCGCGCTATTCCGCCGCAACGGGCTGGATGAGATCCATGTGCCGGGCATCCGGAAGGGACACGATACCTATCGCAATAGCGTCCCGGATTTTCCAACGAGTTTTCGACGAATCTGTGAGGGCGACACGATTCTGATTGGCTCGAATGCCTGGCGCGTGATCATGGGGTATGGCCATGCGCCCGAGCATGCGTCACTGTATTGCGAATCCTTGGGAGTGTTTATTTCCGGGGATATGCTATTGCCCAGAATATCCACGAATGTCAGTGTGCCGGCGTCGCAGCCGGAGGCCAATCCGCTGCGCTTGTTTCTGGAATCTCTGTCACGTTATGCCGCCCTTCCAGCGCAAACCCTGGTATTGCCTTCGCACGGCCTTCCTTTCAGGGGCATGCACGAGCGTATCGCGCAACTGCAGGAGCATCATCGATTGCGACTGACCGAACTGCTGGAAGCGTGCGACACGCCCAAATGTGCGGCCGAGGTGCTGGGAGTCTTGTTCCGGCGACAGCTCGATAGCCATCAGATGATGTTCGCGATGGGCGAGGCCATGGCGCACCTGCACTATCTGTATGAAGCAGGGTCGTTACGCAGAATCAAGGACGAAACGATCATTCGTTACCAGCGCGCCTGAGTGTCGCTAGGTCGGCTGTCAATCGAATTAGTTTGGACGTTCCTTTGGACGTTCCTTTCGAGCCTGCCGCACCAGATTATCGACAGCCCGGATCAATTGTCGCGTCCCCCCTGCCATTCGGGCGGTGGATAGGTACTTACCGTCAATCACCATGCTGGGAACCGAACGTACGTCATAGGCCAGCAGGAGCTTGCGCACCTCGTCCAGCTTCGCCTGGATTGCCGGCGAGCGATAGATGGCGAGAAACTTGTCACGGTCGATCCCGTTCTTGCTCACCCATTCGACCATAACTTTCTCGTCGTTCAAGCGCACGCCGTCGAAATGGAAATTGTCATAGATGGGCCAGTGAAGCCGGGCAATCTGCCCAAGCGCTTCGAGCGTGTAATAGAGTCGCGCGAAGCGCACCCAACCGTCCAGGCCCTCGCTTCCTTCCGAGGGGAGCGTGGGTACGCGACGGATGGAAACGCGGTCCGGCCCCTGAACCAGCCAGCGGGAAAGATGTGGTTGAAATTCGTAGCAGACAGGGCATCCGTAGTAAAAAAACTCGATGACCTCAATTCTGTCACCGGTTGCGACGGGTCGCGGCGGCGAAAGGCGCTGAAAATCACTCGCTTTAAGATTTGCCTGCCCGGCTGCGAGGCCACATGCTCCGAGCATAATTGCGCCCAGAATCGCAGCAATGTTATGTCTAAGGAATCGTCGAGCGGGTGTTGAATCGAGCCAAAACCTATGTGCCGATTCCCCTGATTTTGGGGCTATGCAAGGGGGCATGGCCCCCTTGTTCGGTAAATACCTAAAATTCATCGTGCCTCCGGACTTCAATCAGGCAATTTCCAACAAATCTTGCGACGCCGGCGATTGCGGGCAGTTTACCCGGCTTCTTGAACCCATGCATCCGATTGGGTAGGCTACATAAATGTTGCGAAATCTCATCTTTGCCATTTTCCTTTGTCTGCATTGCGTTATTGCGTGGTCCTTTGCTGACGAAGAGCGCGATTGGGGAGTAGCCCCGTCGCGCGATATTCGCCAGCCCCCGTACTCGGCGCCAACACCGACTGCGGTGCCGGGCGCGAAGCTTGTTTCCACCAAGGATTTGCAGGCCATGCTGGGGGCGCTGCCGACCCCGGTCTTGGTCGATGTCGCGTCCGGTGACGGGCACTTAACACTTCAAGGAGCTTATTGGCTTCCGGGTGCCGGTCGCGGCAGCCATTATTTTGACCCGTTGCAGGCACAACTCGCAGGGTATCTTGAGCAGCTGTCAAAAGGCGAAAAAAACAGACCGCTGGTGTTTTTTTGCGTCAATGCGCAATGCTGGTTGTCCTATAACGCCAGTTTGCGTGATGCCGCGCTTGGATACGTCCGGGTATTTTGGTACCGAGGTGGAATCGAAGCGTGGAGGGAGGCTGGACTGCCATTAGCCAGGGTTACGCTTTCTTCCACGGCGTCTCCTGGCACCACAAGCAGTGGCCAATAGCATCATTTTGCCGGTGTTTTTTTGGACCCTGACCGCCGGGTTTCACCGATCAGATAATCCGCAACTCCCAACATGGTGCGGCCATCACCGGATATGACGTATTTGCCTTGTATCGCAAGCGCCGGTACGCCCTCCAGGCGGTATGCCTGGGCCGTTTGAAACGCTCGCTTGACTTTGCTTTCCACCGTGAAAGAGCGAAACGCGGCATCGTACTTGCTGATGTCAACGCCGTGCTTGGCAAGCCAATTGGAAACCCACTTCAGGTAGGCCTGGCCTTTCAGGTTGGCGCCACCCTCCTTGTGGATCGCATCGAGGAGGGAATGATGCAGGCGCTCCAGGTATCCGGTCGCCTCCAGCGTATAGAAGATACGTGCGTCCAATGCCCATTCGTCATTGAATATCGCGGGAACCAGACGGAACTGGGCATCTGCGGGGAGCTTTTTCACCCAAGGTGTAAGAAGCGGCTCCAAGGTGTGGCAATGCGGGCAACGGTACCAGAAAAATTCCACGACCTCGATCTTGGCGCCGGTTTCCGTAGCTTGGGGTGTCGGCAGTTCCACATAGTCTCGGCCAGGCAGTGGGCGACCCTGAGCGTGTACGGATAGCGCAAACGCGGCGGACAGGAATGCAAGAATAATGCGAGTCAGCATAAGTTTCTCCATTAACGGTGATCAGTACCCAAGCTGGATCTTCCTTCGCCTCACGGAATAACGCGCTGAAACAATCCGCGGGCGCATCCTAATTCTTCGTATCGCGGACTCGTACCAACGAGGGTTCAATGCCGTTTTGCGCCATTTGTGAGCGCACCTTATTGATTTCGTCGATCTTGTCGTAAGGGCCAAGACGCACTCGGTACATGACACCTTTCTCAGGAATGGTGGTTGCTTCGACATTTGCTTCAAGGCCAAGCAAGGCGAGCTTGGCTTTCAAATTGTCGGCATCCGCCGGGCTCTGAAATGAGCCTGCCTGAAGAAGGTAGATTTCCTTTGTCTCGATCTCGGATTTTCCGGCTTTTTCCCGCGCCGCTGCTTGCTTGAGTTGTTCGTTGCTTACAGGTTCTTCCTGGCCGGGAAGAATCCGATAAAAATCGAAGCGTGGCTTGCCATCATCCTTTTGCGCTGAATTTGCGGCATCTTTCAGATTCTGTCCCGTGAGTGCGGGTCGGTCAGACTGCTTGGGTTTGTCCAGGAACGGGATCGGCGTCTTGAGCAGGTAAATTGCGATACCCGCCGCCACGGCAAGCCCAAGGATAAAACCGATAAACATCCCCAGAAGCAAACCGCCTCCATTGCCAGACTTCGTCCTCTGCCTAGGCTTGTAATCGTTGGTCATCCTGTTTTCCGTGTTGCGCTACATTTGCCTGGGCGCGCTCACGCCCAGCAGCGCCAGGCCATTTTTAAGAATCCGCCGAACCGCCGCAGCAAGCGCAAGGCGCGCAAGACGTACAACGGGTTCGGAGACCAGAAAGCGCTCCGCATTATAGTAACTGTGAAACTCCGCCGCCAATTCCCGCAAGTAGAACGCGACTTGGTGCGGTGCAAGTTCGTCGGCCGCCTTCTCAAGCATCTCCGGATATGCCCCCAAATATTGCAGTAACGATAATTCGCGAGCGGATGTAAGGCTCGATAGATCCTGCTTTTCGAAAAAAGCATCCTCAACGCCGGTCCCCTGGGATGCTAATTCGGCGGGGAATTGGGTGCGCCATTGATCCAGCACCGAGCATATGCGCGCATGAGCGTACTGCACGTAATAAACGGGGTTTTCCTCTGATTTTGATTTCGCCAGATCAACATCGAATATGAACTCCGAATCCGCCTTTCGGGATACCAGAAAAAACCGCGTGGCGTCGCGCCCGACTTCGTCAATCAGGTCACGCAGTGTCACATACGCGCCAGCACGCTTGCTGATCTTGACCTCCTCACCGCCGCGCATGACCGTTACCATTTTGTGCAGCAGGTAATCCGGGTAGCCTTTAGGTATGCCTTGGCCGCAGGCCTGCAAGCCAGCGCGAACCCGGGTGATAGTGCTGTGATGATCAGAGCCCTGTATGTTGATCGCGCGCGCAAAGCCGCGTTCCCATTTGGTAATGTGATACGCGACGTCGGGCACGAAATAGGTATAGCTGCCGTCGGATTTGCGCATCACCCGGTCCTTGTCGTCGCCATACTCCGTGGTTTTCAGCCACAGAGCACCGCCACTTTCGTACGTCATCGAGGCCGATTGCATCGCTGCGACGGCGGCATCCACACGCCCGTCGCCATACAGCGAGGATTCCAGGTAATAGTTATCAAAGATGACGCCGAAAGCCTTCAAATCCAGATCCTGCTCGGCCCGCAGTTCCCGCACGGCAATGGCGCGAATGGCTTCGATGTCCTCGCAATCCGCTGACTTGGACGCGATGAATTTGAGCGCAATTTCCCGAATGTATTCGCCGTGATAGCCGTCTGCTGGAAACTCCGCGGGCCGGCCTAACTGTTCACGTGCTCGCGCCTGTACCGACAGCGCCAGATTGTTGATTTGCGCACCGGCATCGTTGTAGTAGAACTCGCGTGTGACGCGGTGGCCCTGAGTTTCCAGTACGGCGGCAAGGCTGTCCCCCAACGCCGCTTGTCGGCCGTGGCCCACATGCAGCGGTCCCGTCGGGTTCGCGGAAACGAATTCGACGAGCACCGATTGTTCCTGCCCCCGGTCCGTGCGCCCGTAACGCGTGCCCTGACCAAGCACTGCCTTGACCGCATGCTGCTTGGCTGCGGGCCGCATCCGCAGATTGATGAACCCTGGTCCGGCGACCTCGGCGGATTCAAGCCAGTCCGATGCCGGCAAAGCTGCTACCAGGGCTTGGGCCAAGTCGCGCGGATTGCGTCGAATCTGCCGCGCAATTTGCATGGCGACGGGGCATGAGTAGTCGCCGAATTGCGCCTGCTTGGTCCGCTCCAAGGTAAGCAAAGACGAGGGCTCGTTTGGCGCGACGCTCGCAAGCGCACGCGTAAGCAACTCGAGAAGGTGGGATTTTATTTCTGCGGACATTCGAATCGCGTGGGAGCCTGAGAACAGGGGCTCGCATTATAACTAAGCGGTTTAACTAAGCGGTTAGCGGGAATTTCCAATCCGGACATGCTTCTCCGGCAATTCTCGCAATACTTTCCCAATTTTGCGCCGCAGGACTGGATAAGACCGCCGTCGCATAAGTCTCGCGCCGGCTGTTGGAAGCAGCGC
>MEQV01000176.1:0-570 GCA_001770355.1 Betaproteobacteria bacterium RIFCSPLOWO2_02_FULL_62_17
GAGAGGGAGTGCCCTCTCCCCCCGTTACCCCCTACGCCCCGAGCTGCGCACTCGCATCTGTCTGTGGACTCAGCGAAATTTAGTCGGTTTGGCGTGGCTGGCAACTTGGGTTAACTTGCGATCTTCCAGCCGGATCGCCGTGAGCTTGCCGCCCCAGACGCAGCCGGTGTCAAGCGCGAGCAGATTAGGTGTTATCCGCAGCCCTAACGCCGACCAATGCCCGCAGATTAGCGTCGTCGCGGCGCTTTTCCTGCCCACGACGTCGAACCAAGGCATGAAACCCGCGGGGGCGCTGACGGATTCGCCCTTGCTGGCAAATTCCATTTCACCCCCGACAGTACAGAAACGCATGCGCGTCATGGCATTCACTATCACGCGCAGGCGGTCCCAGCCTTCCAGCGAATCCTTCCAGCGCGCCGGCTTGCCGCCGTACATATTCGCGAAGAACTTCTGGTGCTTCGGCCCGCGCAGCGCCGCCTCCACCTCCCGGGCAAGTGCCGCGGCTTGGTCCACGCTCCATTGCGGCAACAGTCCCGCATGCACCAGAACGCAGCCCGCTTCGGCATGCAG
>MEQV01000176.1:593-1629 GCA_001770355.1 Betaproteobacteria bacterium RIFCSPLOWO2_02_FULL_62_17
TGATCAGCTCGTCCCGGTCCGGCGCCTTGAGCACTTCTTCCAGCGTGTCCTCACCGCGCGACTTGGAGCTTCCCAGGGCGATCGCGATGAGATGCAGGTCGTGGTTGCCCAGAACGGTAACGGCACGATCGCCCAGGTCGCGCACGTAACGCAGCACATCGAGTGACGCGGGCCCGCGATTGACCAAGTCGCCGACGAACCACAGGCGGTCACGCAGCGGGTCGAAGGCGATCGTGGCGATCAGCTCGCGCAGTTCCTCGTAACAGCCCTGGACATCGCCGACGGCGTAGGTCGCCATGCTCAATAACTACCTTTGCCGACGAGGTCGGCCAGAAAGCAGTTGTGTTCGCTCAGGTCCACGAGTTGTCCATCCCAAGGCAGGGGTACTTAGGTTTACCGGCAAGCTGAATGCAACTTAACACAGCATTCCATGGAGCTTCATATCCCGGTTTGCGGACGCCAAGAATGTTCATCCAGAACCGGTCGCAATTTGCGACCGGTTCCGCCAATCACCGCGCCCCGAATTGCCGGTGCTCTGAGGACGAGCCGTGATTTAGCATTTGGAGGCAAGATCTTCGTCAGATCATTACAATCACAAGAATTCCTTAAGTCGAGTTCGCGTGGCTGAGTTAGTCAATATTCCGAAGATGCTATTAGTGACAACTCATATGTTTGAAAACGCATGCCAGCCTTAGACACTGGCCGAATAAAGCTAAACATTCTGCTGCAGATAAGAGGCGCAAGAAGACCCGGTTTATCCTTTTCAAGGACCCCTCATGAAGCAAGCCTTTCAGCAACGCATAGACCTGATGAACGCCATGTACAAGCTGCCCGCCAACGACCGGCCGACGCTGCCGGCGAACGTGGCCGACCGACTCGTTAGGTTCAAGGCGACGCTGCTCGATGAAGTGCACGAGATCGACGAGATTTCGGCCATGGTTGCCAGGGGCGCCGACGCGGCCGAGGTGCTGGTGGCGCTGGCCGACCTGCTGGGCGACGTGATGGTGTACTGCCGCTCCGAGGCCCTCAAGTACGG
>MEQV01000176.1:1658-8311 GCA_001770355.1 Betaproteobacteria bacterium RIFCSPLOWO2_02_FULL_62_17
AAGGGCCCCAATTACTGGAAACCTGAGCCGCGCATCAAGGAATTGCTGGAAACCAGGGGAATTCAAACCGGCGCGGAACATTAGGGCGAGGTCTCACAGTAGACTGAGGCGTTATGGGACGAAAAAGCAAAGACCAGACTCGCGTCGTTCATGCAGGACGGCATCCGGAAGAATTCCACGGCGTGGTCAACCCGCCCGTGTATCACGCCTCGACGGTGCTCTCGCCCACGCTTGCCGACTTTGAGCAAAAGGACCGGGACTACGCCGCCGACAAACCCGGCGTGTACTACGGCCGCCAAGGGACACCGACGCTTGCCGCGCTCGAGGAAGCCATCGCCGAACTCGAAGGCGGTTACCGCGCCATGGTCTTTCCGTCGGGCCTGGCCGCCTGTGCCTGCGCGCTGATCTCTTGCGTCAAGGCGGGCGATCATGTGCTGATTTCGGATTCGGCTTATGGGCCCATGCGCCGCGTCGGGTGGCGGCTGCTTAAGCGCTTTGGCGTCGAGGTGCAGTTCTATGATCCGCTGGCGGGTGAGGGCATCGCCGCATTGATGCGGCCCAACACCACGGCAGTCGTGGTCGAAGCACCGGGCTCGCTGACGTTTGAGATGCAGGACATTCCGGCGATTGCCGCGGCCGCGCATCGGCAGGGCGCCAAAATCATCATGGACAACACCTGGGCAACGCCGCTTTACTTCAAGCCGTTTGCGCACGGCGTCGATGTTTCGATTCAGGCGGCCACCAAGTACATCGTCGGCCATGCCGATGCGATGGTAGGAACCGTAACCTGCACCAAGGAGGCCTGGCCGAAGCTGAAGGAAACCCATGTCGATCTGGGTCAGACCGCCGGCCCGGATGATGTTTACCTCGCGCAGCGCGGACTGCGCACGATGGCAGTACGCCTCGCGCAACATTGGCAGTCCGGCCTGGCATTGGCGGAATGGTTTTCGAAACGGCCGGAGGTGGAGCGGGTATTGCACCCCGCCATGCCCGATGATCCGGGCTACGCCATCTGGAAGCGCGATTTCCTCGGCGCTTCGGGTCTATTCAGCGTGGTACTGAAACCGGTGGAACGCCGCGCCTTCGCCGCCTTCGTCGACGGGCTCGAGCTCTACGGCATCGGCGCTTCCTGGGGCGGCTACGAGAGCCTGATCATGCCCTTCAATCCGTCTCCGATAAGAAAAGTCAGCCGCTGGCCTTATGCCGGCCCGGCGTTTCGCATTCACGCGGGGCTCGAGCATATTGACGACCTGATTGCGGATCTCGAGGCGGGATTCGCGCGACTGAACAAAGCATAGCGCCCGGTTGCCACGGCAGTGCCGTTCTGTTTGCAGTGTTTCAGGAGGCGCGTTTGTAGCGGCTCACCGGCCGCGGCAGGCCGAGATTCTCGCGCAAGGTCTTCCCTTCATATTCGGTGCGGAACAACCCTCGGCGCTGCAATTCTGGGATAACCATGTTGCAGAAATCGTCGTGCGCTCCCGGAATGTAAGGCGGCATGACGCAGAACCCGTCGCAGGCGCCGGCCTTGAACCAATCTTCCATGTAATCGGCGACCTTCTTCGGCCCGCCATGGATGGTGTTCTTGCCGCGCGCGCCGGCGACACGCGCGCCCAGTTCGCGAATCGTCAATTTCTCGCGGCGCGCCATGGCGACGATGCTCTCGAAATGGCCGCGGCTGGCGTTGGTCATGGGCAGGGGATCGGGCAAAAGCTCGTCCATGGAATAGGGCGAAAGGTCTAGACCGCCGAGCATGGTCGAGAGAATTTCACGGCCTACCATCGGATGGATGAGCGATTGCAGGTACTCGAAATCCGCGCGTGCGGCTTCATCGGTCGCCGCGACGATCACCGACAGTCCGGGCAGGATCTTCAGGTGCTCGGGCTTGCGGCCGTACTTCGCCATGCGCCCTTTGACGTCGTCGTGATACGCTTTGGACAATTCGATGGTCAGATGCGGGCTGAAGATCGCCTCGGCATATTCGGCCGCGAGTTCCCGTCCTTCGTCGGACGCGCCGGCCTGCACGATCACCGGCCACCCTTGCGGCGGACGCGGCACGTTGAGCGGCCCGCGCACATCATAAAACTTGCCGTGGTGATCGAGCACGTGTTTGCGCTCCGGCTCGAAGTAAAGGCCGTTCTCCACATCGCGCACGAAGGCGTCGTCGTCCCAGCTGTCCCAAAGACCCGTAACCACCCGCGCGGATTCGTGCGCCCGGGCGTAACGCGTTTCGTGCTTGTCCACGCCCGGACGGCCGAAGTTGGGGGCCTCAGCCGGCTGCACCGAGGTCACCAGATTCCAGCCGGCGCGGCCATGGCTGATCCAGTCGAGCGAAGCGAACTTTCGCGCGATATGGAACGGCTCGTTATAGGTCGTCGATGCGGTACCCACCAGGCCGATCTGTTTGGTTAAAGCCGCGAGGCCCGAGAGTAGAGTCAGCGGCTCGAAATGCGCAATGAACTGCACCGAGCGCGACTGCGCGTCGATGTGCACCTCGCGAGTTGCGAGGCCATCGGCAAGAAAGATCATGTCGAACTTGGCGCGCTCCGCGGTGCGCGCAATTTCGACGTAATGGTCGAAATTGACATTGGCATCGGGCTGTGCCCGCGGGTGGCGCCATGACGCGACATGGTGGCCGGTGGGGTTGAAATAGGCCGCGAGGCGCATCTTTTGGTTCATCTGTTAATCTTTCTCCAAGGCTGCAAGGATTGCCCATGGAATATGCCATGGAATCCGATTCCCCAGTCAAACGGGTAGGATGATTGCTCTTGGGAACATTACTGGAGGGTCCATGATTCGAATCAGCCTGCGCAGTCCGCTCCGGAGGAGTCTTGTTGTAGCCTGCTTGTTTGCCGTGATGGGAGCAGCCGCGGCGCAGAGCTACCCGGTCAAGCCCATTCGTTTTGTCGTGCCCTTCGCCGCCGGCGGCGCGACCGATGTCATGGCGCGGGTGTTCGGGCAGAAATTCTCGGAGACCTGGGGCCAGCCGGTGGTGGTGGATAATCGCCCCGGCGCGGGCGGCAATATCGGCAGCGAGGCCGTCGCCAAGGCCGCGCCCGACGGCTACACCTGGCTGCTGATCAGCTCGAGCATCGCCTCGGCGTCGAGCCTGTACCGCAAGCTAAATTACATTCCGGTCAGGGACCTCGCGCCCGTGTCGCAAATGACATCGAGCGCTTTGCTGTTGGTGGCCAGCCCGGCGCTGCCGGCCTCCTCGCTGAAAGAACTGCTTGCGCTCGCGCGCGCGCAGCCGGGCAGGATCAACTACGGCTCCACCGGTGTGGGTTCGAGCATCAACCTGGTGGGCGAGCTGCTGCGCATCAGTGCCGGCATCGACATCGTTCACGTTCCCTACAAGGGCGATGCGCAGATCATTCCGGCGCTGGTCGCCAACGAAGTACAGATCGCGTTCCTGCCGCCGCAGACGGCGCTGGCGCAGGTCAAAAACGGCAAGCTGCGCGCCTTGGCGCAGACCAACATGACCCGATCCACAACCTTGCCTGACCTGCCGACACTGAACGAGTCCGGCGTCCCGGGTTTTGATTTCCCCAGTTGGATCGGCCTTTTCACCACCGCCGGCACGCCGCCAGAAGTAGTGAAAAAAATCGGCGATGAAGCGGCGCGGATGCTGCGCTCGCCGGAAGTGGGCAAGTACCTGCCCGCATGGGGCGTCGAGGCGTCGGGGACGCCGCCCGATGTGTTCGCCGCGCATTTCCGCAGGGAAGTCGACAAATACGCGAAGATCATCCGCGAAGCGAAGATTCCGCCGGTGGATTGATCTGCGGCGCGCGCCGCAATCAAATGCCGCCGCGCCGGTCCTCAATAATCATCGCCGCCCCTTTCTCAGCGATCATCATGGTCGGCACATTGGTGTTGCCGCAGGTGACGTTGGGCATAATGGAAGCATCCACCACGCGCAGGCCGGCGAGGCCGCGCAGCCGCAAGCGCTCATCCACCACCGCCATCGAATCGCTGCCCATCTTGCAGGTGCCCGACTGGTGAAACACGGTGATGACCGTCTGGCGCGCGTAGGCAAGAATTTCTTCGTCCGTCTGAACCTTGGGTCCCGGGTAGATTTCCTCGGGAGAAAACGGGGCAAGCTCGCGACTCTTCATGATTTGCCGGGTATGCCGGATGGCATCCACGGCCACGCGCCGCGCTTCCTCCGATTGCAGGAAGTTGTGCAGGATGGAAGGGTGCGCATGGGGGTCCGCGCTCTTGATATGGCAATGCCCGATGCTTTGCGGGCGCACCACGGCGATACCGCAGGACATGCCCGGCCAGGGATGCAGCGGCCCGCCGAAACGCTCCGCGCTAGCCGCGGAGACGTGAATCTGCAGATTGGCCATCTCCTGGGCGGGATCGCTGCGCGTGAACGCGCATAACTGCGGCGCCTGAAATGCCATCGGGCCGCGCCCGGTGAGCAGATACCATGCGCCCATGCCGTAGCGGCGCAGCGGATTGCCGACCCACTCATTCATGGTGACGGTATTTTGGAGTTTGTAGCTGCAGCGGATCTGCCAGTGATCCTGCATGTTCTCGCCGACACCGGGCAATTCGTGACGCACAGAAATACCGTGCTTTTGCAGAATATCCGCGCGCCCGACTCCCGAAAGCTCCAGCAGTTGCGGTGAACCGATGGCACCGGCGGCCAGCAGGACTTCACATTCGGCGCGGACATATTTCCGGGCGTCGCCTTGCAGGAACTCGACGCCGACCACGCGTTTGCCCTCGAAGCGCAAGGCTGTCGCATGCGCATGGATAAGAACTTGCAAATTCGGCCGCTTCCTCACCGGATGCAGAAACGCTTCCGACGCCGAGGAGCGTTTGCCCTTGCGAATGGTGCCCTGGAAGTAAGCGAGGCCTTCGTTCTCACCGGCATTCTGATCTTCGGTCTCAGGAATCCCGAAATCAGTCGCCGCGCGCTTCCAGGCTTCCACGCACTCCCAGCGCAGCTTGTTGTCCTCTACCGCCAGTTCCCCGTCGCCGCCGTGCGCCGCGTTCGCACCCCTGGAATAGGTTTCGAGGCCGCGAAAATAGGGCAGGACTTCCTTCCAGGACCAGCCGGGATTGCCCAGATCGCGCCAGGTGTCGTAGTCGCGCGCATGGCCCCTGATGTAACAAAGCGCGTTGATCGATGATGATCCGCCCAAGGTCTTGCCGCGCGGAACGGGTGTAACCCTGTTATCGGCAAAGGGTTCGGGCTCGCTCTGGTAGCACCAGTCGAATTCCTTGTTGCCCAGCAGATAGGGCATCCCCACCGGCACGCGTATCCACCAATAGTTGTCCTCACCCCCGGCTTCGAGCAGCAGCACCCTGATCGACGCATCGCGCGTCAATCGGTTGGCGAGCACGCATCCGGCCGAGCCCGCGCCGATAATGACGTAGTCGAAGCTGCCCTGCGAAATGCGTTCGGCATCACTCATGAGGAATTCCGCAGCAATAAAAGCGCGTAGAGTATTCCAGTGCGACCCATCACGCTGATCCGGGGGAAATTCTCTCGCGAGCGAAGAAACTTCGGCGGAGGATATGCCGGGCATATCGCCCAGGGCGAAATTCGGGTGAAGTCAGACGCCGCGTGGCCGGGGTCAGGTCTTGTTTTGACGCATCAATTCAAGACCTGACCCCGGAAATGTCAGCGCCACGCGTCGATGGAGACAGTGCCATTGTTGTTTCGGGCGCCTTCATAAATCTTCCAGGCACCCTGGGTTTCGCCGCCGGTGACGACGATGTTGATTTCCTCGGCGCGGAACATCTGCAGCAGCGCATCCGGCGCGGCCTTGAGGTTGGTGGCGTAGGGCTCAACGCCTGAAACCGCCAGCGGCTTCAACAGCGTCTGCACCCATTGATCATCCCAGTATTCGCGCGCCGGCAGCGTGGCGTTCTCCTCGATCCAGGCGATGAGTTTCTCCTTGCTGTCGAAACCCAATCCGGTGAACAGGCGCGCGACGATAGGATCCATCACCAGCAACGGCGACTGGCGCGGCGAACAGGCCGCGAACACGCGCTTGAATTTTTCCTTCCAGGTCGCGCGCGGGCCGAAACCGGCTTGCGTATAGCGGCCGCCGCGAAACAGCGTGACGGCGCTGTCGGTCTTTTTGAATCCGTAGCGCGTGTGCAGCGGCTCCCAGGGGCTCTTTTCTTCGTTTTCTGGAAAGGTGGCACTGTAGCTGTACCAATTGCCCAATGTCCCCATGTAGCTTTCGTTGGGCGTCGAGCCGCCCTGCAGATTCTGCGACAGGAGGTTCCAGGCGCGCCCGATGGTGGAATTGGCATGGTTGAACGGCCCCATCGCGCCGATGCCGGCGTTCATGCCGATCTCGTTGCGGATCGGCCCGTTCACCACACCGATGCCCGCAAACGAAGTCGTGCTGCTGGAACGCGCGGTGGTGCCGCTCGATGCCATGGCAAGAATCACCGGAAGATACTCGGGCCGGGCGCCCGCCATCACCGCGTTGACCGCGACCTTTTCAACGGTCAGTTCCCAGAACTCGCGGAACTCCGCCGGCCGCAGCCGCCCCACCACCTTGTCTGGCGCGTGGCTGGTGCCCTTCAACATCGCGGCGACGCGCTCCTCGGTGGGCAGCACGATCGGCAGGTTGTCGGTCCAGAAATTGTCCTGGAAAAGCTTATGCAGGTTCTCTTCGCTGTCGGGC
>MEQV01000177.1 GCA_001770355.1 Betaproteobacteria bacterium RIFCSPLOWO2_02_FULL_62_17
GTTGAGATCGAACTCGAACAGGTCCTGGTGGACAAAATTGACGCGGTCCGCCACGCCTTCCTTTTCGGCGTTGCGGCGCGAGTGTTCCACCAGGTCGGGATTGAATTCGACGCCGATGCCGCGCGCGCCGTGTCTTGCGGCACCGATAACGGTGCGGCCATCGCCCGAGCCCAGATCGACCACCACGTCGCCGGGTCCGGCCCGCGCCAGTTCCATCATCTTGTTGACCATGATGAGCTCGGCGGGCAGCCAAATCACGTCCTTGCCGGGCAGTCCGACAAAGGGCTCGAAGGGTTTGGCCGATTCCTGGGGCAGGGCGGCCGATGCGAGGCTGCACAGGCACAGGGCCGCCAGCAAGCGGCACAGGACAACGCGGTCAATGCTCATAAGGTTCTCCGGAAACTCTGGTTCGCCAGCGCGGGCCTGACGCCCGCGAAATCAGGACGGCATCATAAAGGATAGCCTGTGCCTCCGGCTGGCACGATGCTGAATGCAGGTCTGATGCTGCCTAACGGTCTGTCATCCCGCCGCCGACGATGAGATCCTGGTAAGTGGCGGGCATCACGCCAAAGGCGCGGCTTGTTCCTCGCGTTCGAGGCGGCCCAGCGGTTCACGCTTTACTTCGCCGGGCATCGCGGCCACGTACCATTGCTGCCTCAGGAACATGGCCGCGTCGCGCCGATCGCCTGGTGGATTAAGCGCCCTATTTCTTTGCTTCGGCTTTTGCCGGAGCGTCCGCTTTAGCCGGCGCCTCCGCCTTGGCTGCGGGGGCAGGGGCAGGCGCGGCAGCGGCAGCGGCAGGCTTCGCCGCAGCAGGGGGCGTCGCGGCGGCATCGAGCGCGGCCTTGATTTTCGCGGCGTCTGCTTCCTGGGTCTCCCTGATGGCGGCCAGACCCTTGGCGGCGCCGGGCATATCGCCCTTGTTGAGCGCGTCATCAATCATTTTCACGCCGGTGCCCATCGCGTCGCGCAGGCTTTCGGCCACTGGACGCCAGCGCTCGACATGCTCGACAATGGCCTTCACCTTCGCCTGGGCGTCGTCGTTCATGGCTTTCTGCTGGTCGTCGAACTTGTCGCCCGACTTCTTGCGATTCTCCTCGTTGTCGAAAGCGGCAGCCTTGGCCATGGCGTCATCCGCGCGCTTGATCGCTTCCTGGTAACCCCGCACGAATTCATCGGCCGCGCGGCGCTTGGCCACGGCCATGTCCGCGTTTGCCTTGCTCAACAGGCCTTGCGCATCGGTGAGCTTCTTTTCGGTGTCGGCCTGAACCGCGCCAATGTCTTCCTTCTCCATGGCCACCCAGGCAGTCGCTCCCACCATGATCACGATCAGTACTCCCGCCAGGGTGCTGCCGGACACAATGAAGCGGCGAAACGCCTTGCGCCGGTCCGCCTCGAGCGCGGTCATGTGCTTCATGATTTCCTTGGCGGTGCGATAGATGCTGAATAGCGCCAGCACCGCTGCTACCACGCTGACCAACAATGCCATTTCCATTTTATTCTCCCATTGAACAGGCGTAACAAGCCCTATTGTATGTAATTCAGAGATGCGAGGGTGTGCAAACAGGCAATTCGCGCGGGTTCTGGCAGCCCGGTGAAACGGGGAGCGAGGGCAGGATGACGCGGCGCTGCCGCGGATTCAGACCGGGGCGCGCCGCAGCGCGGTGACGCGCGCGCCGGCGATGACCTCCGGCACCACCGAGGGATTCACCGGCGCCATGATGTGCGCGCCGGCGATGCCGGGAATGGCGGCGAGCTCGCGCAACAATTCCACGCAGATTTTCTTGCCTTCCTCGCGTGCATCAGCCGCCGCGTCGAGTCGCGCGATGATGGCATCGGGGATGATGGTGCCAAAGAGTTTTTCCTTCATCCAGCGGGCCGACTTCCCCGAGGGTATGGGGCACACCCCGATCAGCACCGGCAGGCGCTGCGCGATGCCCAGATCGAGCAGGCGCGCGGCATAGCGGCGCGCGATGTCCATGTCCATGCAGAACTGCGTCTGCACGAAATCGGCGCCAGCCTCGATCTTGGCCCGCAGGCTGGCGGGATTCCAGTCCGGCGGCGGATCGATGGGTACATCGGCGGCGCCCAGCACCAGGGCGGTGTTGCCCTTGATCTCGGTGCCAGGGGGCAGCCTGTGTTCAATGCGCATGCGTTGCGCGATGGCAAGCAGGCCCTTGCTGTCGAGGTCGCCCGCGGCCTTGGTATCGGGTTGGTCGCCGAGCTTGGGACTATCACCACTTAGCAGCAGCAGGTTGCGGATTCCCAGGGCCATAGCACCCAGCAGATCGGCCTGCAGGGCGAGACGATTGCGGTCGCGGCAGGTCATCTGCAGGATCGGCTCGATGCCATTTTGCAGCATGAAATGCGCGGCAACCAGCGAGGATAGATGCGTTTTGGCGCCCGCGCCGTCGGTGACGTTGACCGCGGTGGCGAGACCTTTCAAAGGCATCGCCTTGGCAATGAAATCCGCGACGTCGGCGGCCACCGGCGGCGACACCTCGGTGGTGACCACGAAGGCGCCGCTTCGCAGCGCTTGCTGCAACTGGGTGGCCGCTGGCTGCTGTGCGGTGCTCATTCGAGGTGCTTTCTCAAAATCATGCGATCATCACGCAGCTTGGGCGGGACGGACAGACTTGCGCGCATGACGCTCCTGCAGAAATACCGCCAATGCAAGGCAGGCGCCCGCCACATTGAACCAGCGCGCCGACTCGAACGCATTGACGGGTAGCAGCAGGCACAGCCCGGCAGCCGCGTAAAGCAGCCGCTGCACCAGCGTGAGCTTGCCGATGGAATAGCCCATCATCGCCGCGGACACGAACCAGACGCCCACCAGCGCGGTGACGAAATCGAGGAGGATAGCGACCGGCTCGCCCTTCATCAGCAGCGTGTCGGAAAACACGAAAAGGAACGGCACCACATAGATGGTCCAGCCGAACGTCATGGATGCCCAGCCGGTCTGGTTCTGGTTGGCGCCGGCGAGATTGGCGGCAACGAAAGAGGCGATCGCCACCGGCGGGGTGATCATCGACAGGCAGCCGTAATACATGATGAACATGTGCGCCGCCATCGGCGTGATGCCCATCTTGATCATGGTGGGCGCGACCAGCGTGGCGAGGACGATGTACACGCCCACCGTCGGCAGGCCGAGGCCAAGAATAATGTTGGTGAAGGCGCACAACAGCAGCAGCAGGATCAGGCTGCCCGCCGCCACGGTGATCAGTACCAGGCTGAGCGAAAACCCGACGCCAGAGTAATTGAGCGTGCCGATCATGATGCCGGCCGCGGCACCCAGCATGAACAGATCCAGCACCGACAGGCCGGAATCGCGCAGCATCTCGTAAAAATCGCGAAAGGAGATGCGCTTGCCGTGGAACGGAATGACGATACCCAGCCCCAGTGCGGTCGCGGTGGCGGCCAGGCCGGCGTTCTCCGGCTCGTAGTTGAGCCAGAACAGCGTGTAGATCAGCACTATGAACGGGATCACGAAATACCAGCCGTCCTTGAGCACCTGGGAGAGCTTCGGTATTTCCTTGGGATCCAGCGGCAGGATGTCGCTGCGCGCCGCCTCCAGGTCCACCTGTATGAACAGCGCCGCGTAATACAGCACCGCGGGAATCAGCGCCGCGAGCGCGACTTCGTAGTACGGAACCTGCAGGAATTCGGCCATGATAAAGGCGGCCACGCCCATCACCGGCGGCATGATCTGCCCGCCGGTGGAGGCGCACGCCTCGATGGCGGCCGCTAGGTGCGGTTTGAAGCCGACGCGTTTCATCAGCGGGATGGTCACCACCCCCACCGTCAGGACATTCGAGACCACGTTGCCGGAAATGGTCCCGAACAGGGACGATCCGACAATGGCGATCTTGGCAGGACCGCCGCGGTAGCGTCCCATCAGCGCCATGGATATGTCGGTGAAAAACGTCGATCCGCCGGACTTGAACAGCACATGTCCGAATATCGTGTAGACCACCACGATGGTGGCGACGATTTTGAGCGCGATACCGAGGCTTGCGGTGGAATCCCATAGCAGGTAATAGGTCAGGCGCTCGATCGGGATGGAGCGCGCGGCGAATTCGCCCGGCAGCGAGCCTCCCACCATCGCCAGCGCGAAAAAGAACAGCGTGGTGTACACCAGCGACATGCCGGTGGTGCGCCGCAAGCCTTCGAGGATGAAAAGGAACATCAGCGCAGCGACCAGCAGGCCGTCCCAGGGCCTCCGGGAAACCAGCTCCGAGTACTCGGAAAACCGAACCATGACGTACAGCGCGGCCGCGCAGGAGACTATCGCCGCCAACAAGTCGTACCAGGGTACCGGCCCCTTGCGCACGCGGTAGCCGCCCTCGTCGCCCTTGCCGGCCGGCACGTGCAGAAACAGCAGCGGCATGGCTAACGCCAATAAGCCTGCGAGATATTGCTCGAAGTAGACCGACAGCCCCAGCATGCGCGGCACGTCCATGACCACCGCGAGGATGGCGCAGCTGAGGGTCACAGCGAGAATGCTGACAAAGCTTCGCATCGCAGCCTAAGTGATTTTTCGTTTAATATTGAAACGGTTGGCCATTTTGCCACAAGCACTTTGTCGACCGGCAGTCCAACCCTTTTAAGGAGGAGCGCATTCCATGTCAACGCTGCGAGTTCTAGCGCGAGTTGTAACCCTATCCGCTGCATTGCCCTTCGTGGCGGCCGCGGCCCACGCTCAGGTCATCAGCCTGATCACCACGCCCGCCGGCACGTTTTCCAATTCGGCGGCCTCGGCCATGGCCAAGGTGGTGACAGAAAAGGCCAAGATCCGCATGACGGTGCAGGCGCAGGCGAGTTCCGGCTACGAGGAAGTGGAAGCCGGCACCGCCGAATTGACGGTGTCCAATTCGTTCGACTCGACTTTCTACGCGACCGGCGCCGGCGAGTACGCGGGACGCGGCCCGAGCAAGCTGCTGCGGCACGTGGCGGCGATCATGCCCTACCGCGTCGCAATGCACGTGCGGGCGGATTCGAAGATCTTCAAGATCTCCGACCTCAAAGGCAAGCGCGTTGCCAGCGGCTTCAACGCGCAGAAAACCATCGGGCGCATCATCGCGGCGCACCTGGCAAACGGGGGGCTCGCCTACAAGGACGTGAAGGGGATTCCTGCGCCGAATGTGTTCCGCCAGGCCGAGGACTTCAAGGCCGGCAAGATCGACGTGCTGTTC
>MEQV01000178.1:0-109 GCA_001770355.1 Betaproteobacteria bacterium RIFCSPLOWO2_02_FULL_62_17
GGGCACGCTGCTCACCAGCGGAAACAGGACCGATATCATCCCTGCCAATACCAGCGAAGCCCTGATCAGGCCGAGCGAGGTATAGCGCCGCGTGAATATAGGCAGGATG
>MEQV01000178.1:134-1939 GCA_001770355.1 Betaproteobacteria bacterium RIFCSPLOWO2_02_FULL_62_17
CAAATGCGCCGAGTATCAAGCCGATCGAACTTGCGGACAAACCGATGCCCGCCCCGTAGACCGGGACCAGAAAAGAAATCAGCTCCCATGCGCCCACATGCAGCGCGGTGAGCAGGTAGATCATGCGCATGCGCGGATTAGCCAGCAGATCGAGCGCGCGTTTCGCCACCTTGCTTTCGCCGGGTTGCGCCACCGCACCTACGCTGGGCGCCGGAAACACCAGCATGCCCGAACACAGGGTGAGTACTGAAAACACCGGCAGAAACGCCAGCACCACGAACGCGGTTTCATGTCCGGCAAAATCGATGGCTGCCCCCGCCAGCATCGGCCCGACGATGCCGCCGAAGGAAAATGCCATCGACAGCCAACTGAAATTGCGCGGCCGGTCCGAGGGCGTGCCGAAGTGACCCACGGTGCTCTGCACCGACACGCTGAATGCCATGGCCCCCAGGCTGGTCATCGTGGCGGTGACAAAAAGCGCGGGCAGGCCGGGCCAGACCGTCGGCAGCAGCGTGGAAAGCACCACCAGCACCGAGCCCGCCAGCATCGGCGCACGCGCGCCGAAGCGATCGTTGAGGCGCCCGATGGAAACCGCGAACAGCATCGGAAAAATACCCGTCACCGCGGTCAGCGCGCCCACCAGCAGCGGCGAAGCCTGCTGGCTCAGCGCCGTGAGCAAGATGGTGACATTGCTGCCGGTCTTGAGAGACTGGTTCAGCAGCGCCAGGCAAATCAGGATTTTCAGCGTTAACGACATCGCCTGTCAAAACCGGGGACGTACCACGGTTTTTGTTGGAAACCGTGGTATATCCTAAATATTCCAGAAAACCGTGGTACGTCCCCGGTTTCTACAGCGGAAAATAGCGCTCCAGCCAATCATGCACCAGATTGACCACGCGCTGGTTCTCCTCGGCGAACATGAAATGATCCGCGCCGTCGATGAGGTGCAGTTCCACCGGCGATCTGGCGCGCTTGAAAAGTTCCATCGATTCGGTTGCCGGGGTGACTGAATCTCCCGCGCCGTGCAACAGCAGCACCGGGCGCGGGCTGATGCGGCCGATCATCTCCTCGGGCTGAAACAGGAACATGCTCAAGGGGGTTTCCGCGGGAAACTCCATGCTGGATTTCGGATCGTTGGTGATGTAGGCGCGGATTTTCGGCGGCACCGGCACGATGTCGAAGCGCGACACCATCAGCGATTTTCCGGTGGCCTGGCGCTGGCGGACGCCGTCGGTCATCTGCTTCATGAAGCGGTCCCATTCCGCGCCGCGGTGCTGGTCGCGGAATTTGCGCGCGCCGTTGCCCCAGCCGCCCTGCGATATTACCGCTGCCGCACGACTGTCGCCGCCCGCGGCGTGTATGGCCACCGCGGCGCCCAGGCTCGACCCGCACAAGGCAATGCGCTTAGTATCCACTTCGGGGCGGCTCTGGAGATAAGTGATCGCATTCGAGGCATCGGCCACCTCCTCCAGGCAGATGATGCGGCCGCGCTCGCCTTCGCTGTCGCCGCAGCCGCGAAACTCGAACTGCAGGCACACGTAGCCCCATCGGGCCAGGGCCTTGGCCGCCCAGGCGCCTTGACCGCCTTGATTGCTGCCGCCGAAACCGTGCATGACGACGAAAGCCGGCCGCCGCTCACCGGGCTTCAAGTCGGGCGGCACATGCAGCAGCGCGGAGAGCTTCAGGCCGTCGGAAACAAAGCTCGCGGGCGTGATCATGGTCAAATCCTCATACCTATTGCGGTTGGATCTTCGCCAGCTTCGCGATACGGCCCCAGCGCTCATATTCCTGCTTCAGCATCACCG
>MEQV01000178.1:1960-5167 GCA_001770355.1 Betaproteobacteria bacterium RIFCSPLOWO2_02_FULL_62_17
CCATGACCTCGGTCGCCACTTTCGCCAGAAACAGCCGGGTTTCCTCCATGGCGCTGATCTCATGCATCCACGCGGCGAGCCTGTCCACGATCGGCCGCGGCGTGCCCGCGGGCACCACCAAGCCCCACCAGGAACTTATCTCGAAACCGGGAAAGCCCGATTCGAGCATGGTGGGCACATCCGGAAGCGAGCTGGATCGTTTGGCGGAGGTCACGGCAACCAGGCGTATTCTGCCAGCGCGCACGTGCCCGCTCATGAAGGTGGCGTCCCAGACCAGGAAATCGATTTGCCCGTCAAGCAGCGCCGCAAGACCCTGCGCCGCGGTCTTATAGGGAACATGCAGCGTCTTCAGTCCGGCCATCTCCTTGAGGAGTTCGGCGGTACCGATGCCCGAATTGTTGCCCGCGCCGTAAAAACCGTCGCCGCTTTTTTTCTTCAGGTGCTCAACCAGATCGCGCGCCGTCCTGATGGGGCTCTTCGCCTCCACCGCGATGCCAAACGGCAACCACGCCAGCGGCGCGACGGAGGTGAAATCCTTGAACGGGTCGAACGGCAGTTTCTTGAAGAAATGCGGCTGCGCGGCGAGCATGGAGCTCGCCGGCGTGAACAGCAGCGTATAACCGTCTGGCTTGGCACGCGCGGCGACTTCGGTGCCCACCACACCCTGCGCGCCGCCACGGTTGTCGACAATGACGGGCTTGCCCGCCAATCTGGACAGCTTGTCGCTGTAATAGCGCACCAGGATATCGCCGCCTGATCCGGCTGCGACGGGGCTGACGGCGCGAATTTCGCGGGTCGGATACTCCTGCGAAACCGCGCTGAGCGGAATACCCGCCGCGACCAGACAACTCCACGCCGTCACGACGGCCAGCCGCGATGACGCGGCATTCTTGATTCTCATTTCTGCTCCTGATTAGGTGAGATGCGGCAATGCCGCACGAGTGTCCCTCCCTGGTCGAGGGGTGTCAAGCGAGGCACATCGTCAAACTCAAGCCATCGCCTGGTAGTAAATGTTCTGCGGATGATTGGCTTGCGCGAAGAAATACCAGCGCTCGGCCAGCAGCCCGAAATATTGCACCGGAAACGCAATGGACAGCAGCGACGGGGAATCGGCCAGCATGCCAACCGCAATCAGCACCACGGGAAACAGGAATACGAGCAATAGAAAACTCCACTTCACCGCGCGTACTTTCTGCGGCGTAGCGCCGTGGAAGAACTCCCGCGTGTTGAAAGACCTCCCGGTGAATCCCTGCGAGGTCTGCCGGATGCGCGGATTCGCCACGCCTATGGCACTCTGCAGCGACGATTTCGGCCGCAAGCGCGCATTGCGCGCAAGCGACGCCGCGCGCGCGCCGAGCGCGGCCAGGGTCATCACCATCGATGCGCCGCAAAGTGCATTGAGCATCTGCGGTGCCAATGCCAGCGCCAGCGATACCGCAAGCGTGCACCCGGAGGCTGTGCCCAGCAGGACGAAATTCAGCAGCGTCAGCGGGCTTGCCCACTCCTGAAGAAATTTAAGGCACATATAGATCTTCGCCGTGCACAGGAACAGCGCGGCGCAGGCCAGCAGGGCAAAAACGCCAGTCCATGCGAAGCCAGTCCCGCCCAGATGATGCGCGGCGGTGTATGCCGCGCACAGGGCAATGAACAATGGCAGCACGATAACCTCCCGCGACAGCCACGAGGTGCGCCACATGGCGGCGGCGCGCCATGCGCGCCCGGGTTGCCCGAGGTGAAAGAACGATGCCGCCAACCCGAGCAGCGCCAGACCGGCGGCCATCGCCGCGCCGGCGGTAACGAATATCGCCGGAGGCAAAACTGCATTGGACCAGAGGGCGACAAGCTCGGTGAAGTACACCGCCAGAAACAGCCCCTGTCCCGCGCCGGTCAGCGTGGTGAAAATCACCACAGAGAACGCTGGACGCATCGAAGCGCTACTTCCCGTCCGCGGATGAACCGGAAACGCGCCGCGGCAGATATTGGTTGGCCGGCCGGGTTTCCCATTCCGGCATCAGCGCATAGCCGCCCCGCTCGCGAATCGCGCGCGCGACCTCCGACTCCGGATCGTGCACGTCGCCAAACAGCCGCGCATTGGTCGGACAGGCCATGACGCAGGCAGGCTTGCGTTCCGCCTCTGCCCGACTCTGGTCGGTAATACGATCAACGCACAGCGTGCACTTGGTCATCACCTTCTTGTGCTCGTCCAGTTCACGCGCGCCGTAGGGACAGGCCCAGGCGCAGTAATTGCAACCAATGCATTTATCGTAGTCGACCAGCACGATGCCATCCTCGGCGCGCTTGTAGCTGGCGCCCGTAGGACAAACGGGAACACAGGGTGGGTCCTCGCAATGCAGGCAGGATTTGGGGAAATGCAGCGTCTGGGTATCGGGAAACACGCCGATCTCATAGGTCTGCACACGGTTGAAAAACGTCCCGGAAGGATCGGCCCCGTACGGATTCTGGTCCGACAGCGGGCCGGCACTGCCCGAGGTGTTCCACTCCTTGCAACTGGTCACGCAGGCATGGCAGCCCACGCAGACATTGAGATCGATGACCAGCGCCAGCTGCTTCATTTCGGATCTCCTTTACCCGCGAAGTACGCCAGCACCCGGGGCGTGCGCAATTGCGTGCCGGCAAGCGCCGGCATGGTGGTGAATTCCGGCGAACTCGCCTGCGCCTCGCCCGGCGCGCACGGCCGGATGCGCACCCGCACGTCGTACCATCCGGCCTGCCCGGTGATCGGATCGGAGTTCGATATACGGGTGCCGTCGGCACCGCGCAATTCGTCGGAGATCAGGTGATTGAGCAGGAAACCCTTGCGCGCCTCGCCGGCATCCGCGTCGAGCCGCCAGGCCCCGGATGCCTTGCCGATGGCGTTCCAGGTCCAGACCGTGCCCGGCTCAACCGCCTGGGAATGCATGGCCATGCAGCGCAACTTGCCCCATTGCGATTCCGCCCAGATCCACGCGCCATCGGCAATGCCCAAGGCCAGCGCCGTCTGCGTATTGACGAACAAATGGTTATGGCCGTGGATCTGCCGCAGCCACGCATTCTGCGAATCCCAGGAGTGATACATCGCCATCGGGCGCTGCGTGATCGCATTGAGCGGAAATGCGCCGGTGTCGGTTGCCGCCGCCTCAAGTGGCGCGTAGTAAAACGGCAAGGGATCGAAGTAGGTCACGATCCGTTCGCGCAGCGCCTGCGGCG
>MEQV01000178.1:5195-21156 GCA_001770355.1 Betaproteobacteria bacterium RIFCSPLOWO2_02_FULL_62_17
CGCGGCAAGGCGGAATTTCTGCAGCACTTCGCAATAAATCTGGATCACCACCGGATCGGCATAGCGGCGCAACTTCATCTTCAGCGCCCACTCGTGGTAGCCCTGGTTCCAGTTGCGCATGTACTGGTGTTCAGGCGGCATTACATGGTGGAAGAAGCAATTGTTCTTCGCATACATGTCCCACTGATCGGGATTGGGCTCGCCGATGATGGATTTGCCGCCATCGGCGCCGCGCCAGCCGATCAGGAAGCCCTGCCCCGAGCCGGGCTCGGTTTCGTAGCGCACCACAAAATCCTTGTAGTCCCTGTATTTGCGCCCGCCCTCCGGGCTCGTGAAAGCAGGAAGCTTCAAGCGCGACGCCAGTTCCACCAGCACATCCTGGAACGGCCGGCATTCCCCGCTGGGCGGAAGTACCGGCACGCGCACCGAGTCGCAGGGACCGTCGAACTCCGAGATCGGCCGGTCGAGCAGCGACATGGCATCGTAGCGCTCGAGGTAAGTGGTATCAGGAAGGATCAAGTCGGCGAACGCCGTCATCTCCGACTGGAACGCGTCGCACACAACCACGAAGGGGATCTTGAATTCACCATCCGCATCACGCTCGTTCAGAAGACGCCGCGTATCGCCCGGATTCATCGCCGAATTCCAGGCCATGTTGGCCATGAAAATCATCAGCGTGTCGATGCGATAGGGGTCGCCACGGCAGGCATTGGTGATGGCGTTGTGCATCATGCCGTGGATGGCGAGCGGGTATTCCCAGGAGAATGCCTTGTCGAGCCTGACCGGATTGCCGTCCTTGTCCACAAACAGGTCATCGGGCCCGGCTGGAAAGCCCAGCGCCGCGCCCTGCAGCGGCATTTCCGGCTGCACCGCGTCGGCGTTGTTGGGATTGCGCGAATACACCGGCGGCGTGCTGCGCGGAAACGGCGCCTTGTGCCGGAATCCCCCCGGCCGGTCGATGGTGCCCAGCAAAGTCATCAGTACGGAAAGTGCGCGAATCGACTGAAAACCGTTCGAGTGTGCCGCCAGTCCTCGCATCGCATGAAATGCAACGGGCCTGCCGGTGACGCTTTCGTGCTTTCGGCCCCAGCTGTCGGTCCAAGCAAGCGGAAGCTCGAAACTTTGCTCGCGCGCCACCGTGCCCATCTCCAATGCCAGGCGCCGGATGGCGGCTGCGGGGATGCCGGTAATCGCCGCGGCCCACTCGGGCGTGCTCTGCGCGAGTCGCCCGCGCAGCAACTCGAACGCGGGCTTCACCGGCGTGCCGTCGTCAAGTTGCCGGCTGCCTTCCAGGACCGGATCGGCGCCATCGGCGTGGTTGCGCACCGGCCGATTCGTCTTGCGGTCCCACCACAACTGGCTGTGCCTGCGGTAGGGATTCTGCTGCGGGTCATCCGCATCGCAAACGGCGAGGCCGAATTCATTGCTGTTTTCGTCGCTATTGATCAGATGCGCGCCATTGCTGTATTGCGCGACGAACTCGCGATCGTAGAGTCCCAGGCGCACCAACTCATGGGACAGAGCGAGCAACAGCGCGCCATCGGTGCCGGGCCTGATCGGTACCCACTCATCGGCGATCGCCGAGTACCCGGTGCGCACCGGATTGACCGATACGAAGCGCCCCCCGGCGCGTTTGAACTTGGAGATGGCAATTTTCAGCGGATTGGAATGGTGATCTTCCGCCGTGCCTATCATGACAAACAGCTTTGCCCGGTCCAGGTCGGGACCGCCGAATTCCCAGAACGAACCGCCGATGGTGTAGATCATGCCGGCGGCCATGTTCACCGAGCAGAAGCCGCCGTGCGCCGCGTAATTGGGCGTGCCGAACTGGCGGGCGAACAATCCGGTCAGCGCCTGCATCTGATCACGTCCGGTAAAGAATGCGAATTTCTTCGGGTCCGTGGCCCTAATCTTCGCCAGACGCGTTGACAGCATGTCGAGCGCGGCGTCCCAGGAGATGGGTTCGAATTCGGCGGCGCCGCGCTCAGCGCCCGCCTTGCGCAGCAGCGGCCGGGTGAGCCGTGCCGGGGAATACTGCTTCATGATCCCGGCGGAACCCTTGGCGCAGATCACACCCTGGTTGATGGGGTGCTCGGGATTGCCGTCGATGTACCTGACTTCGCCATCCTTCAGATGCACACGGATGCCGCAACGGCACGCGCACATATAGCAGGTGGTGTTTTTGATCTCGCTGCCTGCCCCGTTAGTCATTGCCATTCCCCGTAAGTCAACGACCCCAATTCACTACGCCGCAGCTCGATTGCGTGCCGCGCGCGCCCCAAGCTGAAGCGCACACCACATGACCAACGGCGGCAACGCTACCAGTACCGCAACAAAGCCCGTCATGGGCAGGCCGGACCATTCGATGATCGGCCCGGTGACAAGCGCCATTGCAACGGCGACCGCGCCGGAAAAACTCTCGTTCACACCGATGGCGCGCCCCCGCACGGCAGTTTCGGTTTGATCGGCGATCATCGCAGTCGCCGCGACGTTGGCCGCGGCCCAGCCTATTCCTACCAGGAACGTTCCAAGCGTAACTAACCAGTAAGCGCCGGTAAATGCGACAAAGCTCGCCCCCATAAGTGCTATCGCCACCTCAGGATACATGACTTTTTCGCGGTGGGACTCGATCTGGTCAATCTCATGCCTGCGGCTTTTGCCCAACAGTTGAGACTCGACCGGAAAAGTTACAATGCCCGTCTTAAAGGCATCTACCTCAAGCAGGAATGAACCGGGCGATTCCGGAAGGAGAAAGCAGGCATGAATGCGCGCGAAGATCTGTTGCAGCCGACAGGCACGCAAGGGAAGGACAATCAAGGTTTATTGCCGATGAACCTTGCCCTGGCCGACTACGATCGCACACGTCCACTGATCGAAGGACACGTCAAACCCGAAGGCATCGCGCTCAAGGTCAATACCGCATGGATCGGCGACTTTTGCGTGCGCCCGGTCTACGAAGAGTACGATGCGGCCGAGTTCTCCTTATCCTGGTACGTTGCCGCGCGAACCCGCGGCGAACCGGTCGTGGCACTGCCGGTTTTCCCTCTCAGAATGCCGGTGTTGGCCTACCTCTTTTGCCGCAGCGACGCGCCCTACAGCTGCCCTGCCGATCTGATCGGCAAGAAAATCGCCGCCCCGTGTTATCGCTTCACCGTCAATCTCTGGCTGCGCGGCATGTTGAAAGAACACTTTGGCTTGGCGCCGGAGCAGGTGGAATGGATCACCGGCGCCCCTGAAGGCGCGGGCTATGTCCCCCCGGCCAATGTAAAAATCACCTTGAAACTCGGCTCAAAAGCGGAAGACTTGCTCGAGCGCGGCGAAGTCGATGCCATCATGGTGCCGGTGTTGCCCAGGCCCTTCGTCGAAGGCGAAATCTGGATACGGCGACTGTTTCGCGATTGCCGCGCCGAAACCCGCAGTTTCGTGACGCGAACCGGGATTCATCCGATTACGCATACCGTGGTGATGAAGCAGTCCCTTTTCGACAGGCACCCGTGGGCTGCCCAAAGCCTGGCGCAAGCGTTTGTCGCGGCCCAGAAAGCTTCGGATGATTTCTACGCTCGCGATCCCAAACACCTTGGCCTGTCCGAAGCCGTGTTCTGCCTGGAAGAAGAACGCGCGATTTACGGCAAGAATCGCTGGTCGCATGGCATTGACGGCCCAAATCGGAAGGTTCTCGAAACCTTCGTGCGCTACGCGCATGAGCAAGGCTACATCGCCCGACGCCCCGATCTCGAAGAGCTGTTCCCGATGGACCTGCCCGCGAACTGATCGCAGGGCACGCGTCTGCGCCGACGCCATACTGGACCACCCGGGCTCCATCGATCGCGTCGGAGACCGGCAGGATTCGTCGATCGAAAAATTCACATTGGCGCGCCGTTGGCGCGACGCACATAAGCCTAAATTGCACGTTGTTTGTGCCAAAACAGGAAGATAAATCATGCCGTCCGCCGAATTTCAAGGTGTTTTCCCCTACCTCGTATCGCCCGTGGATTCCACAGGGAAGATCATGGAAGAAGTCCTTGAGAGGCTTTGCAACGATCTCATCGCGGCAGGGGTGCACGGGCTCACCCCCCTGGGCTCCACGGGTGAATTCGCCTACCTGAACTGGCCGCAACGTCGCCGCATCGTCGAGGTCGTCGTCAAGGCAGCCAAAGGCCGCGTCCCCGTTGTTGCCGGTGTCAGCGCAACCACCATTGCGGATGCCACTTTTCAGGCGCGGGAAATGCAAGGCATCGGCTGCGACGGCATTCTCGCGATCCTGGAGGCTTATTTCCCGATTTCAGACGATGGTGTGTTTTCTTACTTCAAGGCAATTGCCGATGCCGTGGCGCTGCCGGTGGTGCTGTATACCAATCCCAATTTCCAGCGCTCGGATCTTTCGCTCCCTGTCATCAACAAGCTCAGCCACATTCCCAACATCAAGTACATCAAGGATGCTTCATTCAATACGGGGCGGTTGCTCTCCATCATCAATCGCGTCGAAGGACGAATAAGCGTCTTTTCGGCATCGGCGCACATTCCCGCTTGCGTGATGCTGATTGGAGGCAAAGGATGGATGGCCGGCCCCGCCTGTGTGGTGCCCAGAAAGAGTGTCGAGCTCTACGATTTGTGCCGTCGCGGAGCCTGGACCGAAGCCCTGGCATTGCAACGGGAACTCTGGAAGATCAATGAGGTATTCGCGAAATTCAACCTGGCCGCCTGTATCAAAGGCGGCTTGATCCTGCAGGGATATGCCGTCGGAGACCCTTTGCCGCCGCAGGCGCCGCTTTCGCCTGAAGGAAGCAAAGAAGTGCGCGAAGCGTTGCTCGCACTTGGAGCGCTATAGGAGTCGCAGTCCCGTTACGATCGGAATAGGACCGAAGAATTCTCAACGCGGGCATTTACAAGTCGATGCGGTTTCGGCGTTGACTCCTGGAATGCCGCCAACAACAAGGAGTCAAGCAATGAAAAATCTCACGTACCGGGACTGCGTCGAATGTATCGACGCGATTTTCAAGCGTGCCAAGGAAGACGGCGGCCTACGAGGGTTTGAGCGACAAGCTGCAGCAGCTGATTTCCGGGCTGGAAGCCATTCACGACTTCAAACCCTTCCGCCGCAAATTCGACCACCTGCCCACAGCGGAAAAACATCGGCGTCTGGCGGAAATGGAGGAACAGTTGCCCAATCCAGCGCATCCCCTGGTGCGCACTCATCCCATCACGCGAAAAAAAGCGCTTTTTGTGAATGAACAATTCACCATCGGAATAAAAGGCATGCACAACGACGAAAGCCGCGCGCTGCTCGACCTGCTGTTCGCCCAGGTGCGCATTCCGGAGTACCAGTTTCGGTTTCGCTGGCAACCCAACTCCATGGTGTTCTGGGACAACCGGCCGACGCAGCACTATGCGGCCAACGACTACTACCCGCGGCGCAGGACCATGCATCGCGTGACGCTGAAGGGCGACAAGCCGGTTTAGTGGTGACGGCCAGCCGGGGATCAGGCGGGGACCGCCCGCCATGCGCTTCGATGGAATGGCAACAAAACCTCGCTGTTACTCCACCTGCGGAATTTTTGCATCGCGGATGATCTTTGCGTACTTGTCGATATCGGCCAGGAAGCGCGCCGTGAACTCCTCGGTGCCCATGTTGAACAGTTCCACGCCCCAGCGCGGGTAATAGAGCGTGACCTCCGGCGCGACCAGCATCCGCGTGGTGTCGCTGGCGATCTTGCGGATCACCTCGCGCGGCGTGCCGCCACTGGCGAAAAGCCCCGTCCAGCCGCCGAACGCATACCCGGGCAAGCCGGATTCGGCCACCGTCGGCACCTCCGGCAGCGACGCGCTACGGTTGGCGTTGGTGACAGCAAGCACGCGCAGCTTGCCCGCCTTGATGTGCGCCAGCGCCGTTTGCGAAGGCACCACCGCAAGCTGAACCTCATTGGTGAACAGCGCGGGGAACAACGGCGCGTCGCCCTTGTAGGGGACGTGCACGATGTCAATGCCTGCCATCGACTTGAACATCTCCTGTGCCAGGTGCGGTCCAGAGCCGATGCCGGTCGAGCCGAAATTGAGCTTGTTGGGTTGCGCCTTGGCCAGGGCGATGAATTCCTTCACCGATGTGGCACTGGACTGCAGCGGCGCCACCAGAATCAGCGCCGAGGCGACCATGCCTGCCACCGGCGCGAGGTCCTTCACCGCGTCATAGCTGAGCCGCTTGTAGAGCGCCGGCGCCACCGCCTGTCCCGAGGTGTTGAGGAGCAGCGTATAACCGTCCGGCGCCGCCTTGGCGACCACCTCGGAGCCGATATTGCCGCCCGCGCCGGCGCGGTTCTCGACAATGACGGTCTGGCCCCAGAGTTCGGAATACTTCTGCCCGAATACTCGCGCCATGGCATCGACCGCGCCGCCTGCCGCGTAGGGCACGATCACGCGCACCGGCTTGACCGGGTAGGACTGCGCGGATACGCCGGCTGCTGCGCACAGCGCCGCGGCAAGACCCGCGCACAGCTTCAATGGTTTCACTGTATTCGACATAAAAAACCTCCATGAATCGGGATTAAACGCCGCGGCCTTGCACACTCAGCTTCCGGTTGCCTTCGCCAGCCGCTCGGCGTTGTCCTTGGTGTCGTAAATATTCACCGGCGGCTTGCCTTCGGCGGCCTTGTTCATGCGCGCGCGGATTTCCGTGGTCATCGTGTTGTTGCGCCGCACCGCCGGGCGCGCCTCCATCGCCTCGAGCCAGCGCATGAAACGGGGATGATCCGCCTTGTCGATGCGGCGATCCGCATAGCCCTTGACCCAGGGATAAACGGCCATTCCGGCGATGGTGTATTCGTCGCCGGTCTTTTCTGCGAGATAAATGAGGATCGCACCCGACTCCATCATGGTGTACGAACCGCCGGGACCTTCAGTATCGACAATCGCGGGGATCTTGTTGTTGGGACTGCGCTTCAGATGTTCTGCGCTGAATTGCTCGCCGGTGCGGATGTTCACATCGATATGCTGCCACGCAAGACCAATCTCCTCCAGCATGATCATGACCTTCTGCCCGTTCGGCGTGGGGGTGGCATACAGTTCGATCATCGTCGTCTCTCCTGTCATTGAATTCGGCGGTGCGTGCGGGCGTCGCGAATCCGGGCATTGCGAATCAGCGGGCCACCGCCATGAAAACGGTTACGCTATCATGGATTTTCTTCGCTGGCTTCGCTATAGCGCGCAGCCCTGAATCCCCGCGGAATCGAACTTAACATTATGGATGCCACACAGAACCTGACATTGCGCCGGCTGTTGCGCAGCCGTGCCGTCGCTGCCCTGGGCACGGTGGAAAAAGGAGAACCCTTTGTCTCGATGGTCCCCTATATCCTGCATGGCGCCGGCGCAGATTTTCTGATTCACGTCAGCGGCCTCTCTGCGCACACGCGCCAGATGCTCGCGCAGCCGCGAGTGAGCATCATGGTCAGCGCCGCCGAGGATGCCGTGGGCGATGACGGCGCCGCGATTCAAGCTCAGGCATTGCCGCGCGTGACGGTGCAGGGCAACGCCACCCGCATCGATCCCGCCAGCAGGGCGTATGCCGCGGGCAAGGCCGCCTATCTGGAACGCTTCCCCTCGGCACAGCAGATGTTCGAATTGCCGGGTTTTTCGCTGTTCGCCATCAGCCCGCGCTCAGCGCGTTTCATCGCCGGCTTTGGCAAAGCGCACAGCCTGAGCCAGGAAACCTGGGCTCAGGCTGTGGGTCCCGCTTAGTACGATCGCGCGGCCAAAAGCTTGCCGCGCTGCTTCCAACAGCCGGCGCGAGATTTATGCGACGGCGGTCTTAACAAGCCGAATGTTCGGTTCCTAGCCTGCGCGCGTTGCATCCCCTTTCCTTAGTAACCGCAGGTCGGTGACGAACTCTTCAGCCTTGCCGGTCTCGATTCTGGAGAAGGCAGGGTGCAGCGGGTTTAGTAAATAGTTGGTTTCGCTCGGTATGACCACGCTCGGTACTGCCAGCACCGCGCTCGACCCGCGTCTGGCCCAGTCAGTGCCAATGGCCTGCAATCGGTCCCGGGCTCCGCGCTGGCGCCAATCGGGGGGCAATTGATCGGGCATGATCCGCTCGATCTTCAAATTCTTTGGCAGCGTAGCAGGGACGATCACGTACCGGGCTCGCAGAGGATCGTCCTGCACCAGCAATTCCAGCATCGCCAGCGACTGACTGCCGGCGGTGTACACCATCGAAATGCCCTTGCGGTTCCAGCGTCCGCCGTACAGGCGCGCACCTTCACCGGAGAATGCGGTCTGCGCGAACCGGGCGGTGAGCAACCGCCAGACGGTGAGCATCAGGCAAAGACACCGTGCTCGATGCGGCCCAGGGTATCCATGACGCTTTCCGCGCCGATGTCGGTATCCAACAGGGAAAACGGCGTGGCACCGGATAAGGCGGCATTGGGGGACTTCAACCAGTCCAGGGCGGTGTCGAGACTTTCAAAAGTTTCCCTGGCTCTGCCGAGGACACGCGCGAGCCGCACCAGCTTGGCCGATTCCTCGCTGTTGAGCGTGCCCTCCTTTTTGCGCCGTGCCAAAGTGCGCGCCGGGATGCCCAGGGTCACAGCCAGTTCGGACTGAGTGACGCGCAGGGTCCTGGCCAGGGAATCCACCGCTTCCGAGGAAAGACCCTGGCGAATGACGGAAACCCAGTCCAATGCGCTGCGCTGCTTGACCGGCAACACCTTTCTGCCGCCAAGCAGGGCTTCAATCGAAAAGGTGGATTGTGGAATTGCGTTGGCGGTACTCATGACTACGCTCCAAGTCTTGCCATATGGCAGTCATTATACGCAATTATGGCGTGACCCGGCGCGTGGCAAATTTCGCAACCTGTTGCACGCGCCCGCTTTGCTGCGACTCATAGGCCGCCTCGGTCACCGCATGCGCGCGCAAGCCGTCTTCGCCAGGGGTCATCGGGGCGCCGGCGCCCTCGACGCAGCGATTGAAATGCTCGATTTCCAAGCGGAAAGCTTCGCTGACCGGAAAGTAGCGCACGCTACCGCCTGCGCCGGCACGAATTTCCATCGATGGCCGCGGGTCTTCGCTTGCGCCGGTGAGATAGGCGTAGGTGTTATTGAGTATCAAGGAACCACTGGTGCCATGAATTTCGATCGGTCGCTGGGCAAAGGGTGTTCGCGAACTCGCCGCTGCCACACCTACTGCGCCCTTGCTGAATTTCAGCAGCAGGCTTCCCACTCGCTCATTCGGCGCGTCGGCCCGCGTGGCATCGGTCATCGCCATGACTTCGGTGATTTCCTGGCCGAGGATCCATGCCAGGGTGTCGTAGGCGTGATCGCCTATGCCCATGACGATGCCGCCGGGGCGCATCGCCGGATCGTTGCGCCATGTCGACAGCGCGGGCGCGGCGGCGGGCGGCGGCATGACACGCAGGGCAAGTTGCGCGCGCGCCATCATCACCTCGCCGATTTCACCCGCGCGCACCATGCGCCGCGCTTCCAGATGCACCGCTTCGTGGCGTTGCTGGAAGACCACGCCCAGCTTCACGCCATGCATGCGGCACGCCTGGATGACTTCCTGACACTGCGCCAGCGTGATCGCCAGGGGTTTTTCGATCAGCGAATGCCGTCCCGCCTTCGCGCCCTCGATCGCGTCGCGCGCATGCAGCCCGTCGGGAGTGGCGTGATACAGCGCCTGCACCTGGGGATCGCGCAAAGCCTCGGCCAGCGATGTGTAGCCCTGCGCGAATCCATGCTCCCGCGCAAAGTTCTCGGCGCGCGCGTGGTCGCGGCTCACCACCGCGACGAGCTGTGTGCCCGCGGCCTGCTTCATTTGCGGAAGGACATTCTTTACCGCGTGGCGTCCGGTGCCCAGCAGCGCCCAGCCGACCGTCATGCGCCGCCCCGCGGCAATGCCAAATTCTTCATGACATCTCCATTCAAGCCAACGGCGTACCCGGCAAATACTTTCCGGAAGTCTTTACGCTACCATGCCTTGACTGGACAGGCTGAAGATCCAGGCACAGGGGAGACGCATTTCCATGAAGTTCGGGATTTTCGATTACATCGACTGGCGCGACGAGCCGCTGGCGAAAATTTTTGACGACCGCATGGTGCTGCTGCGCGCAGCGGAGAGCTTCGGTTTCTACGGCTATCACGTCACCGAGCACCATGCCACGCCTCTTTCCTCCACCCCCTCTCCGACCGTGTTCCTGGCCGCGGCGGCCCGGGAAACCCGGCGCATCCGCCTGGGCGCCTTGCTGTTTCTTCTGCCGCTCTACAACCCGCTGCGTTTGCTGGAGGAACTGTGCATCCTCGACCATCTTTCCAACGGACGCCTCGACATCGGCGTGGGACGCGGCATTTCGCCGCACGAGTTCAACGCACTGGGTGTCGATTACGACAAGTCGGACTCGATGTACGAAGACGCGCTTGCGGTACTGGTCATGGGCCTGTCAAACGACGTACTCGATCACCAGGGCCCGCATTACAGCTACAAGAACGTGCCGGTGGTGTGGCGGCCCCTGCAGAAACCTTACCCGCCATTATGGTATGGACTGCGCTCCGCGGAAGGCCATGTTCGCCCTGCAAGCTACGGCATGAACGGCGTAACGCTCGGCCCCACCGAGCGCGTCGCTTCCCTGCTGGTCGGATTTCGCGAAGCCTGGAAGCTGCACGCCGCCGACCCGCTGCGCGCGGCAAGTCCAGTGAAGAGTCCGATGGAAGGCGTGGTGCGCGCCATGTTCATCGCCCCCACGGACGCCGGGGCGGAGAAAATCGCACGTCCCGCCTACAAGCAATGGTTCGAGTCGCTTGCGGCGCTCTGGGTCAGGCGCGGCGACTTTCCGCCCATATCGCTGTCGGCCGACTATGACGCCGCACGCAATTCAGGATCCCTGGTCGTCGGCAGCCCGGACACGGTCAAGCGCGAATTCCTGGTACAAGCCCGCGTGGCAGGATTCAATTACCTGGTGCTGCAGCTCGCCTTCGGATCGCTGGGCCACGCCAATGAGATGTGCTCGCTGGAGCTGTTTGCGCGCGAGGTGAAGCCAGCGCTTGAAGCCGCAGGCTAGTGTACTGAGCCAGAAATTCGTTACAGGGCGAGGTGCTGGAATCGGTCATTCAAGGTCCCAGTTTGCGTCATGGTTCGCTTGCGAACCGTGACGCAAACTGGGAGCAGAAAAACGCCAATATCCGGGACAACGATGTGATACGAACCTACGACTCAGGGTACTCGGTGCCTTTGCAGACTCCTCTTACCCGGTAAGCGCCTTGGGTCGCATCGTCCTTGCGGCGTCGGGCGGCGGCACGCCTGAGCGCGGATTGACATGCGTCAAGTCCGGGTTTCCCGGATGGTTTTAACTGGCGGGGAAAGGACCCGAAATGACAAATCTGCTTGAAGCATGGCGTATTGATCACTCGTACTTCAAGCGCCTGCTCGCGCTTTTGCAGAAGCAGGTGGACGCCTTCCATTTCGGCAACACGGCGAATTACGACTTGATGCTGGACATCATCTCCTACCTGCGGGACTACTCGGACGAGATGCATCATCCCCGCGAGGATGTCGCTTTCGCACGCATGGCGAGGCATTGCCCGGACATGGAATTGGCCCTCTCGCGCCTGGCCCAGGAGCATCGCATCATCGCGCAAGCCGGCGAGACGCTGCGCAAGCACCTCGAGGCGGTCCTGGCCGACGCGATCGTTCCGAAGGCGGAGATCGAGGTCGCCGCGGCGACTTACCTGGTGTATTACGGCAACCACATCGCCAAGGAGGAGGAAGATGTCCTGCCCCGGGCCGCGCAGGTTCTCACGCCGGCGGACTGGGAGGCGGTCAGGAACGCCATGCCGCAGCGCCGCGATCCCTTGTTCGGCGGCAGCAGCGATGAGCGCTACCGGGTACTGCGCCGGCAGATCGCGCTGGAATCCTGAGGTCGCAATCAGGTCCGGCAACCCGCGAAAGTCCGGTTCGGAAGGAACACGCTGGGCAACGGCGCGGCGGAAAAAAGCGCTGGGTTTCCAGTAGCAAAGTAAATCGGCTCACGCGTTGCCAGGCACGGGGAAATGCCATACTCCAACTGTTAGACCTGAACAAGCACCCACTATGAATGGTTTGGCCAGATCGCTGTCGGGTCGCATGCATTACGCCTGGATCGTCGCCGGGCTCGTGTTTGTGCTTCTGATGTGCGCCGCGGGCGTGCGCTCCGCGCCCGGCGTATTGATCATTCCGCTGGAGCGGGCGCTCGGCTGGGACCGCGCCACGATTTCCTCCGCGGTCGCATTGAACCTGGTCCTGTTCGGGCTGATGGGCCCGTTCGCAGGCGGCGCGATGCTGCGCTTCGGGATCCGGCGCACGATCCTCGTCGCGCTGGTGCTGTTGGCTTCGGGCACCGCGCTCTCCACGCAAATGACGCAACCGTGGCATCTCATGCTGACCTGGGGATTGATGGTCGGCGTGGGCTCCGGCATGGCCGCGACGGTCCTGGCGGCGACGGTGGTGAACCGCTGGTTCACCGAGCGCCGCGGCATGGTTATGGGCCTGCTGACGGCGAGCACCGCGACGGGCCAGTTATTGTTCCTGCCGCTGCTCGCCGCGATCTCGGAAGCCGCCGGCTGGCAGGCCGTCGCATGGACGGTCGCGGCGGTCATGCTGGCCATCATCCCGCTGATCGCCTGGTTGATGGTGGAGCGTCCCCAGGACCTCGGTCTGCACTCGTATGGCGCCGCGTCGTCCGAGCCAGGCGCGGGAAACGCAGCGACCGGCAACCCCATCACCATCGCATGGCACGCCCTGGCGCGCGCGCTGCCGGTGCGCGACTTCTGGTTACTGTTCGGCAGCTTTTTTATCTGCGGCTTGAGCACCAACGGTCTCATCGGAACCCACTTCATCGCTTTCTGCTTCGACGGCGGGCTTCCGGAGGTGCAGGCCGCCGGGATCCTGGCGATGATGGGCATTTTCAATCTGGTCGGCACCACGCTCTCGGGATGGCTGTCGGACCGCTTCGATAGTCGTTGGCTGCTGTTCTGGTTCTACGGCCTGCGTGGGCTGTCGCTGGTGTACCTGCCGTACGCTGACTTGACGCCTTCGGGCCTGGCCGTGTTTTCGATTTTCTACGGCCTGGACTGGATTGCGACCGTGCCACCCACGCTGCGCATTACCACGGACATGTTTGGCCGGCGTGACGCCGCGGTCATCTTCGGATGGATATTCATGGGGCACCAGTTGGGCGCCGGCATCGCGGCCTTCGGGGGCGGTGCCATTCGCAGCGTGTTCGGCACCTACACCGGCGCATTCCTCGTGGCGGGCCTGATGTGCGCAGTGGCGGCCTTCGGCGTGCTCGTCATCCGGCGCGGCGGGCGTGCGCCGGCAGCCGCGGCTGCATAGGTAGCCGGCACCTTGTCAAAGCCAAGCTTTTCCACGAGCGCTTACATCGTGCTCGCCGCCGGCTTCCTGGTTCTTTTCATTGGGGGCGGGGCGCGCTTTGCCATTGGCCTTACGCTGCGGCCGATGGTCGAGGAGTTCGGCTGGGACCGCAGCCAGCTCGGCGTGGCCGTGGCGGTGTTCCAGATCGTCTCCGCGGCCGCCATGTACGGTGCCGGCACCCTCGCCGACCGCATCAGCCTGCGGCTGGTTCTCGGCGGCGGCCTGGTCGCCAGCGGCTTCGCTATCGGGCTCATGAGCCTGGTCAGCGTGCCCTGGCATGCGGTGGTTCTCTACGGGCTTTTCTTTGGCATCGGCAATGGTGTGGCATCGATTGCTCCCGTCGGTGTCATGGTGACGCGAGCGTTTCCCGGACGTACCGGGCTCGCCAACGCCGTGGTCTCCTCCGGCATGAGCGTCGGACAATTGGTGATGATCGCCGTGCTTGCCGCGGTATTGGTCACGATCGGATGGCGATCGGTATTCGTATGGCTTGGCATCGCCTATGTGGTGCTGTTGCCCCTGCTGCTCGCGGCCATACCCGGCGCGATCGATGCGAAAGCGCATGCGGCCATGCCGCCTCGGAGCGGCCTGTCGGTCGCGGAGGCTGCGCGCACGCGGCAATTCTGGATGCTGATCCTCGTTTATGCGATCTGCGGTTTCGGCGATTTTTTCGTTTCAACCCACGTCGTCGCCTTCGCGCAGGACCGGGGCATCGACGCGTTCTTCGCCGGCAATCTGCTGGCGCTGATGGGCCTGACCGGACTTCTCGGTGTGATCGTGGCGGGTTACTGCAGCGATCGATCCGGCCCGGTGTGGCCGACCGCGATCTGCTTCGCGGCGCGGGCCGGTGTGTTTGCACTGGTCCTGGTCGACCAGTCACCGCTGTCGGTCGCCATCTTCGGACTGGTGTTCGGACTGACGTTTCTGGTCACCGCGCCGCTGACGGTGGTATTCGTGCGCGATTCCTTCGGCACCCGGAATCTGGGCGCGCTGACCGGCCTGATTACCATGGTGCATCACATCTGCGGCGGCATCGGTGCCTATATGGGCGCCCGCATCTTCGATAGCAGCAACCGCTACGACAGCGCCTTTGCCATCATGTTCGTGACCTCGGCCATCGCCACGCTGCTGGCGTTCGCGCTACGCCGGCCGCGCGAAGCATAGGCAGGTGATGCGGTGATCGCGATTAATTGGGGTCAGAGTCAGAGTCACATTAATTCCTCCCGAGGTCAATTCATGTACCGATTAATGTGACCCAATTAACTGACCCCAATTAATCCGGCTTGCGGCGGTGGCGCATCGCCGCTTGCGTCGCTTCCGGGCCGCCCAGACCCACGGCCAGGCCCCACCAGCGGTCGGAATTCGCCGGCGATTCTAACTTGTCACCGGTCATACCGTCCGGCTGCCGGTTCGCGACAATCCGGAACCCGGGCTATCATTGATCGCGCTGCGCTCTCGGCCGGTACTGCCAAGGAGAATGTCATGCCACGCCCGCTCATGCTCGGTTCTCTCGTCGCGACCCTCGCACTCGGCCACGGGCTATGCGCCGCGCAGCCCTACCCTGCCAAACCGGTGCGCATCATCATCTCCAGCGCCCCCGGCGGACCGGTCGATGTCGGCATGCGCGGCATGACCGATGCGCTGCGCCAGGAACTGGGCCAGCCCGTCATCATCGAAAACCTGGGCGCCGCGGACGGCATCATTGCCGCGCAGACTTTCGTGCGCGCCGTAGCGGACGGCTACACCCTGCTGCACACCAGCGCCGGGCCCATTTCCCTCAATCCGGTAATCCACCCGAAACTGCCGTATGACCCACAGGCGGATTTCACGCCGGTGGCGATGACCGGACAGTTCAACAGCGTGATGATCGTCAACGCGGCAGTGCCGGTGTCGAGCTTCAGGGAATTGCTCGCGCTCGCCAAAGCGAAGCCCGGAACCCTGTCCTGGGGCGCCGCGGGAACCAATGGCACCAGCAACATGTACGCGGAATGGTTCCGCCACACACTGGGCATCGATTTTTACAACGTGCTCTACAAGAACAACCTGCAAACGCTGGCAGCCACCGCCTCGGGCGAAGTTCAGGGCACGCTGTTCGCTTTGGGCGGTGCCACCGGGCAGGCCAAAGCGGGAAAAGTGAAGATACTTGCGGCCATTTCCGAACAACGCCTGGCGGCGATGCCCAACCTCCCCACGATCAAAGAGGAAGGCGTGGACCTGGTGATCCGCAACTGGGTCGGCACGTTTGCCCGCAGCGGCACGCCACGCGACATCATCGAGCGCTGGAACCGCATGCTGTCGAAAACCATCGCCGACAAAACCTACATTCAAAAGGTGCTGGAACCGCTGGGATTCGAGGCGGCTGCGCCCAGCGGTGAACCGGTGGCAGCGTTTGCGCAGTTCCTCACGCGCGACAAGGCCCTTTACGTGCGCATCAAGAACGAGGCGAAGCTGAAGGCGGGAGAATAAGCGGCGTGAGTTGATTTCACTCGGGTTACGAAGCGAAGGCTGGCGCGGCGCTGCTTAGCGTGCCGTCTAAAGCTAGCGCTCCACGGGCACTTTGAGTCGCTGCATCGCG
>MEQV01000178.1:21259-23415 GCA_001770355.1 Betaproteobacteria bacterium RIFCSPLOWO2_02_FULL_62_17
GGTGAACTTTTCCTTTATATCAGGCTTTCGCATGATGTCGGATACGGCCTGGTTCAGCTTGTTGATAACGGGCCGCGGCGTTGCCGCCGGCGCGAACAATCCCACCCAGTTCTTGCCGCTGATGTCCTTGAAGCCCAAATCCGCCAGTGAGGGAACCTCCGGCAGGAAGGAGGAGCGCTCGTCCAATGCCAGCGCCCGGATTTTCCCGGCGCGAATCAAAGGCATGGCACCATTCAAAATGCTGATGCCAGAGTCCACTTCCGCCGCTGCCAAGGCCTGGAAGGCCGGGGCGCCGCCGCGATACGGCACGTGCAGCAGCGAAATGCCCGCCGCCTGCTCCAGAGCAAGCGCAACCAGATGCCCCACCGTTCCCGGCCCGACGGTCGAATAGCTCAGCTTGCCCGGTTCTGACTTTGCCTTGGCGATCAAGTCCTGCATGGTTTTCAACGGCGAACTGGCCGGAACCAGGATGATGGCGGGATTTTTCAAAATCATATTGACCCCCGCGAAGTCCTTGACCACATCGTATGACATATCCGTCATGACAGATGGCGTGATGGTGTGGCTGGCACTGGTGAGGAGAATCGTGTAGCCATCGGGAGCCGCGCGTGCCACGACACCGGAGCCGACGGTCCCTGCGGCGCCCGATCGATTTTCAACGACCACGGGCTGGCCCCACATGTTGCCGAGTTCCACGCTGATGATACGTGCAGGAATGTCGTTGCCGCCTCCCGGGGGATACGGAACGATTATCTTGATCGGCTTGCTAGGGTAATTAGCCGTTTGCGCCACGACGGCGCCAGACCCGAGTACAACGAGAAAAAGAAGCAGCATTCGCACTGATTGCATAATCGCATCCCTCCTTCAATGTGGCTTGATTCGTCTGAGCCTCATACAATCGAGAAACATCACTAATATTTCCGGCAACTTTGAAAAGTTAGGAGTTTTCTTGAGTCTACGGCAAAGCGAAGCAAGTGGGCTGCACCATGCTTTCTATCCCGAGTCGATAGCGGTCATTGGCGCCTCGGCCAATGAAGAAGCCGAACGCTCGGAAGGCTGGTTGGGGCGCTTGCGGCAATTCGGCTACCAGGGGCGCTTGTACCCCATCAATCCGCGCGCGTCGCAAATAATGGGAATGAAGGCGTACGCCTCCGTAACAGATGTTGCCGAGGACGTGGACTACGCCATCATTACCGTGCCGGCGTCGCTTGTCCCCAGGGTTCTTGGTGAGTGCGTTGCCAAAGGGGTGAAGTTTGTTCACATTCACACCGGAGGCTTCGCGGACGCCCTCAATGAGGAGGGCAGCAAGCTCAATGATGCGCTGGCCGAGGTCATCAAGGGCAGCAACACGCGGGTCATAGGGCCCAACTGCCTGGGCGTGTATTGTCCTTCGGGCGGCCTGACCTTTATCACGCTGTTTCCCCGGGTAGCGGGTCCCGTGGCCATATTGGCACAGACCGCCTCGGCCTTGATAGGCCTCATACCCATCGCCGACGCCCGCGGCATTCATTTCAGCAAGGTCGTGAGCTACGGCAATGCGCTGGATCTGGATAGCCCGGATTTTCTGGAGTACCTCGCGGACGACCCGGATACCCGATATGTCATGGCCTATATCGAGGGCGTGAAAGACGGACAGAGATTCCTCAAATCCGTCGCGCGCTGCAACAGCAGGAAGCCCGTGATCATTCTCAAAGCCGGGGTTACCCAGGGCGGAGCAAGGGCGGTGACTTCGCATACCGCTTCGCTGGTGGGTGCGGAGCATGTCTGGGAGGCATTTTTCAAACAGACCCATGCCATCGCCGTGGAGAGTTTTGACGAGGCCCTGAATCAGCTGGTGGCGTTCCACTACCTCAAACCCCCCGCGGGACGCAGGGTGGGGATAGTGGGGCTGGGCGGAGGATGGTCCGTGGTCACCACGGATATATGCGAGAGGGAAGGACTGCTGGTACCCGCTTTGAGCGACGAGTCCACGCGTAACCTCGAAAAAATGAAAGGCCTGGAGGTGGGCCGGGGCATCAGGAATCCGGTGGAAGTGGGCTTGGGGAAATTTGGCCTGTCCAAGGAATTTGTCGATGCCCTCAAGATCACGGCCGCCGACAGCCAGATAGACTTCCTGCTGATACAACTCTACCCCGGCGGCTATGTGCAGCAATGGG
>MEQV01000178.1:23427-23662 GCA_001770355.1 Betaproteobacteria bacterium RIFCSPLOWO2_02_FULL_62_17
AGATGGACAAGGCCATGGATACCCTCATCGACACCGTCAAAGGCTTGCCCAAACCCGTGGTCATGGTGATTGGCCTGGGTTACGACCCGCATAGCATGACGATCAGCGTCAATGCCCACAAACGCTGCTACGAGGCGGGACTGCCGGTTTTTTATGCCCCGGACACCGCCGCGAGGGCCGTGTCCAAATTGATCGGCTACTACGAGAACAGAACATCATGACCACGAACACCGCC
>MEQV01000178.1:23671-26080 GCA_001770355.1 Betaproteobacteria bacterium RIFCSPLOWO2_02_FULL_62_17
GCCGCAGACATCATCGGCATCGCGCAGCGACAGGGGCGCAAGCTCCTCAACGAAATCGAATCCAAGCAGGTGCTCAAAGCTGCCGGCGTGCCGACCACCGACACCCGCCTGGCCAGGTCCCGCGAGGAAGCCACTGCCCTGGCAAAGGAGATCGGATTTCCCGTGGTGCTGAAGATCATGTCTGCGGATATCGTCCACAAGACCGATGTCGGCGGCGTGAAGCTGGGTCTGGGTGGCGAAGCCACGGTGGGCAAAGCCTTCGATGAGATTCTGGCTGCCGTAAAGGCAAGACATCCAGGTTCCGAGATCGATGGCGTGTCGGTGCAGGCCATGGCCAGTCCGGGTGTCGAAGTCATCATCGGAGTGTCCAGAGACCAGCAGTTCGGTCCGGTACTCATGTTCGGCATCGGCGGCACCCTGGTCGAGTTGCTCAAGGACGTTTCCTTCCGCATCGCGCCGATAACGCGGCGCGATGCCAAGGAGATGATCCGGGAGATCAGAGGTTTTCCCATGCTCGATGGTTACCGGGGTTCGGCGCCCGCCAACCTCCAGGCGCTGGAAGACATATTGCTCAAAATCTCCGAGCTCGCCGCCGGCACGCCGCAGATCGGGCAGATGGACCTCAACCCCGTATTTGCCCGATTGGACGACGCCGTCGCCGTGGACGCGCGCATCATTCTGGAATATTGATCACCGCATCAGCAAGGAAAATGCCCGTGTCCTTCAAACGCCCGCCGCAACCGCCGATTCGCACCCTGCTCTACGTCCCCGGCAACAAGCTCGAGTGGATGCGCAAGGCGCCCAAGTACGGCTCCGACGCATTGACCTTCGACCTGGAGGACTCGGTGCCCCCGGACCAGAAGACCGCAAGCCGCGCGCTGGTGCGCCAGGCCGTCGACGAAGTTGGCGCGCTGGGCCGGCCGCGCGTGCTGGTGCGCATCAATAATTTCTCGACCGGCCGTGCCGAAGCCGATCTCGAAGCAACCGTGGCGAAGGGAGTATTCGGCGTGCAACTGCCGAAGGCTGAGGGCGCGGAGGAAATCCGGCAACTGGACGCGGTCCTCACCCGGCTGGAGAAGCAGGCCGGATTGCCGCCGGGACAGATATTCATCATGCCGCTCATCGAGAACGCGATCGGCGTGCGCAACGCCTACGAAACCGCCATGGCGTCAGCGCGCGTAGGCTACATGATGGTGGCCGCCAACGGCAGCGTCGGCGACATGGCGCAATCGGTCGGCTTTCGCGAGAGCACCGGCATGGAGACGAGCTACATACTTGGCAAGGTCGTGCTCGACGCGCGCGCGGCGGGCATCACCAACCCCATCTCCGGCCTGGCGAGCGATCCGATCCACGACCTGGCCGCGGTGCGCCGGCGCGCGGAGCGGTTACGCAGCTTCGGCTTCATGGGCACGAATCTCATTCATCCGAGCCATGTTCAACTGGCGCACGAAGTGTTCGGGCCTGCGCCGGCGGACATCGAATACTGGAAGGGCCTGGTCGAGTCGGTCGAGCAAGGCGAGCGCAACGGCACCTCCGCCGTCGTCTACAAGGGGAAAATGGTGGACATTGCCCACCTGAATCACGCGCGCGAAATGCTCAGGCTCGCGCAGGAGTATCCGGAACATTCCGGTAGCGCCGGCAGGAAATAGAAAGAACGCCGGTCGCCACCGACTCGGCATCGAGGCGACTGACTGGCAGTGATATCCACCAGTCAGGTGGTTTGATCTGCTGCAATAAATCGCCTACGCCAGCTTGACGTACCAGATGCTCGGGACACTGGCTACCCCCGCGCCTTTCATAACTTCCTTGAGCCGGGCAGAACCGGAAAAGGCTTTTGCTTTGGTGACACTCACGAAGTCATGCGACACGGTGATGTCGTTGGGCTTGTCCACGGACCGGTACACTGCGTGGCCCGTTACACCCATGGTCTTGCGCTCCTTGTCGAAAGCGTTATAAGCCCTTCTCCACACACGATAGTCCCGCACGGTATGTCTGATAAACATGCGCACCATATCTATCCTCCATTGGTTATTGGACCTGCTACAGAACCCCTGGCGCCCTGATCGATCCGGAAGCCAGATAAGAGTTTAGCGAAATCTCGTTTCGTTTTTGCTGAATTTCGAGCCTAATTGAGCGGGTATTTTCAGATCAGACCTGCTCTACCCCGGGAGAAGCTAACAGACTGGCCGCGCTCGCTTTTCCTCGATTCCGACGGAGCAGTGCGCAACGAAATTAGAAATGGTTGGTGCGACTGTCCGCTTCTCTAACCGGCCGCTCGCGCTTTGCTAAGGCGCAGTCGCGATCTTTGGTCGGTTTTTGTTTTTCTTCGGATCGGTTGGCATTCATAGCCCGAGCCGCAAGTTAACATCACGCGTTCTTGTTTACAACTTGTTTACTTCAACCCCTTCA
>MEQV01000179.1:0-292 GCA_001770355.1 Betaproteobacteria bacterium RIFCSPLOWO2_02_FULL_62_17
AGCGTGTACGCGCTGGAACCCGCGTGCCGCGGGTGGTGCCGCACATCGACATAGGCCACATCATAGCCCAGCCACCTGAGCAAAAAAGCGTAGGAACGGTTGCGCTCATGGAAGCGGCGCAGGTTCCGCACAACATCGCCGGAAACGATCGAAAAATGCGTCACGGCATTGTCGAGCTTCTCATCCATCAGAAAACCGAGGATCACACTGAATGTCCGTGACGCCACGCGCTTGAACGGCGTGTCGCTGCGGGCCGGCTTTCTGCCATAAACGATATCGTGCCCCTGCCTGG
>MEQV01000179.1:373-19992 GCA_001770355.1 Betaproteobacteria bacterium RIFCSPLOWO2_02_FULL_62_17
GATCGAGGCCCGCGGAAATGGCGTAATGCTGGCCGAAGTTGCGCGACAGGTTGACCGCCTTGACGCGCCGGTCGCGCGCGGCGAGCTGGCGCATCACGCCCCAATCCCCCTCGGGGCTGCCGTCGTTCACCAGCACAATCTCGAACAATGGCGTGATCGCTTCGAGACTGGCGACCAGCCGGCGATAAAGTTCCTCGATACATTTTTCGCAGCGGAAAAGCGGAACCACCACGGAAATATGCACGCCGCGCTGCGCCGGTGAAGAGGGCGGCGGCGCTGGTGCAATACCGGCGGCCGGGGGAGACGGTTGATTCACCCGCGCATTTTAAGTGAATCCACCCCCGTTGAATGTGCGGAATTCACGCCCGCACGCGCCAAGGAGAAGTCAGCGGCGGCGTGAGCGCCGGTGCCACCACACCCCAAAAAGCGCGACAAGTGCAAACAAGCTCAGCCACATGCCTGCGGCCGCACCGGGCGGGTGGTGCCGGATTTCTACGCCATGCCTGCCAGCGCCGATGCGAACGGCGAGCATGCCCAGATTGGCGCGAAACGTGGGTGTTTCCCGGCCGTCGATATGCACTGTCCAGCCGGGCGAAGCGGGAATCGAAAACACCAGCACCGCCTCGCGTTCTGCCGCCACGCGGCCAACGATCCTCTGGTGAGAAAAGCTCTCCAGTTGCAGGCCGCTGCGCTGATGATGCTCAGCCAGTCCTGCGTAACGCCGCGCCACCCAGTCCTCCTGCGCCGTTGCGAGCGCGCTGTCGTCAAAGCGGGGAATCCCCTCGACGGGCTGATCGACAATCACCGCCTCCAGGAGCGCCTGGTCCCTGGCCGCGAGCGGCAATGCCGCGAAGCGTTCGCGCGGATACTGGCGCTCCTGCACGATGCCCAGGGGCAGCGCGTAATCGTTGCGATAGACCGTCAGTTCGCGCTGCCTGTCGATCGCCTGAAAGCCCGGCCAGCCAATTGGCTTGCGGCTGATGACATATTTCACTCCAAGCAGCGAATGGAGCATGAAACGATCGTCGAGGCCGTGCAGCCAGTTCGTATAGTTGATGCCATGCCTTCCGGCCGGGAGCAGACCGAGGCCGGCATGAAAATCCACAACCCCGGAACCTTGAAAGTAATAAGACTTGACCCCGAAGTAGTCCTGGGCCAGGGAATCGCACAAAGAGACGGATTCGTAGGTCTTCTCAACCCGGTAGAAATCCGGGTCCGCCCGCTTCAACGCCCGCAGCAAAGGCACGCTGTCGTCGTTATAGCCGAAGGTTTCCGGCGTCACCGCCGGCCGGTTCTGATTCACTTCGGACCAACCGATCGAGATGGCGTCGATAGCCACCAATGCGATCAGCGCCGCAGCGAAGCACCGCTCAGGCAGGGCCTGCCAGCGCTGAAAATAAAGCAGGGTAAACGCGGCCGCGTACAGGACAAGCACTTTGAGCGCATGCCCCAAATTGAGGCTTCCATCGATATCTGCAAACACCATCAAGAATCCGAGCAAGGCCAGCGGCACGAGCCCGGCGCGTACCAGCAGTTTTCGATCGATCCCCTGTTCCAATATGATGGAAAGCGCCCGCGCCGAGAGGACCAGGAGCAGCATCGCCACCCAAAGCGTGGAGACCCGAAAGTAATTGAGACTGAAGCCGAAGGCCGCGAAACGCAGAAACGGACTGAGGACATAGAAGACGAGCATCGCGAGGCTCGCCGTCAAATAGGCGCGATCGCGACGGGAACCCCGCCGGAGCTGTGGAATCAGCAACAGCGGCAACACGCCCACGTAAAAACCCGGGCCCTCCAGATAATTCATCCAGCCACGGTAATCACTGCCGACACCGAGCAGGCTTTTATGCCAGAAGCCGGCAAGCTCGGAGAATATCGTCAGCCAGTCATTGACCGACAACAGCTCGGCCAGGCGCGCGTAAAACGTCGCCTGCGATGCGCTGACGCGCGGACTGTCCAGCAGTTGAATGACATTCGGAATGATGATCGGCGCCGCCAACAGCATGCCAATCAGCGCCAGAGGAGCGATTTCCATAGCCCAGCGGCGCAGTGACGCACTGCGATGCTCGCAGACCAGCAGCTCGGCGATGAAAACATAGACGAGAAAAATCCCGATGAAAAAGGGCATGAAGACGCTGGAGGAGGCCGCTGCCGCCGCGATCGCCAGCGGGAGAAAGACAAGCCCGTGTTGCCTGTGCTGGCGTGCGAGCGCCCAGAATATCAGCGAGAAGGACACGTATTCCGTGGCAAGCGAATCCCATTGGCCGTCAATCAACATGTAGCCACAGAACGAGAATGCCAACGCGCTTGCGAGTGCCGCCTCGCGACGCAGTTCGAGAGCCAGCAAACCGCCGAGGAAGAATGCACCGCCACAGGCGATCTTGAGAAGATAAAACCAGATGCGACCGCCCGGCACCGCCTCCGCGCCGAACAGCGTCGAGGCAAGCAGGAAAGGGTCGGTCAGCATGCCCAGATTGGCTCCCAAGCCCACCTGAAATGACCAACCGGGAAAACCTTCCGTGGCGAGATAATTCGCCAGGTGCATTGCGAGGGGAATGTACTGGAAATAGCTGTCGTTGCCGGCGTCGGCGAACGCAAAGTATTTGCGCCCCGACATGAAATCGAAGTAAATGACACAAGCGACGATGTATTGCAGACACAGCAGCATGAACCAACAGCCCGTACGGCTGGAGAAAATCCTCGACAATGGCGACTGCGGGATTGGCATGAAAGTCTCAGGCTGAATCAGGCTCCGAATATCGCATAGGCATGGGACCCGCTGGCAGCTTTTGTTGCCTCACCGTACTGGCATCGCCCGGCATTTACGCTTCAGCTTGATTGTCCGGGATATAGTTGGTAAAGATGGATTCAATGGGCACGGATAAATTCAAAATCTGGCCGGACGAATAATGACCAACGGTATGGGCATGCGGATTCCTCGACTATGACGGATGACGGACAGTTCAGCCTGGAGTCCGGTATTCTCGTTCCGCTCCGCCGCCCCCGTCACCGGGATGAAGAATATGCGGAAGCTGGATTCGACCAGCTGATCCGGATGCAGCGCGGGCATTTCTGGTATTCCGGCCGCCACAAACTCCTCCTCAACGTCCTCAGGAACGAATTCGCGGCGAGATTCGATAAATCAGGCGGCCGCGGGGCGATCGATATGGGCGGGGGATGCGGCGGGTGGCTCGAATACGTTCACCGGCATGACGCAAACCTGTTCCAGGAACTCGCCCTGGGGGACAGCTCGATGCGGGCGTTGGCCTTGTCCGGGCCCGTTGTCGGATCTTTCGCCGCGCGCTACCAGATCGATCTGCTCGACCTTGCCTGGTCCGAGAGGTGGGACACGGTGTTTCTTCTGGATGTTCTGGAACATATCCCGGATCATCAGGAAGTCCTTCGGCAGGTGCGCAAGAGCCTGCGCCCGGGAGGCCTGCTGTTCGTGACGGTGCCGGCGTTGAAGCTTTTCTGGACCTATAACGATAACCTGTCGCAGCATCAGAGGCGCTACTGCAAACGGGATTTCCGCGACCTTGCCCGCCAATGCGGCCTTGAACTGTTGCGAACCGATTACTTCATGTTCTTTCTGAGCCCGGCGCTGCTGCTCGCCCGCCTGCTTTTCCGGCCCAAGGCATCGGCCATGCCCGAACAGCTTCGCGACTTCATGGCGCGCTCGCACCGCATCCCTGCGCAACCGATAAACTCGGTACTCACGAAGATTTTTTCGATTGAAGCATCTCTGGTGAACAAGGTCCGCTTCCCGTGGGGCACCTCCATTCTGGCCGTATTCCGGCGATGAATGCATTGGCACCGGAAGGCTCATATATGAGAGAAATTCGTGCGCCCAACATCACTGACGGAAATTGAGCAGGCCGCAGTGCGCATCCCCTTCAACAAGCCCTACATGACCGGCGGCGAGATCGCCAACATCCTGCAAGCGCACGCCAACCGGCAGCTCGCGGGCGACGGTGAATTCACGCGGCGCTGCTGCCGCTGGCTGGAGGAGCGCACCGGCAGTGCACGTGCGCTCTTGACGCATTCGTGCACGGCGGCGCTGGAGATGGCGGCGATCCTCGCCGATTTTCAGCCCGGCGACGAGATCATCATGCCCTCCTTCACCTTCGTGTCGACCGCGAACGCATTCGTGTTGCGCGGCGGCGTGCCGGTGTTCGTCGACATCCGCCCCGATACCCTCAACATCGACGAGAACCTGATCGAGGCGGCGATCACCGCGCGCACCCGCGCCATCACCGTGGTGCATTACGCCGGCGTTGCCTGCGAGATGAACGCCATCATGGCGCTGGCCGGGCGCCATGGCTTGCTGGTGATCGAGGACGCGGCGCAGGGCCTGATGTCCGATTACCGTGGCCGGCCGCTGGGCAGCATCGGGCACCTGGGCGCGATCAGTTTTCACGAAACCAAGAATGTCATCTCCGGCGAAGGCGGGGCGCTCCTCATCAACCGCCCGGAATTGATCGCGCGCGCCGAAATCGTGCGCGAGAAGGGCACCAATCGCAGCCGTTTCCTGCGCGGCGAAATCGACAAGTACACCTGGGAGGACATCGGCTCGTCCTACCTGCCCAGCGAACTGATCGCCGCGTTCCTGTGGGCGCAGATGGGCGATGCCGACGGCATCACGCGCCGCCGTCTTGATCTGTGGCAGTCCTACCACGCGGCGCTGCAGGCGCAGGAGGAGGCCGGCCGAATGCGCCGTCCGGTGATCCCCTCCGGGTGCCGGCACAATGCGCACATGTATTACCTGCTGTTGCGCAACGAAACCGCGCGCGCCGCGTTCATCGCGCGCCTCGGGCAACGCGGCGTAGGTGCTGTGTCGCACTACGTGCCGCTGCACGATTCAACCATGGGCCGGCGCTGCGCGCGCGCCCACGGCGACATGATGCATACGGTGCAAGCGGCCAACCGACTGGTGCGGCTGCCCCTTTGGCTGGGGCTGGAGGAGCATATGAACGAAGTTCTCGAACAGGTCGGACTGGCGCTGGGGCAGGCTTGAGCGCGCGTAACGCCCGCAAGCGGCCGGACGCGGCCACTGTCCTGTCGCTGGTCTTGTACGCGGCGCTTTGCGCATTGATTGTGGTGACGCTGTGCGCTGGCCTGGGTTGGCTGGATCGGCCCGCGCCGTCATTCGAGCAACTGCCCGCGCCGGCATACATGCGGGATTCCACGCTCGGCTTCTACGACAAATCCGAACTGCGCCTGGCCCTGTTCGCGATGCTCGCGCTGAGCGTTGCGCTGGCGATCCTGTTTCTCTGGATGGCGGCGCGCCGCGAGCCGCTCCCCCGCCTGCATCCGGCGCAGGCGGCGTTCGCGATCGTCCTGTATTTCACCGCGGTGCTGCTGCCCCCCTACGAGTTGGACCTGGACCACTGGTTTCCGCTGGTGTCGGCTGCCACCGGCATCAGCAATGGTGTCTGGCCGTATTTTTCCGGATACGACTCAGGCTATGGCCTGCTGGCGCCGGTCGTGCTGGTGACATGGCTGGCGTGCTTCGGCCTTTCGGCCCTGAGTCTTAGCGCGCTGATCGCGGTGTCCACCGCGGTCGCCGGCGGCGCGGGTTTCACGCTGATGCGCAGACTCACCGGATCGCGCGCGGTGGCCCTGCTGGGTACCTCGTACCTGCTGCTGGAGGCGACCGGTCCCACCGCCATCATCAGCAGCTTCCGTGCACCGCTGCAGATCAGCCTGGGGGCGTTGTTGTTGTATGCCAGCCTGCACGGCGACACGCGCGGCGTGCTGGCGGGTTTTTTGTTTGGCGTGGTCGCGCTGTGGAATCCCCCCTTCGGCGCGTTCGCCGTGGCCGGTTTCACCTGCGCCCACGCCTGCCGCGTGTGGCAGGCGAGCGCGCAAGCGCGCCACGCTGCCTGGCGACCGTTGCTGGCGATGTTCGCGGGGCTGATGCTGCCCCTCGCGATCCTCGCCACCGCCATCTCCGGCATCAGCGTGAACGATATATTGGGCGCGCTGGCCGCCGGCGGCACGCTTGTCATGCTTGGCTACGGCAACCTCGGGCAGCAGTTCGACCTGATCATCCTGCCAGGATTACTTCTCGTGGTTCTTTACGCAGCACTGCTCTACCGGCGCCAGGTACGCGGATTGAGGCTGACGCGGCGCTATCTGTTCGCCGGCGCTACGCTGATCAGCGCAGCGCCCTGGGTGTTGTATGCGGCCGGGCGCTCCGATGCGACGCATTACTACGCCGCCTGGTGGGCTTTGCTGCCCTGCATCGTCTTGGTCGCCTGGGGATTCCTGCGCTTGCTGGCGCTTGGTCCGGCGCGGGCGCGACAGCCGGCGCGCTTGTCCCTGACGCTGTTGGGCGTGCTCTTCATCGTGCTGTTTCCGTTCTACCGATTCAACGAGTTGCTGGCCAATTACATCACCGGCTATGAGAGCGCACGCGCGGCCTGGTATTCGGCTTGCGTCGCGGGCAAAACCTGCGATGCGCACGCCAAGCCTTCGCTGGCAAATCACCTTCGTGAGGCGGCCGAGCCGCTCGCGGCGCGCCGCCTGGCACACGACAGCGGCCTGGGCCAGGCCTGCAGGCGAAATATCGCCATCCTCTCCTATAACGACGCATGGATCTACGCAACCGGCAACTGCTACACGCCGACGCGCATGCCGACGGTGAACCTGATCAATACCAACGCCGAACTGGATCGCTACGTCGCAGTGCTGGCCGCGCAGCCACAGATACTGTTCGACCCGGGCCTGAATATCTACGCGCAGTGGCGCGGCAACATGCTCGGCGAAATCAAGAAGCGCCTGCTGGCGCTCGGCTTTGCCGAGACGCCCGGTTGCGGCCGTTTTTCGGTGCTGAGCCGGGGCGCGCCGGATGCCGCGCTGGCGAGACTGTGCGATTGAAAAAACCCTGCGGAAATCAATGCGCCGTATTGATCCTTTGGTGGATCACCGCGGCGCCAGGGCAACCTTGGGCGGCCTGCCCCTGAATTTTTCGCGCAGGATGGGTTGTACTTTGCGCTTATAGAGGTTTCCAAAAACCTTGATGAAATAGCGAAGATCGTCATAGCTGCGTATCTTTGGCAGCAGGTTTCTATAAAAATTTATCGGGTTGGCATAAAACCGGACTTTATGCATGAACCAGTTACCCGATGCCATATTGATCAAATCGTTCAGTTCCTTGGCGGAAAGGTACATGGTGTCGTAGTCGCTCCGGTAGAAATCGGATCCGCGAACCACTTTTATTTCCAGGAAACCGTTCTTCTTGAAGTCGTCATACATGTCGCTGCCGGCGTTGGGTTTGGCGATCAGAAACGAGGTGAAATCCAGCGCGGAGTTATACACATAGGCAATCGACTCCAGGGCGTCTTCGCGTGTTTCGTAAGGGAAACCGATAATGATATTGGAGGAGGTCCAGAACCCGAGCCGGTTTGCCTCGGTAATCAATTCCTTCGTTTTATCCAGCTTGACCGGTTTCTTGACGTATTTGAGCGTCTTTTCGCTGCCGCTTTCAATGGGGAAGCGCAGCGAGTAAAAACCGGCCTGGCGCATTTTCTTCAGCATTTCCTTGTTTACCAGCCACGGGCTGATCCCCGCGTCCACGGTAAAGGATAAGCGGCAGCGTTTCCCGATAAAGTAGTCGCAGAACGCCATGACGCGTTTTTTCTGCGTCATGAACTGGTCATCGTTGATGACAATTTCCCGGATTCCATACCTTTCCACCAGTATCTCGATTTCCTTGAATACCAGTTCCAGGCTGCGTGGACGCCAATTGCGCTCCCAGACGACTTTGGTGCTGCAGAAAACGCAGTCATAAGGACAGCCCCGGCTGGTCATGATGGTGGCCACCGGTTCATTGCGGACATACCAGACAGTTTCCTTGTTGAAGTATTTATAGGCCTCCACATCGATATATTTTCTGTCGGGAATCGGCAGCACATCCAGGTCGTCCAATAACTCCTGCGGAGGATTGAAGACCACCTTGCCATCGACGCGATAGGCCAGGCCGTTGACCGCTTCCCTGGCCATTTCTCCCCTGAGGTGGCGAATCAGATTGGCAAAGGTGACTTCCCCCTCGCCCTTGACGACATAGTCGATAGCGGGCGACTGTCTCAAGATGGCCCCGCCCTCGATGGACGGATGGGCCCCGCCGATGACAATCGGCACCGCGGGGAAATTCTGCTTGATCAACTGGGCCACCTCCAGGGAGTCCTTGGCATAGGCGGTGAAATTACAGGTGATGCCTATGAGATCGGGGGCGAGTTCCTTCAATTTAGCGGCGATGGTTTTCTCGTCATTAATGCCCAGGCAATAGAAATCACCCTCTTTCCTGGGATTCATCGCGCCCAGCGCATACAGATCAAGAATGGAAATCTTGATCTCCTGCCCGAATGTTTCCTCTACATAGCTTGCCAGGCAAAGGAGACCAAGCGGTTCGGAAAGATAAGTTTCGACTTCCCGGACTTTGATGTAAGGATGAACCAGTACGATATTCATAGTGTGTCGATTGCCATGATGGGATAGGCCTGGTCAAACCAATGTATCGGCGCAGCCGCGATGACAAAGGCCCCCAGCAACGAATACAATCTCATGGTTTGTTCCCCCAAGAACCGGACAAGCTTACTGCATCGGCCAGGGTCTCGCATGCAGGGCTACACGCGCGAGGCGCAGTAATTCACGGAGACCGGTAACGAAATTGCGCCCCCTTCCCCCGCTCCGCGCTCTCAAGGTATGTCCTTATTCGTCGCAGGGTTTATACCTTAATGTGTCCGAGCCGGTCACCGGCGGCGGCGATGCCATCGAGATAGTGTTCCCATACATGGAGGTTCCTTGCGCAGGCGAGGACCACGGCATCTTCCATGCGGTAAAGCTTGGCGAAGCGCTCCACCGCCCGCCAACCCATGTCGGAGTGTTCGATGTCGGCTTCGGTGTGCAGCTCGAAGAAATCGAGATCCTGGTCTGAAAGCTTGAACAGCTTGCGCCAGCGCTCGCGCTCCAGCCCGAACCAGCCGGCCTTGCGGATCAGACCCTTGCCGTAGCCCGGCACATTGGTGCGCTCGGCGCAGGTGTTGGCGACGATGCCCTCCAGCCAATGCTTGTTGCCCATCAGGCCTTCCCAGGCGGACCAGCAAAGCTGCGTCGAGGCGAGCGGCCGCGCCCGCTGAAGTTCGCTGCGCTTCAGGCCGATGCGCACGCCCAGATCCTCGAGGATCTGCCAGTGCGCCCTGCCGCCGCCGTGCTCGTGGTCGGCGATCACTTCCTGGCTGCAGGACTTTATGATGCCGATGCGTGTATCCCAATCGGTGCAGTTGGTCGCCACCTTGAGTTTGAGCACCGAATTGCGCTGGCGGGTGTTAAGGCGGTGCTGCATCGCGAACATTCTGGCGCGGCCCACCGTCATCGGTTCGTTGAAAAATCGGCAACGGTTGACGAAGTCATCGACCACCGCGTCCATGCGCTTAATGACGCCTCCGGCTTTGCCCGTCATCGCTGTTCCTTTTCTATTTGAACGCCGGCATCAAGCTAGCGCATTGCGCGCAAGGACGGCATGACCTTCGTCGCGAACAGCTCCATCGATCGCATCGCATGTTCCGGCCGCAAATTGCCGAAGGAAAACACCAGCAGCAGGTAGTTGATGGTGGTCTCCTGCACCGACTCGAGCAGCATGTCGAGCACGGTCTTCGGCGACCCGACTACCAGGCGCGTGACCGAGTCCTTGGCTTTGGGATCGAGGCGCGGCAACAACGGCGGCCTGCCGTGCTTGCCGGTGAGGTGATTGATGTGCGAGACCCAGACTGAATAGGCATCCATGCCCAGCTTCTCGGCTTCCGCGTCGCTATCGGCCACCACGATCAATTGGCTCTTGCCCAGGCGCGGCGCCTTAACATGGGCGTTGTGGCGGCCGGGATCGTTCCGATGCTTCACCCAGGTTTCACGGTATTGCGCGTACAAGAACCGGGTCTCCGCGTGGGTGGTATTGAGAACCGTGTGATAACCGTGCTTCGCGGTGAAGTCGATGGAGTTTTTGTCGCTGCTCGGAAACCACAGCGGTGGATAGGGCCTCTGCACCAGATGGTTGTGCAGTTCCACATCCTTGTACTGGTAGTGCTTGCCGCTGAAGTTGAGTACCTCGGTCTTGCTCGCGGCAAAGAAAATATCGAGTATTTCGCGGTAGCGCTCGCGCGATTCCTCGATGTTCGGAATGCCCAGGTAGGCCGATTCGATGGGGGATACGCCGCGCCCCACGCCCAGTTCCAGCCGCCCGCCGCTCATCTGGTCGAGCATGCACATCTCGCTGTAGAAACGGTAGGGGTTGTACCAGGGCAGGCAGAAGGTGAGCGCGCCAAGGCGGATGCGCTTGGTACGCTGTATGGCGGCCGCGAGCAGCAACGCGGGCGAGGCATCGATGGATAGCGGTGTGCCCTGGTGCTCGGCAAGCTGCCAGGCGTAGAAACCTGCCTTGTCCGCCGCCTCCGCCAACCGCAGCTTGTGTTCGAAGATTTCCGCGGGCGATGCGCCCGTGACCTCGACCCAATCGAACATCCCGATCTCAAGCGGGCTTTCCGGAAAACTGCCTGCGCTCACAATATCTCCTGATTCTTTGCTTTAATAAAAATGGCGCAGGTGAAATTCCTGCGCCATCGTCCTGCCCGAAATCTTTTACTCCGGCTAAAACGGGGCAGATTGTCGCCCATTCCCCGTGCGAATGCTACTTCTGCAGCGCGTGTCGCTTCCAAGCCTCCCAGGCACGGCTCGCGCCGTAACCTTCGCGCGCTTCAATGAGGCGCGCTTCCTCGGGGGCCAGATAATTGATGGCCCCGCCCTGCGCCATAATCATGGCCTGGCTCTGCAGAGTGGCGTTAAGCGACAGAAAAATGCTGCGCGTCACCAGGCGCGGCAAGGAAGGGCCCACCACGGTTGCCCCGTGTCCGCGCATCAGCGCCGCCGGCTTGTTACCGAGCACTTCGGCGAGCGAGCGGCCAAGCTGATTGTTGCGAATCAGCATATCGGTCATGCCGGCGCAATCACGGATCTCGAAAATCGGGATGCCCTGGGCGATGAACGCGGCACGGTGATACAGCGGCCGCAATGCGACACCGGTCACGCCGTAGGGAATCAGCGGCGGCGCATGATTGTGGACCACGGCGAACACGTCCGGCCGCGCCTTGTAGATTGCGCCGTGAATGAAGCGCTCGCTGTATTGATCGCGCCCGCGTGCATCGAGCGGATTGCTCTCCAGGTCATATTCCATGATATCGGCGGCGCACACCAGCTCGGGCGCGCGCGCGCAGGACAGGAGAAAGCGCTCCGGGTCGGCGTTGTGCCGCACGCTCACATGCCCCCAACCGTCAAGTACGCCTTGATCGGCGAGGACGCGATTGGCGGCGACCAGATCTTCGACAAGAGCGGGATCGGCGGGGCCGGCCGATGCCGGCGCCGGACTATTTTCTCGGCTCATTTGCGGTTCGTCTCCGAACGGATTAAGGCTGTGCAGTCCGATTCCGCGTCAGCGTCCAGTCCGCTTTTTCGAGCGCGCGGCCTTCTTCGCGGTCCTGGCCTTTTTGCGCGCACCCGCCGCGGCCGCTTTTTTCGCGGGCTTCGCGGTTTTCGCGGCTCGCGTTGCATTGCGCGGCGCGCTCCACAAGGCCCTGGAGGCGATGCGCGCCCCCTCCGCCAGCGCCTCGAATTTGGCCCACATCACGCTCGGATGCACACGCCGGTGGAACGGGCCCTGCGCGAAACCGCAGTCGGTGCCGGCAATGATGCGCTCGCGCCCGAGAATCTTCGCCAGACGCGTGATGCGCTCGGCCACGAGCTCGGGATGTTCCACCACGTTGGTGACATGACTGATGACCCCGGGCACCAGCACCTTGTCCTGCGGCAGCTTCGCGTCCTGCCACACATGCCACTCGTGCTCGTGGCGCGGATTGGCGCCTTCGATGACATAGGCACCTGCATTCACTTTCAGGATCAGGTCAACGATGTCCTTCAGCGGCACGTCGCTCACGTGGGGCCCCGGCCAGCTTCCCCAACATACGTGATAGCGCACGCGGTCCGCGGGAATTCCCTCCAGGGCGTGATTAAGGACTTCAGCGTGCATCCCCACCCATTTGCGAAAGTCCTTCAAGGTCCCCGGCGGCACCATGCGGTCGTAGGTGACCGCGGCACGCGCATCATCGAGCTGCAATATCAGGCCCGCATCGACGATCGCCCGGTACTCGACGCGCATCGCCTCGGCGATTGCGTGCAGGCACTCTTCATCATTGGCGTAATACTCGTTCTTGCGGTCCGGGATGACGCTCGAGGGCGCCGCCACCGGCAGGAATCCCTCCTCGATGCCGGCGGCTGCGAGCGCCGCCTTGAAATTGCCGATATCGCGCTGCAATTCGCCCATGCCGGTATAGGTAATCGGTGCCACGCACACCGAGTCGCTGCCGGTGGCGCGCCCGTCGCGCGCATCCATCTCCGCGTAAAACTCGGCAAAGCGCTCGCGATCCAGGCCGCGCGCAAAGGGATCCGGCGTGCCCGGTCTGACCGGCCTGCGCTCGAATCCGGAAAGCCGCTCCAGCGCGTATTGCGACCAGCTGATGCCCTTGCCGAACTCGCCGTCGCTCGGCACATCGATGCCGGCATCCGCCTGTTGTTTCACCACGTGGGCGACACAGGTCTTCAGCGTGCCGGCAAAGGCCGCCTCGTCGTAGGCACCGCCGGATTGCCTGGCGCGGAGGTGTTCGAGCACCTCGGGCGGCCGGATGAGGCTGCCGACATGCGTGGTAAGGATTCGCTTGGTGCTTCTTTTCATGCAATTCTCCGTGGCTGGGCGCGTTGCAAAGGCGGCAAGTTTAAGCGATTGGCCCAAGGCGAGCCACTTCCCGCGCAAATATCGGAGATGAGAAGAAAGCGCACAAGGGACGCTTCCCCCTTGATGAATTTCAGGAAAGCTGATCCCAGTAGCGGATCATCTGCTCGCGCATGCGCGCATCGGGGATCCGGCCGCGCGCCGCGTTGAGGTTGTCGATGGCGAATTCCGGCCGGTCGGTGCCCGGAATCACCGCGGTGACCGCGGGATTGGCCAGCAGGAATTTGAGGAAAAACTGCGCCCAGCTGGTGCAATCGATCTCGGCGGCGAAGGGCGGCAGCGGCTTGCCGCGTGCACGGCTGAACAAACGGCCGCGGCCGAAGGGAAGATTGATCAGCACCGCCATGCCGCGCTCGCGCGCCAGCGGCAGAATGCGCTCCTCCGCGTTGCGATTGTCCAAGGCGTAATCGATCTGGATGAAATCGAGTTTTTCGCGCTGCATAACGCGCTCGAACTCGCCGTAGGCATTGTCGAAAGAAGTGGTGATGCCGACGTAGCGCACCTTGCCCTCGTCCTTCAGCCGCCGGATGGTGCGCAGGTGCGTGGCGGTGTCGCGGATGTTGTGCACCTGCAGAAGATCGAAGCGCTCGGTGCCCATGTCGCGCATCGCGTTGGTCACTTGGTCGATGCCCGACTGTTCGCCGCTGGTGCTGATTTTGGTCGCGAGGAACGCCTGCTTGCGCAATCCGGTGCGGCGAAAAATTTCGCCGAGGTTCTTCTCCGCGCGGCCATAGGTCGGCGAGGTGTCGATCAGGCTGCCGCCATTTTCAAGAAAAGTCTTTATCGAATCCACCAGCAGCGGAAACTTCGCATCCGAGGTCTCGATTTCATAGACTACCGCGGTGCCCACGCCGATGACGGGCAGCATCTCCCCGGACGAGGGAATCGGCCGCCTGAGCACCGGCCGATCCGCCGCCAATGCCAGGCCCGCGGAACCGAGCAGACTCCCGGCTGCGAGTGCGCCGGCGGTCGCGGCGGCAAGACGCAGGAACTCCCCGCGCGACATCCCTTTTTCGGCATCCCAATCGCGATGTTTTTTCATGTGCGCTTTTCCTCCTGTTTTCCCGCAGCCGCGAGTCTTACCTGCATTTTTCCCAAATGCAATAGCAGCAAGGCCCAGAGCGCCGCGATCGGCACGGTCAGCCAGGCAATATGCGCCAGTTCCATCCCCAGGGCGCGCAGTCCGGTGTAGACCCAGCCGCTGGCGGCATCGCCGCCGCGAAACACCGCAGTATCGATGAAGCTTTTCGCCTTGTATTTCTGCTCGCGGCTCACCACGGTAAAAAGGGTTTCCCGCGCGGGATTGGCCACCGCGAACTCGGTGGCGCGCTTGGCGGCCTGGAAAATGATCACCGCCGCAAGTGCCGGCAGCATCGCCAGCGCGCCGAAGCCTGCCATGGTGACCAGCGCGAGCAGCGCCAGCGCCGGGCCCGCGCCATAGCGCGTGAGAATGCGGCCGGTAATGGTCAACTGCACCACCAGCGTCACCACGCCCACCGAAAGGTCAATCAGCGCAAACACGCGGGTGCGCTCAGCCGGATTGTCGAAGGCCCCGGCAACGATGGATGCCTGCTGGAAATAAAGAAAAGTGTTGGTGAGCGCGAGCAACAGCACATGCGCGCAGATCAGCAGAAGATAAGGCGAGCGTGCCACTTCTGTCAGGCCCGCCAGGATTCCGCCGCCGATGGCTTCTCCGGATGGTCCTGCGCCGTCCAGTTTCGAGGCGGCCTCGCCGGCCTGCGCCTGGGCGCTGCGCAGCAGGCCTTGCACGCATTGGGTAGCGCACAGCAGAAACAGGGCCGATATCAGAAGCAGATTGACCGGACCCAGCGGCACCGCCAGCGCCGCCGTCAGCGAGGGGCCGAGCAGCGCGCCGGCCGTGCCGCCGGCGGCGACAAATCCGAACAGCCTGCGGCCCTGCTCGAAACTGAACAAGTCCGCCACAAAGCCCCAGAACACCGTCACCACGAACAAGTTGAACACGCTGACCCAGACAAAGAAAGCGCGTGCCACGGGAACCCGCCACGCATCGATCTGCAGCAGGCCGAAAAACGCGAGGATGCAGGCGATGAAAAACCAGTACACCGATGGCACGAAACGGCGCCGTGGCAGCCGCGACACCAGCATGCCAAACAGCGGCACCGCCGCAAGCATCACCAGGAAGGTGGCGGTAAACAACCACTGCAGATTGGACACGCCGGCGGCAACGCCCATTTCATCGCGCAGGGGACGAAGAATGTAGTAGGCGCACAACAGGCAGAAGAAATAGGCGAAAGCCCAAAGCAACGCCGCCACCTCGTCAGGACGGACATTGACCAGGCGTTCCAGACGAAGCACCAGCCAGTTTTGCACGGCGAGGTTTCTCCGAGGGGTTTCATCGCAGACGGACAAAAGATTAACATGTCGGATCAGAACAACTTCACTGAACAAATGCCCGGCCTCCTGATGAATCTCATCAACCGGCTGCGAACCCGCCTGTCGCAACGCGAGGATTCGTCCTGCACCCTGATGGAGCGGATAAAGCGGGCCGATGCCGCCCTGCAGGAACTGCGCTACCTCAAGGCCGAACAGATATACCGGTCGGTGCTGCGCGAGCACCCGCTGCATGCCCGTGCGCAAACCAACCTCGCAATCGCCCTTTCAGCCAGCGGACGCGCACGCAATTGGATTCTAGCTGGTGGAAATCCTTGTTCAGTGCGGCGGCGGCGCGCGATCCGCAAATCGAATAGGAAGTCTGGTATGTTGCGCGGCGCGGCCCGGCCGATGATCCTGAATACGTCGAAGTCCGTCTGGGCAGTACTCAAGCAGGTTCATAAGCGGAGGGAACCATGGCAATCAAGCGTCCGATGTGGAACAAACTGGCATGCGCCACCGGCGCTGCGCTGCTGGTGCAACTGCTGCTCGGCGCCCCCGTGTCCGCGCAAGGTCCTGCCGCCACAAGCTTTCCGGTCAAACCGGTGCGCGTGATATTGCCCGTGCCTCCCGGCGGTTTGCAGGACACGCTCGCCCGTGGCGTGACGCAGGCACTGGGCCGCCTGTGGGGACAGGGCGCACTGGTCGAGAACCGGCCCGGCGCCGGCGGCATCACCGCCGCGGAAGCCGTGGCCAAAGCGGCGCCGGACGGCTACTCGCTGCTGATGGCCGATGGCGTGCCGCTCACGATTACGCCCTACGTGGTGCGCAAGCTGCCCTACGATGCGATCAAAGATTTCATACCCGTAGTGGGTCTGGTGCAGGCCTCGAACATCGTCATCGCCGCGCCGGATGCGCCGTTCAATTCCATCCCCGAACTGATTGCCGTGGCGCGCGCCAAGCCTGGCACGATGAACTACGGCAGCTTCGGGCCGGGCAGCGCCAACCACCTGGGCACCGAGCGCTTCGCCATGGAGGCAGGAGTGAGCTTTACGCATATCCCCTACAAGGGCGGTGTTGACATCATGCGTTCCATCATGGCGAGCGACATCCAGTTCGCCATGACCGGCCTGACCGCGGCGCTACCGCTCATCAAGCAGGGGAAAATGAAAGCCATCGGCTGGACCGGCACACGCAGGAACCCCATCCTCCCCGAGGTACCCACGGTCGCGGAAGGCCTGCAAGGATTCGCCACCGCTTCCTGGTTCGGCTGGTTCGCGCCGGCGAATACCCCGCCGGCGGTGGTGCAGAAAATCGCCGCCGACACGCTGCGCGCACTGGCAATGCCCGAAGTGCGCGACAAATTCGTCACGGGCGTTGGACTGGAACCGCTCAATCTCATGCCTGAAGCGTTCGCGCAACTGGTGGGCAGCGAACGCGTGCGCAATGAGGCACTGGTCAAACGGCTGGGGCTGCAGCAGAACTGATGATGTCAACAGGGACAAGCCATCGAAACTGATGTGCTGATCGTCGGCGGCGGCCCGGTCGGCCTGTCGCTCGCCGGCGACCTGGGTTGGCGCGGCATCGGCTGCGTACTGATCGAGCACACCGACGGCGTTATCGGCCAGCCGAAGATGGACGGCATCAACGTGCGCACCATGGAGTTCTGCCGCCGCTGGGGCATCACCGGCGACATTCGCAACTGCGGCTACCCCAAGGACTACCCGCAGGACATGGTCTACCTCACTTCCTTTAACGGCTATGAACTTGGCCGAGAGGAATTCGCCACGCCATCCGGCGGCGGCGAGGAACGCCGGCTGGGATCGAGTCCCGAAACCCGCTTTCGCTGTCCCCAGGACCTGTTCGATCCGATCCTGCAGAAGTTCGCGCGCAGCATGCCGACGGTCGACGCAAAGTACCTGTGCCGATTGGCGGAGTATTCGCAGCATGACGGACGCGTCGAAAGCGTTGTCGAGGATATCCAAAGCGGCAAGACATTAAGATTCAACTCCCGCTTCCTGGTCGGCTGCGACGGAGCATCCAGCCAGGTGCGCAAGCAATCCGGCATCGGCATGAGCGGCCTGGGCACTTTGACCCACACCACGAACGTGCTGTTCCGCTGCCCGGCCCTGCGTGAAAGCCGCAGCACGCGTCTTGGCTACCGGCACTTGTTCGTCGGCCCGGAAGGCACCTGGGCCACCGTCGTTGCCATCGATGGGCGCGACAACTGGCGGCTGTCGATCATCGGCTCGGCTGAAAAGAAAGAACTGGGCGATGCTGAAGTGCGTGCGGCAATCGAGCGCGTCATTGGCAAACCTGCCGCATATGAAGTCATTTCGGTAGTGCCCTGGGTGCGGCGCGAACTGGTCGCGGACCGATGGCGCGACGGACAGGTTTTTCTCGCCGGTGACGCGGCGCACATGACTTCGCCCACCGGCGGCTTCGGCATGAATCTCGGCATCGCCGATGCCGTGGACCTCTCCTGGAAAATTGAAGCCGCAATCAGAGGATGGGGCGGACCCAGGCTGCTTGACAGCTACGAGCTCGAGCGCAAGCCGGTGGCGCAGCGCGCGGTGCGCGAGGCGAGCGGCAATCTGCAACGCACGCTGTCCCCCGGCGCCAATCCCGGTTTGCTTGCTGAAAGCTATGAAGGCGCGCTGTTGCGCTACCAGGTCGGCCAGAAATTTTCGGCGACCATGCTGCGCGAGTGGTACAAGCTGGGCATCGACCTCGGCTATGTCTACGATTCATCGCCCGTCGTCATCCCGGAGGACGAAGACTTCAGCGCCGCGCAGCAACGCTCGAGCGCACTGGCCGCGGCCGGCAGTGCCCTGGCGGCGCCGGACGGATACCTGATCGACGGCACGCGCATCAGCGCCTCGCTATTGCGCGAATGGCAGCGGCTGAGCCTGCACCTGGCGCTTTCCTACGAAGTAAAGCCCGACTGGCAGGAGTTGCCGGCGCGGGAGGTCATGCTCTACCGGCAATCGGCCAGGCCGGGCGCCAGGGCACCACACTTCTGGATTGATGACACCACCTCGACCCTGGACTGGTACGGTCGCGGCTTGGTACTGGTGGATACGGGCAACGATGCCCGCAGCCGCGAAGCGTTTTTGCGCGCGGCGCATGCGGCTGGCGTGCCCGCGTCGGTGCGGGCGAGCCAGGACGCGGACCTGCGCGCGCTCTACGCCGCCCCTTTGACGCTGGTCAGGCCTGATGGGCATGTCGCCTGGCGCGGGCGCAAGATCAATGAGTCCCAGGCCGGTGGAATCATGGCATGCGTACGAGGCGCCTGACGCTCGGACGCCGATGAATAAAATATTCTGGGTCGCCGCGGCTAATCGACCCTGAGCCCGAGTTCCTTCACCAGCTTGCCGTATTTTTCGTAGCCCTCGCGGATCATCTCGGCGAATTCAGCGGGGGTGGTGATCAGCGGATCGAGCCCGCCTGCCCGGTTGAATTTTTCTTTCACGTCCAGCGTCGCCAGCGGTTTGTTTATTTCGGCCCGCAGGCGCGACAGCACCGGTTCCGGCGTCAGGCGCGGCGCGCACAGTGCCAGCCAGACGCTGTTGGCAAACCCGGGCAAGAACTCGCCGACGGTAGGCACCTCGGGCAATGCAGCCACCCGCTTACTCCCCGCTACAGCCAGCGCGCGCAGCCTGCCGCTGCGTATCAGCGGCCCGGCAGCGCCGCCGGAGAATAACGCCGCCACCTCACCCGTGATAGCCGCGGTGGCGGCCGGAGTGGCTCCCTTGTAGGGCACATGCAATAAATCGATTCCGGCGCGCGCTTTGAACATTTCCATTGTCAGGTGATGCTGGCCGCCGATGCCGTTGGACCCATAGGCAAGCGGCGGTCGGGCCTTCTTCGCAAATTCAATGAACTCGGGGATGGTTTTGTAAGGCTGGTTGGGACCGACCGCCAGAAACAATTCGCTCGAGGCAAGCGTTGCTATCGGCGCGAAATCCTTGTTCGGATTGAAACTCATCTTCGCGATGACATGCGGGGTGATCGTCAGCATGGCATCGGTGCATAACAGCAGGGTATGGCCATCGGGTGCAGCCCTGGCGACGATTTCGCCGGCGACACTGCCACTGCCGCCGACGCGCGCCTCGACCACGATTGGCTGGCCGAGGGCCTCACCCATTTTCTCTCCCAGCACCCGCGAGATGAGGTCGGGCGCGCCGACGGCGGTGACAAAAATCTTGATGGGTTGAGCCGGGTATCGCTGCGCGGCGATAGTGCCGGCGAACAGGGCCATGAAGAGGATCGCGGCGAGACGGGTGAGGAACATGGCACAAGACTCCTTTATTCCGAAGGAACGCATCTCTTGAGGTCTGTTCGTCTATCTTAACCGTCACCGATGCTTCGCCAACGGAAAATCTATCCGGGGCGTGACTCACGCAGGCAATTCTCACCTGCATTCGGCTGG